>DEIM01000182.1 GCA_002352485.1 Candidatus Dadabacteria bacterium UBA2774
AAGGCGCAAAGTGCTCTGGCTGGGGGGACCACAGAATAGCTGTGGCGGTCGCCGTGGCGGCCGCTCGTGCCGAGGGCGAGACCGAAATAGAAGGATCTGAATGCGTATCGGTATCATATCCGGGCTTTTTTCATGATTTGAGGCATTTGAGAAAAAATTAATCCCCCAAACCCGACTATTAACGAAAACTATGTTTGAAAAAGCCATAATCACAATCGACGGGCCTTCAGGAGTGGGAAAGAGCACGGCAGCGAAGTCAGTGGCTGAGAAATTGGGCCTGAGCTACCTTGATACCGGGGCTATGTACAGGGCAATAGCGCTTCAGGCAAAGAGAGAGGGGGTCAATATCGACCTCGCAAATGAGCTTGAATCTTTGTTGGACCGCACTGAAATAACCTTTAGAAGAGATCAGAACCACGTTCTCTTAGTTCTTGTAAATAATGAGGATATTACAGATAAAATAAGATCCCCTGAGATTTCACGCCTCTCCTCCGACATCGCGACGAAAGGCATAGTTAGAACGAGGCTTATTGAGATACAGCGCAACATCGGACAACAAGGCGGTATTGTGGCAGAGGGAAGAGACATGGGGACATATGTATTCCCTGATGCTAAATATAAGTTTTATCTTGATGCGGATTTAGAGATGCGGGCACAGCGAAGGTGCAATCAATTACATGAATCCGGAAGCGATGCGAACATGGATGACATAGGTAAGCAAATAGCCGCTAGAGATAAGCAGGACATGGAGCGCTCAGAATCTCCCTTGCATCCGGCCCGGAATGCGGTCATAATAAATACAACCCATCTTAACGCTGATGAAGTAGTATTAAAAATAATTAAGGAAGTCCAAGGCTTGTAAGAATCCTGCGCTACCTGATACTAATTCATTAATGACAACGGATGGTTAACTGACAAATACTATATCTTATGAAAAAGGCGATATTATGGTAGATGAGAAAAATTTTGCAGAACTTGTAGACGAAAGCATGAATGTTCCTGACCAAGGGAAGATATTCAAAGCGACTGTTGTTAGAGTCGATAAAGACGATGTGTTCCTGGATTTCGGATCGAAATCAGAAGGCGTGGCCGCCGTACAGGAATTTTACAACAAAGAGGGCGAGCTTGACGTAGAGATCGGCGAGGAAGTCGAAGTCGTCATAGAAAACTGGATAAATGAAGGTTTTCCAAGGCTTTCAAAATCCAAGGCCGGGTTTATTAAAGAGAACGAAGCGCTCAAAAACGCATACGAGAAGGGTGAGCTTGTAACCGCTATTGTACAACGAAAGGTAAAAGGTGGTTTGATCGCGGACGTTGGAAAAACTATAGAAATAAGAGCCTTTATTCCAGGCTCTCAAATAGATATTCGCCCCCAGGCAGATTTGGATAAATTCATCGGCCAGACTATTGAGGCGCGGATAATCAAACTCGCCGACAGAGATGTTGTGCTGTCCAGAAGGGCGATACTTGAAGAAGAACGGAAAGTACTAAGAAAGGAAACCCTATCGAAGCTCAAAGAAGGAACTACGGTTTCCGGAAAGGTCGTGAACATAATCAACCAGGGTGTATTTGTCGATATAGGCGGCATAGAAGGCTTCATACCTATTAGCGAGCTCTCCTGGGGAAGAATCGCCCATCCGAGCAACGTGGTCTCGATTGACGACGATATTACAGTAGGAATCTTAAAAATTGAAGGCGATGAAAAAATAACTCTCAGCTTAAAGGAAACCACTTCTGACCCCTGGGAAAATGTCCGTGATACTTATACACCGGGCACACAGATTACGGGTAAGGCCGTATCGCTAACTGATTTCGGTGTTTTCGTAGAGCTTGAGCCGGGTGTTGAGGGGCTGGTGCATGTATCCGAAATTACCTGGACGAAACGTTTCAAACATCCAAAGGAAGTAGTTGATCAGGGGAGCATGCTTCAGACAGTTGTATTGGAAGTGAACTCAGAGAACAGGCGTATATCGCTAAGCTTAAAGCAGATAGAGCAGAGCCCATGGCAGCTCTTTAAAGAAGATAATCCTGAAGGTACAAAGATAAAAGGCACCATTCGCAACGTCACCGACAAGGGGATATTTGTTGAAGTAGAAGAGAACATGGTAGGTCTTGTAAGACCGGACAGCATATCTTGGGAAGGTAGGGTGAATCCCGAAGAAGCCTATGAAAAAGGAAGCGAGATTGAGGTTGTCGTCCTAAATGTCGATGACAAAAATCAAAGGATAGGGCTTGGGGTAAAACAACTTTCATCAGACCCCTGGGAAGAAGCAATGAAGAAGTATAAACCGCGGCAGACTTCCGTTACAGGAAAAGTAAAGGACGTAAAGGAATGGGGTATTGTGCTCGAGCTCGAAGATAAACTAGAAGGATACATTCGGGCAAATGAGTATAGCGACGACAAAGGGCAAAGCGATTTAACTAAAAACGTCAAAGAAGGCGATGAAATCACCGCTCTTGTTACAGGACTTGATAAGAGAAAAAGACAGGTTAATTTGAGCAAGAAAAAGCTTGAAAGCTGGCTCGAAAAGCAAAGGGTGTCCGATTTTATGTCCTCTCAGGGCGAGGCTTCAGTTACACTCGGCGACGTGCTTGGCTCAAAGCTTAAATCTATATCAAATGACGAGGTAGGTTAAACTGAGAAGCTTTTTACTGGCAATCTTAATACTCGTTTTCTTGTTTTTTACATTTCTAGCGGGCCTTGGATGCGGTCTCTTAATATCGGGAGAAGGCGGATTCACAGGCGGAGATAAAGTAGCCGTGCTGAGAGTAGAGAACGTTATACTCGACTCACAGATATATCTCGAAAGCCTTAAGAAAATCAAAAATGATGACGGTATCAAAGCGGTTGTAGTAAGAATCGACTCACCCGGTGGAGCTGTCGGGCCCTCACAGGAAATATACAGCGCGCTCCTTGAGCTAAGGGAGCACAAGCCCGTTATCGCCAGCATCGGCGGCGTAGGCGCTTCAGGCGGCTATTACATTGCATGCGCCGGAGAGAAAATATTCGCTAACCCAGGCACTATTACAGGCAGTATAGGAGTGATCGCCCAGTTCGCAAGCTACGAGAAGCTTCTTGCATGGGCGAAGGTGGATGTAGAAGTCATTACAAGCGGAAAATTCAAGGACGTCGGCTCCCCGTTCAGAGAAATGAACGAGGCCGACCGCGAATACATACAAGAGCTTATCGATAATGTCCATGTTCAGTTTAAAACCGCCGTCTCAAAAGCAAGAGACCTCGATATGAATGAGGTCAATGTGATCGCAGACGGAAAAATATTTACCGGTGAGCAGGCAAAAGAGCTTAAGCTCATTGATGAGCTTGGGACTATAAACGATGCCGTAACCTTAGCCGGCAGCATGGGAGGGATAGAAGGCGAACCCTCGGTTGTGAGCTTTCCCAAGAAAAAGTCTGCACTCTTAGATATGATCCTTTCAAGAGCAAACATACATGGGCTGTCAGGGTTTCCCACAAAATCCAGTTTTGGACTTTTCTATCTTGTTGATATAATAAACTGAATATGAAATCGCTTTGGGCCCCATGGAGAATAGAGTATATTAAAGGGGAAAAAGAAGACGGATGTATCTTTTGTGAGAAACCCAAACAAGAGGCTGATAAAAGTAATCTTATTCTCTACAAAGGTGAAACAGGTTTTATAATCATGAATCGCTATCCATACTCAAACGGGCACCTTATGGCAGTACCGTACAAACATACGAGTAAGATTTCGGATCTTAACTCTGCCGAGAGGCTGGAGCTTATGGACCTCACATCCAAGTGTATAGATATCCTGGGAGCGTTTAATGCCGAGGGGTTCAACGTTGGGATGAACATGGGTATAGCAGGGGGAGCGGGGATCGAAGACCATCTTCACTATCACATAGTCCCCAGATGGAGCGGAGATACCAATTTTATGCCTGTAATTGCAGATGTAAAAATTATGCCCGAATTCCTGGAAGATACTTACGAGGCACTAAGTAAAGAAATTAAAACTTTGGAGGAATGACCCATGCGTTATTTAAGAATAATATTCATCGTCATCATAATTATCTTTTTCGCAATTATTTATACCCAGAACTTGGACGTGTTTACACACACATTTGAGCTCAAGATGGATCTTAACAAGTACTTTGTGGGACCATACATAACAAAGAATATTGTCCTAATACTGGGCGCATTTGTCGTGGGAGCTTTCGTTGCGCTTGTGTTCGGAGCTCTTGGGTCTATGAGCGCAAGCTCCGATGCAAAACGCAAGATAAGAGACCTGCAGGCGCAGGTAAAAGAGCTTCAGTCCCATATAAAAGAGCTTACATCTGAAGACCCGGCTGTTGTCGAGGAAGAGCAGAAGAGCGACTCACCGTTTTCTTCGCCATCTTAAGGCATACTGGAACATTTGGGATTAATTGGTACTAAATAAACTGTCCTTAAGAGCGATCTTGATTATACTATCCGTATGAGAAACCGGGCAAAACCGAGCTGGATAAAAGCTAAGCTTCCAGGCGGAAAAAACTACACCCACCTAAGGGGTCTTACGAAGTCCCTCCACTTAAACACTGTATGTGAAGAGGCCAGGTGTCCGAACATCGGGGAGTGCTGGGGTGCGGGCACGCTCACTTTTATGATTCTCGGAGACACGTGCACCCGAAGCTGCGGCTTCTGTCATGTAAAAACCGGAAGGGGTGGGGAAATAGATTGGGAAGAGCCCGACAGGGTCGCCGAGGCCGTAAATAAACTCACCGAAAATAACGCCCAGATAAAACACATCGTAATTACCTCAGTCAACCGAGACGATCAGAACTACGAGAGCGCCTCTATATTCGGCGAGACTATTAGAAAAATCAGACAAGGCAATCCAGCTATTAAAATCGAAGTCCTGATACCGGACTTCAAGGGCGAGACAGGCGCGCTTGAAGAAGTCCTAGATGCCGGTCCAGACGTACTGAATCACAACATAGAGACAGTTCCCAGACTGTACAGGCTTCAGCAGCTCACTCAGAGCGGTAAGAAGCGCTCCGTGCGACCTCAGGCAAACTACGATTGGTCGCTCAAGGTACTTTCAGAGAGTAAGCAGTACGGGAACTCCGACATGCTCACGAAGTCGGGCATCATGGTTGGTCTCGGTGAAGAGACTGACGAGGTACTGGAAACACTAAAGGATTTAAAGGATGTAGGGTGCGACATTGTAACTATCGGCCAGTATCTTCAGCCTACAGTCGACCACCTGCCCGTTTCAAAGTTCTACCACCCACTTGAGTTCGAGTCGCTAAAGAGCTACGGCGAGAAGTTTATAGGCATACCTCACATAGAGGCCGGCCCGCTCGTCAGAAGTTCCTACAACGCTGAAAAACAGGTAATGAAGCTTGGGGAAAACTCCTTGACCTGACTTTGTATAAACACAGAGTTTCTTCAAATTAGCTTTTAGTATATTGATATATCCCTCAGAGCATTTATGATCTTATCATCATGAAATACGTAATACTGCAGGGTGACGGCATGCCGGACCATAAGCTCCCAGAGCTTGACGGTAAAACGCCTCTTGAAGTAGCCCGCACTCCCAATCTCGATATGATGGCAAAACACGCCCAGATGTTCGGCATGGTTAAGACCATTCCCGACCCTCTGCCGCCTGGAAGTGACGTCGGGAACCTAACGGTACTCGGATACGATCCGATGGTTTACTACACGGGCCGCTCACCGCTCGAGGCAGCCAGCATAGGTGTAAATCTCAACGAAGGAGACGTTACACTCAGATGCAACCTGGTAACACTTGAAGACACGAACGGCAGCACAATAATGGAAGACTACAGCGCCGGGCACATAAGCACTGAGGAAGCAAATGAGATTATTTCAAGTCTCCAAAAAGAACTTGACCTCGGCAGTCTTGAACTCCATCCGGGTGTGAGCTATAGACACCTGCTTGTATGGCCGGGCGGCAACATGAAAATAAATACAACTCCTCCACACGATATATCAGGAAAGGCTATTGAAACACATTTCCCTTCCGGAGAAGGCGCTCAAAAATTAACAGAGCTTATAGAGCAATCCAGAGAGATATTGAAAGACCATCCGGTCAATAAGAAGAGAATAGAGGAAGGAAAGAATCCAGCCAATAGCATATGGCTCTGGGGACAGGGTACTGCACCCAATATGCCCACGTTCAAAGAGCTCTACGGTCTTACGGGCTCTGTTATTTCTGCAGTAGATCTGGTTAAAGGGATAGGGATATATGCAGGCCTCGAAGTGATTGATGTTCCGGGAGCTACCGGCTACCTGGACACCAATTACGAAGGAAAAGTAGATTACGCTCTCGATTCTTTAGAGCGCCTGGACCTTACCATGATCCACATAGAGTCAACGGATGAAACGGGACACGTAGGTAAAGCCGAGCTTAAAATACAGGCCATTGAGGACTTCGACGGCAGGGTTGTAGGGCGAGTGCTTGAGGGAATAAAGCGCTTTGATGAATACAGAATACTCGTTATGTCTGACCATCCGACGCCCATTGATCTGAGAACGCATGTGAACGAGCCTGTACCATTTGCGATATACGATTCCCGGGATGATAGCTTAAAAAACGATTCGTTCGTATACACGGAAGATTCCGCAAATGAGTCCGATGTATTCATACATGACGGGTGGAAACTAACGGGAATGTTGACCGGAGAAGTAGTCTGAGATTAATTTGTTAGATTATACCTCTTGATTTTTAACTTCATCCCAAAGCTTATCCAATTCTTCAATATTCATATCGGCCAATTCTTTACCCCTTGATTCAGCCAAGTCTTCGATCTTGCCAAAACGCTCTATGAATCCGTCTATTGCCTTATGAGCCGTGCCCTCCGAGTCAAGCTTTAGGTGACGGGCCAGGTTGACCAACGAAAATACGATGTCCCCCCATTCTTTTTCCATTCCTTCGTTATTGCCGGTTTTCATTTCTTCTTCGAGCTCAGAGAGCTCCTCT
>DEIM01000099.1:0-422 GCA_002352485.1 Candidatus Dadabacteria bacterium UBA2774
AGCGGGAACGTGTTAATTCTATCTTCAGGCGCAAATGTCAGAGCGGCCCATGATGTCAGCCCCTGATCCGATACCGGGCGTTCCTGATACACCATCTGCTCGCCAATAACATAAAATCCGTAATTTCCTTCCTCACTCGTCTCACTTTCATCAACCTCATCTGTAAATCGAGGAAAGGTCCCAGAATCGTAATAAGCGCCGAATTTATATTTTCCGGGCTTTTTATCCGAGCCGTTCTTTTGGTTATGGAGATAACCGATCTCACCGATAAACATTGCGCCGTCCCGAAAGGAAAAATCCAAGCCGTGCGCACTGTCTCTGACAAGCTTGGGATTGGAATTATAAACACCTGCCATAAAATAGATTTCATCCGCGGGAGCACCCCTGACCCAGGCGCCCCAGGAGGCCTGCGGGTTACTGAA
>DEIM01000099.1:523-3396 GCA_002352485.1 Candidatus Dadabacteria bacterium UBA2774
TATAGATCGGTCCTTAAAAACATCTGATAGAGTCTCAAAGATTGGCCGCTGAATATGCTGGATACGCTAAAAAAGTTGCCTATATCCTTATTTGTAAGGCTCTTGCCCGAGGCCCACGAGCCCGAGACCACAAACCTGGTACCGCCGATATTTAGCAGTTTCTCAAGATCGAAATTTAAAAACGCGTTCAAAAGCCCTGCGTACCGAACCCCTTTCCTTTTTCCCCCTGCCGGGTTTCCAAGTACTGACGAGTAGTACCTAGCTGTGGGAGTAATGCCTAGTTCAATTAATTTATCCCTAACACCACCCCACCCTCCCGTCATATACTTTAACGTATCGATTTGTGCGGTTGAGTTTAGATCCCTGCCATCGGACAGGCTGTCATCACCAGTCTGAGCGGAAACTGTCAATGTAAATGGAATTGTTAGCAGTAAAAATATTAGAATTTTTTGAGGAGTATTCATTAGCTGTAATTCCACAGCGATTCACTGAAACGAATATAGATTAAGTAGAACCGGAATATACAGGTAAGAAAAGTATTTCTAGAAAATCCCCCAGAATGAATCGTGAAGGTCATACCCAATCTCATCCCACAGAGGGCAATTAGCCTCTACAATCTCCGATTCAGTTTTCATTTGATCGACAGGGGTGAGAAATACCAGATTCAGTGAATCCTTACCGAAAGGGGGCCATTTCACAATATCAGACTCCGGATTTAAATCTTTGGCAAAGCTGGTCCAGTAATCAATCATTAAATCGGATAGCTTGGCTTCTTCAGAGGTAAATTCATAACCCCTTGCGCTGGTTGTATGGAATATATATGGAAGCTCGTCCCCGTGGCAGACGACGCTTGCACAAGCTGGTGTTTTCGGCCAATTATTAAAAGACGAGACGTGCTCAAATGCGTATGACCAAGTACTTGGTGAAGAATGTTTTGCGGTATATTGGGACGGACATATGAATAGATAATCCGTTATTACCTTTGATATAACTTTTGTATTATCTCCGTCAACATTGGGGTATTTTTCGTATATCTTCTTACGGAGAGCATGATCACGTATCATAAAATCAAGCATCAGCCGATAATCCAAAGCCGAGAATGACTTCTTTCCTACAGCTGCCTTTGATATCTCAATGAATAATATCCCTTCGTTCTTATTTGTACCTATTACTATGGGAGTATTAAGCTTTCTTTGTGATATAGCGGTAATCGGCTGCTCCGTGATAACCTCTCCGTCAATTACAGGGGCCCATATGAGCAGGTCCGTTATACCATGAAAGACTAAAGGCCACGCCAGGTTCTTCTGCACCTGAGTGTCCAGCACGACCTCGGGGAGTTTACTTCTCATACATGCAACGTCGTCCTCAGCACATCCGAGATCATGAGCGAATCTTTTTGAGATGGCGTTTGACTCTTTTAGCGTCCTATACGGGATTCCAAGCGGGTTACTCTCCATAATAGCCGCTCTGAACAGGCCCTCTGATGCAGGCGACGAAACCAGATGAAGACCGGTGCTCATAGCACCCGCACTCTCGCTATAAACTGTGACTTTCGATGGGTCTCCCCCGAAAGCGCTTATGTTTTCCTGTACCCATTTTAGAGCCAGTACCTGATCCAGGAATCCGTAGTTTCCGTTAATCTCCTCCCCCGTGGCTTTATCCTTAAGGCCTGCCAGAAAGCCGAGCGCGCCGAGGCGGTAGTTGAAACTGACTACTACCACATCCCCATGGGCTGCCGTGTAGGCTCCGTTGTAAAGAGCGTCTGCGCTTGATCCGTAAACAAATGCCCCGCCGTATATAAACACCATTACTGCCCTGGGCTCTTGTGAAGCCTCAGGTGGGGTCCACACATTCACTGTTAGACAGTCCTCAGATTGAGGCGCAAGAGGGGAGCTTTGAGGGCAGGAAGGCCCGAACTGTGTTGCCTTCAAATCTCCATTCCATGACTTAACAGGCACAGGAGCGCGCCAGCGGTTATCCCCTGCTGTTGACTCGGCAAATGGAATGCCGAGGTACGCGTTTACCTTCTTTCCCGAGCTTGGAGAAACAATCTCTCCGCATAAACTTCCTTGCCCGGTTTGAATGGCGCTCGTAGTGCAATCCGGCAGGTTCACTCGTTTATAGTCTTCACTAATAAGTATGGTAGGAGCATCCTCGACCGAGGGCTCAGAAGAAGCCTGATAGCTTACACAGCTAATTGAAACGCTGACTAACAAAACAAGAAAGCTTAAATATAACTTTCGCATCTTAACCAATATAACCTCGAAATGGTTTGAGAATTACTGCGAACACAATTATAACTCATAAAGCTATCCTGTAGCATACAGGAGATAATTGTTACTCCTCATAAGCTTCCCGGTACTGCAAACTTAGCTGCGCAGGTGTAATGCTTACCTATGCTCCGGGTTCTCATAGTCAAACCTGCACCCCGCGTCCCACTCAGAGCGCTGGTTACCGTGCGCAGGTATACCGCCCGCGTCCTTAAGAATCCTGGCTACGTGCATAAGGTTCCAGGTCATAAACGTAGTGTTACGGTTAGTGAAGTCGTTCTCCGGACCGCCAGAGCCCGGGTCAAGGTATGAGGGTCCGGGACCCGCTTCACCCAGCCATGCTGCGTCCGCCTGAGGCGGTATCGTATACCCCAGGTGCTGGAGCGAATACAGTATATTCATCGAACAGTGCTTAGCTCCGTCTTCGTTCCCTGTTATCAGGCACCCGCCTACTTTGCCGTAGTCTGCATATTGTCCACGATCATTTAATAAGTGCGAGTTTGCATATAATCTTTCTATAACCTGAGTACATATAGAGGTCTTCTCTCCAAGCCATATCGCCGAGCCGAGAATTAGGATATTGCAGGCCTTTACCTTCTCGTA
>DEIM01000177.1 GCA_002352485.1 Candidatus Dadabacteria bacterium UBA2774
GTCTGGCGCCCCTGTCGTTCGGCGAACTGCCCGGTAGGTGTGCAAACACTTCCGTCGTAACTGTTGGTAATCACGGAGCAGTCACCGACCGCCCATGCATTAGATTGCCCCTTGAGCCTCATATCGGGCTCTGTCAACAGCCGCCCGCGCTCTTTTTCCACATCGAGCGCCTGAACCACTTTTACCGGTGCGTTTCCGACTGTGCTTACTACTGTCGCACCGTTTATGGTAGTACCGTCGCCAAATCCCACCCCGTCCTTCGTTACGTAAGAAACGCGGTGATTCAGTACCATGTCAATCCCCGCTTTTTCCATCTTTTCTCTGGCAAAGTCCCTTAGACTGGAGCTTACCTCGGGGAGTATCTGATCCCTTGAATGTACGAGCGTGACTTTGATATCATCTTCTGAGATGTTTTTGTAATACTTATGCGTATCCCGCACTAGATCGTTTATTTCCCCAGCGACCTCGACTCCGCTGAATCCGCCCCCGACAATAATAAAAGACAGATACCAGGGCCTGCGCGCCTTATCGTCTGAGATCTCAGCGTTTTCCATTTGCTGAATTACGTGATAGCGCAGCGCAATTGCGTCTCCCACTGTTTTAAGCGGGTAGGAATGGTCCGACATCCCGGGTATCTGACCCATATTTACATCTGAACCCGTTGCTATAACAAGATGATCGTAATCCATCCTCCCGATAAGACTCCGGTCACCCGAATACTCTACAAAATTGTTTTCAAGGTCAATTTTTGTTACGTCCTCAGTCCTGCAGTATACGCCCGGAAGCATCTGCCTTAGCGGCACGGAAATAGGCTCTGGGCTTATCGACGCGCCCACGACTTCTGCAAGGAGCGGTTGAAAAACCATATAGTTCTCACTGTTAAATAGTACTATCTGGACTTCTTCATTTTGGAGTTTACTTCTAAGAGTCCTTGCGCACTTAACTCCCGCAAACCCGCCACCCATTATAATAATTCTCTTTTCAGGCCTATTAGTCATAAGAATTGCTCCGTCCATCTAGCATACTACAGTGATATGAATCTGTTGTTAAGAACCTGCGTCGGCCACTGTGCCGCTGAATAGTTTTTTTACGTTCCACTCCCCGGGGCCTGTTATAGCCAGAGCGGCAAATATAATCATATATAGAAGTGCTTTTTCCCATTTCGCAAAGGGGTCTCCGTTAATCATAATATGTAGAACAAACGCGGCAATAAACATATTCACCGCTGCAATGAAAGCGGAAATTCTGGTGAATAATCCGGCAATAATGAGTAGCGGAAAAACAGTCTCAGCCGATATAGCCAGGTAACCGGAAACGAGAGGCATAGCTATCCCCTCTTTTGCAATATGCTGGATGAAAGGAGAAGGGTTAAGAAGCTTTGGAAGCCCGTGGACGATAATCATTATCGCGCTCACCGAAACTCTTAATACCAACAATCCGATATTGTATCTCAAACTCATGCATATTCCTCCAATGTAGTATGTGTAATGTAGTGTGTGTGATGTTCAGTTTCCAATTGGTATGCTTAGACTGACCCCTGAGCGTTTTCCGTCCGCATCTTTATAAACAATCAGAGTTTCTAAGTTTGAATCTTTTAAATTCCGGCCTGAAAGCGCCCGGACTTCGAGCTTAATATCCGTTTTACCTACTTCGTTTGTGTTATCAATAGTGATGTCGCTGACTGACAGATCATCACCCGGAACGGGATAGAGTTCTATACCGCTCACAGATTTTTCGTGGCTTAGGGCAATATGAATAGTTTCAGAGGTCTCATTTTTTACTGTGCTGCTGATTTCTACTTTGAACGGGTTTTTCTTATCTGATTCAAAAAGCGGCAGCGCATTTTCCCATCTAGAGAAAAGATCGGTATTCACCTGCTCTTGTTTACCCGAAACCGGCAGTTTTAATTCAAGCTCCGCCTTTCCCGGTATACATATCTCCTCACAGCTTACCCAAGATACCTCAGCCGCTATATCTATTACTGAGCCCGTCTTTAATTCTTCGGGCACATTCACCTGAGAATATAGAAGTAAAGAGTCCTCATAACCATAGTCCGATATATCACCGGCTCTCGTATATACTTGCGGAACTGGCCATTGTAGCTCACCTGTACTAAACCCCTCCGGCAGCCTGAAAACAACTTTTGTAGGAAGACCGGTATCCCCAGAGTTCTTCCAGTAAATATGCCAGTGTGGAATAATCTCAAACAATACCCCCACTTTGAAAGACTTTCCCGGAACTATTGCGCTTACGTCCGGCACCAAGCTCGCTTTTACGGGTATCGGAACACCCTCATCTGCCGCTGCTTTATAAACAAACAACAAAATTGCAGCCAGTAATAAGCTTGTTAATGATACAGTTCTCATAATTTATCCAGATTCTAGAAGCATAAGGTATTTAAAATATACGGCTCGCTTGAGTAGATGAAAGAGAAATATCATCCATACCACTTATCTGCAGGCACCTTTACGGCCAGCACATCACCCCGCACACAGACTTTGCCTCCCGAATACAACTCGCACTCGACAGTTATTTTTCTCCCTTCTCTCTTCACAATCTTGGCTTTAAGATTCACGGGCTCAGAGGTAGAAACAGGCCTGTGATAATCTATTTTCATTGACGCAGTGACACACCAGATAAGCGGCTCGGTATCGAGTCCCCTCTCCTCTTCTCTGTAGCAGTCCGCAATAGCCGTAGCCACAGAGTGGCAGTCTACGAGTGTGGCTATAATGCCTCCGTTTAAAAACCCGTCGGGCCCTGCCTTGTAGCGCTCCAGAGGAATCCACTCAGAAACAGAATCCTCTTCAGACCAGTGGCTTTTTATATGAAGCCCGTGCGGGTTTTTCGCCCCGCAGCCCCAGCATTCGTTATGATCCCAGTAATCTTGAAAGGCCTTTTCACTCAACTGATCGCCTCCTGTGTCTATTATTCAAGCTGTGAAACCTGAACTGCATGACCGCCTTTTATTAGAAACTCTTTCATCTCCCCTTTATACCCGATCTCTTTTTTGCTTGTAGTTGTTATAAACACCTGTCCCGAAAAGTCTTTAAGCAGCCTGAATATGAATTTTTTTCTGCTATCATCAAGCTCACTCGTAACGTCGTCCAGCAACAGCACCGGAGTTTTCCCGAGCGTCTCTTTTATAAGCCCGATTTCTGATGCCTTTAGCGCAAACGCCAGGTTCTTTGCCTCCCCCTGCGAGGCGAAAGAAGAAGCGTCATTTTCTTCAACATGGAATGTAAGTGAATCCCTGTGCGGCCCTGCGGTAGTGTGTCCGCGTTTTCTGTCCTTTTCAAAATTAGACTTTAACTCGGCCAATAAACCACTGACGGGGTCTTTCTCGGCATCGAAAGAGCATGTGTATATGATATCTACATCAGCATTGATGCCTGAAGTAAGCTTATATAACTTATTTAATCGGGGTTTCACTTTCTTTACATATTCCTTTCTCTTACTAACAATTTTACCCCCGGTCTCAGCCAGTTTTTCATCCCATACCTCAAGACTCCCGGGGCTCAGCCTAGGTGATTTGGAGAGCACGGCATTGCGTTGTGAAAGCGCTCTGTGATACTGCTTAAGCTCACGAAGGTACTCGGGCTCAAGCCCCGAAATAAGAGCGTCTAGGTAACGTCTCCTGTATTGAGGACTGCCTTTTACAAGCTCAATATCCGATGGAAGAAAGGAAACCACCTGGTATCTTCCCAGAATGCTGGACGCCCTATAGATGATCTTGCCGTTAAGCCTGACAGTCCTTTTCTCACCCCCAATATAAATATGCACCTCGTCAAGACCGCTTGAAGACTCAATCTCGCCCTTTATCCGGCACTCCACTTCAGAAAAAGTAATAAGCTCCTCGTGTTTCACTTGCTTAAACGGCTTAAACGTAAGGAGCAAATGAACTGCTTCGAGCAAATTGGTCTTTCCCTGAGCATTAGCGCCGTGTATCAGGTTCACACGCTCGCTGAACGCGAACGTCTCGGCCCTGTAAGAGCGGAAATTTTTAAGAGTAAGAGATTTAAGTATCACGGGTTTGCTGTCTTAATTTGCTGCTTTTTGGAATTATAATAAAGATAAGCTCTATAATCAATGAAGACGCCGTCTCGGCTACTTAGATTGGGGTCAAATAAACCTTTAGGATATGAAAATATTCTTGACCCTCAAATACTCGAACGGTATTATCTTTTCAGGGTTTACTATGATAGCGCTCAAGATAAAAGAGATAGCGAAAAAGGACGCAGGCAAAGGGTTTGCCCGCCTAAATCCGGACGATATGCACGAAATCGGTGTAGATGCGTGGGACCTGGTTGAAATCGGTGGAAAGAGAAAGACCATTGTCAGGGTGATGCCGCTTGAAAAATCTGGTCGTCATAAATCGGTGATCCAGCTAGACGTGGTCACAAGAGAAAACGCCAGAGTTGATTTAGACGAGCATGTGTTCGTGAAAAAAATCGACTCAAAGTCGGCAACCAAGGTAGTTTTATCTCCCAGGAATACCGAGCTTCTTTATAACGGGAATGAAACTAAATACCTCCTCGATCGCCTTGAAGGTTACCCCATAACACTGGGAGACAAGATAAGGCTCAAACTCCCGGGCACGGGTGAAGAGGAGTTCAATGTAGCCGGAATAATCCCTTCAAACTCCGTAATAATAAAGGCTTCTACAAAGATCGATATAAGAAAGCGCTCCAAGGAAAAATTCGACAGCTCAAGAGTTAGCTACGAAGACATAGGCGGTCTTCAAGAGCAAATTACAAAAGTAAGAGAGATTGTAGAGCTTCCCTTGAGATATCCTCAGCTCTTCAGTAAGCTCGGTGTCGACCCTCCCAGAGGTATTCTCCTCGTTGGGCCGCCAGGTACCGGTAAAACACTTCTGGCCAAAGCCGTAGCATATGAAACAAACGCTAATTTCCAGGTTATAAACGGCCCTGAGATAATGCACAAATTCTACGGTGAGAGCGAGGCAAGGCTAAGGGATCTATTCGAGATTGCCGCCAGAAACCAGCCCTCGATCATATTCCTGGATGAATTAGACGCAATCGCCCCAAAAAGAGACAAGGTATCTGGGGACGTTGAGAAAAGGATAGTCTCTCAGCTGCTCTCACTTATGGACGGGCTCAAGCAAAGGGGCAATATAGTCGTCATAGGGGCAACCAACCTCCCCGGGGCTCTTGACCCCGCGCTCAGAAGACCGGGCCGCTTCGACAGGGAAGTGAGTCTCGATGTGCCCGACAGAAACGGTAGGGCTAAAATACTCGAAGTCCATACGCGCGGAATGCCGCTCTGTGGGGACATCGACCTCGAGCGGCTTGCAGACCTCACTCACGGATATGTGGGAGCCGATTTAGAGAACCTATGCCGTGAAGCCGCCATGAAATCACTCAGACGCTCACTTCCCGATTACGATGAGAACGATCCCGATTCGATGGACACAAAAAATATCGTGCCTGTTTCGGTCGAGACTTCGGACTTTATGGATGCACTCAAAGAGGTGGAGCCTTCGGCTATAAGAGAGATTTTTGTTGAGATATCAAAAGTCACATGGGACGATATCGGGGGGCTTAAAGATACAAAGGAAAAGCTGCTTGAAGCCGTAATCTGGCCTTTTAAGCACAAAGACCTCTTTGAACTAATAGACGCTAAAGCGCCTAAAGGGATACTGCTTTGCGGCCCGCCTGGAACAGGGAAAACACTACTTGCCAAAGCGCTTGCCAACCAGAGCGGCGCCAACTTCATATCTATAAAGGGTGCCGAGATACTCTCAAAGTACGTCGGAGAGTCCGAGCACGCCGTAAGGGAAGTATTCAAGAAAGCAAAACAGGTTTCGCCCTGTATAGTGTTTTTCGACGAGATTGACGCACTCGCCCCGTGCCGAAGAGAGGGCGACGGCACAAGGGTTTCGGAAAGAGTGGTAAGTCAGCTGCTTACCGAGATGGACGGCGTTGAAGATTTAAGAGAAGTGCTCATCCTGGCCGCTACCAATAGGGTCGATATTGTAGACCCTGCGCTTCTTCGCTCGGGCCGCTTCGACCTTATTTTGAATATACCCTACCCAGATGAAAGTGAGCTCATAGAAATACTTAAAATTCATACACGCGGTAAACCCATTGCCGACGACGTAAAAATAAAAGAGATAGCACATAAAACCAAAGGGCTATCGGGTGCCGACGTCGAGCTTTTGTGTCAAAGGGCTTCGATGCTCGCAATAAGGGAGCATTTAAAAGACAGGAGAAAGAAACTTAAGATCTCTGGGCGCAATTTCACTGACGCTCTTAACGAAATAAGAAAAAAAGTTGTCGGCAATTACGGAGACTTCCAAAAGGAGCACCCCGGTCAGTACCGTGCCTAACGATATTGTGCTTTATGTTGTCTCCTTCCTATTCGGCACAGTGTTCGGGAGTTTCCTGAACGTTTGCATCTACAGAATTCCAAGAGAAGAGTCGATAGCATTCCCGCCTTCGCACTGCACGGTATGCGGAAGCAAGATAAAATTTTATAACAACATACCGATACTTAGCTACTTACTGCTGGGGGGTAAATGCGCCGACTGTAAGTCCGGCATATCTGCAGTCTACCCGTTTGTCGAGATACTATCGGGCTTGCTTCTACTCTTAACTGTGTATACGTTCGGTCTCAGTATCCAGACGCTCTTTTACGCCATATTTATTTTTGCTCTGCTGGTAATTACATTCGTAGATCTTGAGCATATGATTATCCCGAATATTATAAGTCTCCCTGGCATAGTTGTGGGACTACTCTTTAAC
>DEIM01000083.1 GCA_002352485.1 Candidatus Dadabacteria bacterium UBA2774
GTCTCGCCTCCGAGGAGCGCGCACTCGGCCATCTTGCAGCCCTTCGCTATACCTTTTATAACCTTGGCCGCCTCAACGGGATCAAGCTTTGAAGTTGCCAGGTAATCAAGGAAAAAAAGAGGCTCGGCGCCGCACGTGATTATGTCGTTTACATTCATTGCGACTAGATCAATGCCGACCGTATCGAGTTTGCCAAGCGTAATTGCGATATTAAGTTTTGTACCGACGCCGTCTGCAGCCGATACTAGAACAGGACTCTTATATTTCCCCTTGGGAAGCGAGTATGCTCCTGAAAAACCCCCGAGCTTACCAAGTACGTTCTCATCAGCCGTAGACCTAGCCAGAGGTTTTATAAGCTCCACCAAGCGGTTTCCGGCGTCTATGTCCACGCCGGAGCTTTTATATGAGGATTTCTTGACCATTACGGTGTGGAAACATACCTGAAAGAGAGTGGTTGATAAAATATAAAAAATTCCGGACTGCAAAAACTTGAGTTTATATGTGTGTCGGATTTCCAAAAATTCTGAGTATGGTATTATTCTCCCTCAACTTTAAGGAGTTTTAAAACAGTAAAATGACATTTCAGGAAGTGATATTGGGGCTTCAGGAATTTTGGGCCAAAAAGGGCTGTATTATCATGCAGCCTTACGACGTGGAGAAGGGGGCGGGTACGTTCCACCCGGCTACGTTTCTCAGGTGCCTTGGGCCAGAGCCATGGAAAGTGGCATACGTGGAGCCTTCGAGGCGACCAACGGACGGCCGTTACGGAGATAACCCGAACCGCCTTCAGCACTATTATCAGTTTCAGGTACTAATAAAACCATCTCCGAAGGACATACAGGAGCTTTACCTCGAAAGCTTGAAGTATCTTGGTATAGACCCCTTGGTACATGACATAAGATTCGTAGAGGACGACTGGGAGTCGCCTACACTCGGCGCTTGGGGACTCGGTTGGGAAGTGTGGCTCGACGGGATGGAGATCACCCAGTTCACATACTTTCAGCAAGCGGGCGGTATAGACCTGAAACCGGTATCCGCTGAGATAACATATGGGACGGAGAGAATTGCCATGTATCTTCAAGGTGTAGAGAGCGTGTATGATCTGGAGTGGACTGAAGGGATCACATACGGCGAGATACATCTCAGAGACGAATATGAATTCTCTAAATATAACTTTGAGGAATCCAACGCGGATATGCTCCGCGATATGTTTGATAAGTTCGAGCAGGAATGCAGGAATTTAATCGAAAAGAAGCTTCCCCTACCGGCTTATGACTATTGTCTTAAATGCTCGCACACTTTTAATCTGCTCGATGCCAGAGGGGCGATCGGTGTAACCGAGCGCGCTTCTTATATAGGGAAAGTGCGGGCGCTTGCCAAAAAATGCGCCGAAGGATACCTGGAGCAAAGGGAGGAGATGGGATTTCCCCTCGCAGTGAAGAACCCATGGAAAAAGAGCTGATTCTAGAGATAGGTACAGAAGAGATACCGGCGGGCTTTATTGAGTTTGCGCTTGCCGATTTAAAGCAGGACGCTCGGAAAAAGCTCGAAGGAGCTTCCCTTAATTTTAAGGAAATCGTGACCTATGCCACACCCAGAAGACTTACACTCAGGGTTACAAGTCTTGTGGATAAGCAGGAAGACCAGACGAAAGAGGCATACGGGCCGCCTGTAAATATTGCCTACGACGATAAGGGGAACCCTACAAAACCCGCTTTAGGATTTGCGAAATCCCAGGGGGTCGATATAAAAGATGTTGTAAAGATCAAGCGCGATAGGGGAGAGTTTCTAGCGGTAATAAAAAAATTCAAAGGACAGAAAACAGATAAGCTCCTTAAAGAAATACTCCCCGATTTAATACTGTCGATACCGTTTAGAAAATCCATGAAGTGGGGAGACGGTGATATAACATTCGTAAGACCCATAAGGTGGGTGCTTGCAATATACGGTGGAAAAACTGTTACGTACGAACTTGAAGGTTTAAAAAGCTCCTCAAAAAGCTACGGGCACAGGTTTATGCACCCAAAGGGGTTTAAGGTTACGAGCTGGGAAGACTATACTCAGCAGCTTGAAAAGGGATACGTAATCTTAGACCAGGATAGAAGAAAGAGCGATATCGTAAGAGGTGTTGATGCACTTGCCAAGAAGATTGGCGGCAAGATTACAGAGGATGAAGAGCTACTAGAAACCGTGACAAACCTTGTTGAATATCCTGTTGTGCTCAAAGGGGATTTCGAGAAGGAATTTCTGAAGCTCCCGAAAGAAGTGCTAATAAGCGTTATGAAGAACCACCAGAAATACTTCCCGGTCGTAAGCGCAAAAAATAAAACGAAGCTTCTGCCGCATTTTATTTTCGTATGCGGCACACCGGTTAAAGACCCAAACGTGGTAGTCAAAGGAAACGAGCGGGTAATTAGGGCGCGTTTTACGGATGCCAGGTTCTTTTTTGATGAAGATAAAAGCACTCCTCTCGGAGAGAAAGTGGAGACGCTTAAAGGAATGGTATTTCTCTCCAACCTCGGGAGCTACTACGATAAAACGGAGAGAATAAAAAAATTAGCCGCCGGCATCGCTAAGAGTATAAATTATCCGGGCCCGGTAAAAGATGTAGAAACCGCAGCCTACCTATCTAAAGCCGACCTCGCTACACAAATGGTTTTCGAATTCCCTGAGCTTCAGGGGATTATGGGGAAATACTACGCCGAGCTTGGTGGTGAGAAGAAGGAAGTCGCGCAGGCGATAGAAGAGCACTACATGCCTATCTCCCGAGACGGGGAGCTTCCTGGAAGTGATATAGGCTCGATAGTGAGCATAGCGGACAAAGCAGACTCAATATCCGCATGCTTCATTTCAGGGCTTATACCCACAGGAACTCAGGACCCATACGCGCTCAGGCGCCAGGCAATCGGAATAATAAATATAATACTTGAGAGAGGATACCACCTGAGCTTGTGTGATATATTTGCATTAAGCCTAAATACTATTATCAAGCAAACGAACAAAAAGTTTAAAGAGTCCGGCGAAAATGTACTCAGCAGTATCTTAGATTTTCTCACCGAAAGATTCAGAAACATCATGATTGATAAAGGCTACTCACAGGATGCAGTCGACGCTGTGGTTTCCGTAGAGCTTGATGATATCGTAGAAGCCCAAAGGAAGATCGAAGCCCTGTCCAAGTTTAGAAAAGCGCCCGACTTCGAAGCTCTGGGCGTAGCATTTAAGAGAGTCGTGAACATTGTGAAAGATCATACGAAGACAGCGGTCGAGGAGAGCCTATTTCTAGAAGCTGTGGAAAAAGAGCTCTATGATTCATTCAACAAGGTCAGGGAAAAAGTAGACTCCGAAATCTCAGAGAAGAACTATGAGAAGTCCTTGTCACTTATGAAGAACCTCAGAGAGCCTGTCGATAAATACTTTGAGGGAGTAATGGTAATGGATAAAGACCCTGCGCTAAAGAAAAACAGATTATCCATGCTTTCACACATAAGGGAGCTGTTTTTCAAAATCGCTGATTTCTCGAAACTAAGCACCTAGGACAAGGCATAACTTAATCCCGCCCTGCCCTCTTTCTCTAAAAAACATCTAAATTCAAAGAGAGCCTAATTTTATTCAGGCCCCCTTTGATTAGTTTTTGCTCTTTTAATTGGCGACAGCTGTCGCGCGTACTTCCCTTATTACCGTAATCTTCACCTGCCCCGGATAGGCGACTTCACGCTCTATCTTCTGGGCAATCTCATGCGAGAGTAAGGCGCCTTCTTCATCGTTCACCTTGGCGCTTTCAACAATAACTCTCACTTCACGCCCGGCCTGTATTGCGTAGCATTTTTCAACTCCCCTGAAGGAGCCCGCTATGTTCTCTATATCTTCTATACGCTTTACGTATGCTTCGTAAGTCTCACGCCTAGCCCCGGGTCTTGCGGCTGAAATGGCGTCTGCGGCCTGGACCAGAATGGCCAAAATTGACTGCGGCTGCGGGTCGTGCGCCAGTGCCACGGACTCAATTATGTCATCTGACTCTCCGAACTTTCTTACCAGGTCTTCACCTATGTCTACGTGAGAGCCTTCAATCTCGTGGTCAACCGATTTTCCAATATCGTGAAGTAAGCCCGCTCGTTTGGCAAGCTTTATGTCATAGCCGATTTCAGCTGCGAGTATCCCGCATATAAAAGAGACCTCGATTGAGTGGTTGAGAATATTCTGTGAATAGCTTGTCCTGTACTTGAGCCTGCCCACATGCTTGATTAGCTCGGGATGCATGCTCGGTATTCCAAGATCAAAGAGGGCTTCTTCGCCTGATTTCTGAATCGCCCGGTCTACTTCTTTTTCAACGCTCGAAACGATCTCTTCGACGCGTGCTGGGTGAATCCTGCCGTCTTCGATTAATTTCTCAAGGGACATCCTGGCGACTTCACGCCTAATAGGATTAAGGGACGATATAACCACTGTCTCAGGTGTATCGTCAATAATAATATCCACACCGGTTCGGGCTTCGATGGAACGTATATTTCGTCCTTCCCGACCGATTATTCTACCCTTCATATCATCGTTTGGCAGATTGACGACGGATATAGTTTTTTCGCTCGTATACTCGCCCGCGTACTTCTGAATAGCCAAAGCGATGATGTCTTTAGATTTGCGCTCGGCGTCCTCATGGAGCTGGTCTTCCATCTGCTTGAGCTTCTTGGCGGCTTCGTGCCTACCCTCGTCCTCAATAATGTTTATAAGCTCGTTTTTTGCAGCCTCCTGGGTCATACCGGCGATTTCCTCAATCTTTTTCTTCGCCTCAACTATGACCTGATCGAGCTCGTTTTCTTTTTCGGCAAGAGATACTTCCTTTTCCCCAAGCTCACGATCTTTTCTCTGTACATCGGCCTCTTTTTTATCGGCTGCCTCAAATTTTTTGTCCAGAGTTTCATCCCTTTTCTGAAGCTTTTTCTCTATCCTCTGATGCTCTCTTTGCCTTTCTTTCGCCTCGTTTTCTATCTGAGAGCTTCTTTTCTCAACTATTTCCTTGGCTTTTAGCTCTCCTTGAATTCTTGTCTTTTCGGCCTGCTGCTTTGCGGATTCGAGAATAACCTCTGCTTCATCTTTTTTAATACCTATTTTCTTTCTGAGCTGCATGAATCTGTAAAGGTAATGTACTGCGAATCCTAAAACAAAAGCGATGACAGCAGCCGCAATTATCGACATTGTCATATTAATCGCCTCCTAATTTACTACCACAAAAAACTATACCCTGCTCGTGCACCAAAGTGCCTACATTCATATCATGGCTTTTGGTAGGAATACTTTTCTGCAATTGAAATTTGTATGAGATACCTACCCTCTTCCCGAGGTGTATAACTTGCGCGAACCTGTCATAGAACCCCTTACCGTACCCGAGCCTCGAGCCTGCATGGTCAAATGCGACTCCGGGGAGTACGAGAAGATCAAGCTCCCGGGGCTCTACTGATGGAGCGCCGAGGTCAGGCTCCGGAACTCCAAATTTCCCCGCACTTAGCTCTTCCAGGTCAAACACCCTGTGGAAGGATAGGGAACTGCCTGTAACTTTCGGGAAATATACTTCTTTCCCCAATTCTAATGCTTCAAAGAATATGGAATCGGTTTTTACCTCACCCCTTACGGGAGAGTATAGACCTATCCTATGAGATATTTTGAATTGATCTAAAGAGATAAAATTTAGATATATTCCGTGACTTTTTTTAACTTGGTCACTTAAGGAGAGTCCGGAGCGCATTTTAAGCACACGCTCACGTATACTGTCTTTATCTTCTGAAAGACCGCCAACCCCTTTACTTATTCTTGAGAAAAACTCCTTTTCTTTCCATACATCATCTGTACTTAAATGTATCTTCCAATTCTTCTGATCTAAGTTCTTCTCTTTGAATACCTTCTTGATAATTAAAGGGCTCGCTGTCTTTAAGGGATCCTTCCAATATCTGAACCAATCTATTTGATCTCTGCTCTGATGCGTCTTTGAATTCATCAAAGTCTCTTCCTAACTTGAAGTAATCATCGGTAATCTTGAGCATGGCAAGTAGAAATGAACGAGGTACCGCTAAATTGCTTTCCTTTTCTGAGATTTCCTTTACCTTATCCTCAAGAAAAGATGCAATCTTCTGGACGTACTCTTCGTCCGCGTCGGTTTTAATAACGTACTCGGTATTTAGAAATTTTATTGTAAGTCTTTTCATGCTAAGCTTCGGACCTGCTCAAATAAATTTCTACCTTTTCAATAACGCTGTCTAACTTACTTTTCATATCGTCACGTTCACTCTCAAGCTTCTTAATACTGTTACGAAGCTTAGAGACCTCTTCCATGAGGTTCTTATGCTCAACCTCAAGCTTTGTTTTTTTAGACAAAGCTTCTTTTATTTTGCCTTCAAGAATATCCATTGTTTCCATTGTCTTACCTAAACAAGTTTAATATTATCTTGAAATTTTTGCAAGTTATGTGAATATAATAACTGAAAATGGCAGAAGTTGGAATGTTAAAACGACTTGAAGAAGTCGAGAAAAAATATCTGGATATTGAGCAGTCTCTCAGTAAACCTGACATAAGCCCAAAGGAAATTCACAAGTTTTCAAAAGAGCTTTCAGACCTTGAAGAGTTAGTGGGCATATACAGGGATTACAAGAAAGCGCTCGAAGGCATAGAGGAAAATAAGCCGCTCCTTAAAGACGAGGAGCTTGGGGAGCTTGCGCGCGCTGAACAAGAGGGGCTTGAAAAAGAACGTGACAATCTTGAAAATAAACTCCATCTTTTGTTATTACCTAAAGACCCTAACGACTCAAAGAACGTGTTCCTTGAAATAAGAGCCGGCACAGGAGGGGACGAAGCGGCTCTATTTGCTGCAAACCTTTTCAGGATGTACTCGCGCTACGCAGAAGAAAAAAAATGGAAAGTGGAAGTTATTAACCTCAGCGAGACCGGTATCGGTGGACTTAAAGAGGTCGTAGTCGCAATCGAAGGCAAGAAGGTGTACAGCAGGCTTAAGTATGAAAGCGGCGTTCACAGGGTGCAGAGGGTACCTACGACCGAGACGGGCGGCAGGATACATACCTCTACTGCAACTGTTGCAGTACTGGCAGAGCCTGACGACGTTGAAGTCGAGGTAGACGAGAAGGACCTCAAGGTAGACACCTACAGGGCTTCTGGACCCGGCGGTCAGCACGTTAATAAAACCGATTCAGCAATAAGGATCACACACATACCGACCGGAATTGTCGTTCAGTGCCAGGACGAGCGCTCGCAGCACAAAAACCGGGCGCACGCAATGAGGATGCTCAAGGTAAAACTCTATGAGATAGAAGAACAGAAGCGCTTGAGCGAGATTGCCGACACGCGTAAGAGCCAGGTGGGCACTGGGGAGAGGAGTGAGAAAATCAGGACTTATAACTTTAAGGACGGTAGGATCACAGACCACAGGATCGGTCTTACTCTCTACAAAATCGAAGCCATACTCGAAGGGGACCTGGATGAGATAGTGGACTCCCTCACCACCTATTATCAGACCGAGAGCTTAAAACAGGCTATTTATACTTAATGCCAACCCCTCTTTTGTTAAGTTAAGTAAGATAGAAATCAATTGCCAGAGATTGCTGCGGCTCCTTTGGGGCCTCGTAATAACAGCCTTTAGTCCTGCCATTAATTCTCCCCTCTTTGGGACAGGAGATAAAAATGTAGCAGGTTTCTTGTATTTAAAGAATGAGGCAAATACAATATAGATATGGATTTTTACTGGGCTACAGCTCTTTTATACTTTATATCTTCGGTTTTCTATACGAGCCATTTCTGGACTCAAAACGAAAGGGTGTGTACCTACGGATTCTATGCGATTGTAATCGGGGCATGTCTTCAGACTGTGAGCCTGATCATAGCATATTCCGGGGGAGTGCTGGTCACTGGGGGGCTCGACAGCACCCTTTACATTTTCGCGTGGCTTATCGCTCTTGTATATATCGGCTCGCAATTTGTGTTCAGGGCATCGATATTCGGAGCGTTCGTTGCGCCTCTAGCGTTTATTATGACGCTCCCGCATGTGATTCTCCCTCAGGGAATAATCGAGCACGACCCCACACTCTCTAATCCATGGATTCTGATTCATATACTTCTCATATTGCTCGGGGAGGCATTATTTACTGTTGCATTCGTTTCGGGGATTTTTTATATCTTTCAGGAAAATAAAATCAAATCCAAACACGTGGGAAGCTTTCTTAGGAAACTCCCTTCTCTCACTACTCTTGATAAGATTAACCACTTTTGTCTTATCGTAGGGTTCCCACTCCTTACCCTAGGACTTGCGCTCGGACTCCTGCTTGCAAAAGAGATCTGGGGAAACGCGTGGGCTTGGGGCTGGAAAGAGACCTGGTCGATTGTCACATGGTTTTTGTATGCGGTGCTCATTCACGGAAGGCTCGCTTCGGGGTGGAAGGGACGTAAGGCCGCCATTGGCGCGGTGCTTGGGTTTTGCATAATACTCTTTACGCTTTTCGTGATAGGATTTTTTGCTCCCGGTCAGCACGATTTTCTGGGAAATTTCTGATGCCGGCGAGAATACTATGAGCAACTGGTTAGCAGTGTTACCTGACCCTGTTTATTTCAGACAATTCACCGTCCGCCACTGAAAGTATAAGGTAACGTGGCGAGACCTGAATACTGCCGTTTCTTTCCTTTTTTACAATATATCCCGGGTCACTGCGCAGCGCCGTCAGTTTTTGAACCAGCCCTTTGCCGAGGCTATCAATCGAATCAACCGAAAGTATGAGCCTCGTAGCCAAGTAGGACTGATATTCAAGGTATGAAGGCGTTTTTTCAAATTTCTCCTCGAAGCCCTTTAGGAAAGAGTCCCAATCGCCGCCCCCATAGTAGAAAAAATCCGTGAAGATCGCTCTATAAACGAATCCGTCTATCTCTTCCCCTGCCAGGTCCAGAAATAGTGATCCGTTCCACGTGCTCGGACCCAAAAATAATATGTCGCTGAGCCCTCCCCTCTTTTTAAGCTGAACTATCACCTCGGCAGACGCGCTTGAGCCGTCCGCAATGAAAACCCCCTCGGGTTTTTCTGAAGCAATCCACATTACCTCTTCCTCAATATCTCTCTCCTTACTATCGTACGAGCCCTCGTATACCGTATTACCGCCGTTTGCTCTGAGTGATCTTACAAACTCGTTTTTCATCCGTTTCCCGAGAGAGGTATCCGGATAGAGCACCGCGTATGTGCGTACGCCGAGCTCCTTTACGGCATAGGAGGCGAGCACCCGGGCCTGCTCTTCCACGGGATAGTAAAACTTGATTATGTAAGGCCCGCCTGCGGACTCGTTCTCTGAAATAGGGAATACGAGCGTCGGGATTTTTTTATTGTTCACGGTCGCACTCACGGCAGGAATGAATTTACTGGGGATAGGCCCGATTATAAAAGACAGCTCGTCAATCTTTGTAAGGCTTAAAAGCGCGCTCCTGAGCTTGGCCTCGGAGTCGCCTATATCCTTAACTACCACACGGTATTCAACACCCGGAGGCATGGACTCGGTTGCAGCGAGTATTCCCTGGAGCGCTTTTTCTCCGACAATTTTGTATTTGCCGGACAGAGGCAAAAGACAGCCGAAGGTTTTACTTGAAAGTAGCGCCGGAGGAGTACTGTCGTCCTGGGCTAGAGTACCGGGAGCTAAGACAAAGCTCGGAAGAACTGAAAAGAAAAAAAGCAAATATAATACTGGCAGGATTTTCAATGTAGCGTCCTCAGTCG
>DEIM01000212.1 GCA_002352485.1 Candidatus Dadabacteria bacterium UBA2774
TTTTGTTAAAAAATTCTACTTTTGTTGTTCGAGACGATCACTGACACTTTGTATTAGTTTTAACGCTTGCTCTACCTTGCGTATGCCTAGGCCTTCGGCAAGCTTATTTACCCAGGCAATTTGGGCTTTATTCACCTCTGCCATCACGCGTTTGCCTTTCGCGCTAATAGATACGAGCGGTGAGCGTTTATGGTCAATATTAGACTTAAGTTCGAGCATCTCTAAACGCTCAAGGTCGTTAATAATCCGCTGCACGCCCTGGCGAGCGAGTCCCATCCGCCGCGCTACCTGAGCCACCGTCAGCGGTTGGCCCGCAAGCTCGATCGCCCCCATCACCTGCCAGCGGGCACTGGTGAGTCCCAGAGGTTTAGTTATCCGGTTACCGGCATCGAGCAAGGCGCCGTTTAACCGAAAAGCTTCAAGAATCAATTCCGTCAATATCTTTCCAGAAGGAGTCCGTTTCATCATAGAAGCAGATACTATCATAATGTCAATATATTGTCAAGATGGTTATATATTACCGTATGGGGTTAAAATAATTCTGAGTCTTATATGATCAGGAAAAGGTGCCTTGGTTAAGACGTGCGATACCGGGTATTTATAGAGATTCTTGGGATAAATTCGTTACTTCGAGCCTTTTTCTCTTTCAGAGAATATAAGAAGCAGGAGCTCTGAGTCCTCGATTTTCAGATACGACAGCTCAATCTCAGTAGAGGGGAAGTTCCACACCCTTTCTGCCGAAGTGCCGGGATCATTCGACGTCTTCTCAACATCCGGGTCCCCGTATTTATCGGCCAGACCCTCCTCTAGTTTTATGAATGTTTCGGCCAAGTTATACCCTTCAGTTTTAGTCTGCGGGACGAACACAATCTTGCTCAGCTCCTTTGTGTCCGCGTCCATCCAGATACTTGCCCTAAACTTGCTTCCGCCTATATTTATATCCAGCATCTCAAGATCGGTATACACACCGTCCGTACGATCGTGCTTGGCCTGCCTCTTCTCAACACCTTTTCCGAGAACGCTCTCGACCTCACTCGCAGGCATGCCCCACTTGAGATTCTCCCAGCCGTATACGTCATTTGGTTTTGTATTAGCGCCGGAGCTTGCGGCAATGGCGTAAAATAGAAGTGCCGTTATAAATAATATGGATACCCTCATAGCAGGTGAAACCTCCGTCATTAGATTTTCCCACTCTATATCAACTCAACTTTTAAAAATATAAACGAAGGCGTGGTGAAATTGCAATTTTATTTTGGGCCATTCAAATTCGGGAGGGGCTGCTACGAGGTATCAGACAAAAACGAACCGCTACTTCCGCCAACCCTAGACTTTGGCGATAATGGCGGAAAGAATAAATCCCTTCATCCTTTTCCATCTCCCTTAGAAAAAGGGAGACCGAGAGGGATTTGTGGTTATCTTATCTTTAAATCCCCCTTTTTCTGTGGGGGGGGAGATAAAAAGACAAAAGATGAGATTCCGGCTCGGTGGCCTGAATGACGGAATAGATGAGATCCTGAAACAGGTTCTGGATAACAGCCTAATTTATCCCCCACTTCACAGACTTCTCCGTATTTTCGATCACAAGAACGTGCCCCCGGCTTCTGTGAAGCACCCCGAACTCGCATCTTTGGGTATCACCCATCAGGATCATTCTGATAATGGAGCGCTCCGTAAGCCACTCCGTAAGGAGCATCAGGCTTTCAAGCTCCTGCTCGTCTTCACCACAACTGTTTGCGCAAAAGGTGTTTATATCTTCATCCAACATCGGCAGGCCGTAAATACCCGAAAGGTAGTCTTTCAATTTCCCGTACTGCTCTATATACAGCCCCTCACTGTCATATTGTTCACTAAAGGCATAACCCGCCTCTACAAGAGAGTTATCTATGAAATGATAGCCCACTACGGTTTCCAGCTCTAATACGGTGTCCTTGTAACTCAAGTGCAAGGGGCTTTCGTTCTCGGGCTTGCAGGGCTCCGAGTGTTTAACCCCGTCCCTTGTCATACCCCAGTATGTGCTGCGGAAATCGCAGTCCGATACTTCATGCAGTACAGCCGAATTCTTCATATTCATTTATCCCCCTCCTTCAAGAATATTATTCGATCCTATTCCCTTTCTGAGTTGTCAGCAATACAAATTTTGTTATCACCTGAACACGTTAATAACACTGCAGAACACCTTTCCGAGAACTATATTTGGGTCGAACTCGTCCCAGCTAAGCGTTGTCAGCGGGTAATTTTTGTTATGAGGCCTAAGCACCAGTCTGTCGGGCTCTGCATGACATTCCCTCAAAATATATCCCTCCCAAGGTATAAGAAGCGCGTAAATAGAACCCGATACGATGACAGTGCTTGAGGTGTCCACTACAACCTTGGAGCCGTCCATAATAAGCTTTTCCATCGAATCCCCTTTATTATGAATCACGATAAATCCTTCCCGATGCACATCTGTCGGAATCGCTATGGTCTCAATCGGCTCAAATTTAGCTAACGCCATATGACTATCCTCTCCTTTTTACAGAAAACACTGAAACTCCCATTTAGAGACCACCCTACTTATCATGGTCATTGATTGAGATTGTATCACCTAGAGACCATTCCCCACGCACTATTACACGCTAACTCTAAAATTACTCATAAGGGTTTGGGTTCATCCTACCCGGACAAATTATTATTGGAAGAATAATTATCCCTTGCCTCCTCTCTCATTCGCTCATGTAAAAGCGAATAAGTTTATTATCTTTTATCCGCGTAAAATTATCAATCGGGTAATCAATGTATTTTGGATGGGGTAATTATGTAGTGCCTTTATAGTAACACCACGTGGTAAGCGAGAAAATACTCTTCTTGGGAGAAATAAATGGAAGTGCTTAGAAAGCCTTTGAGTACTTAACAGGAAGAGTCATTGTGGAGGATAGTCCTTACCCCCGACCTTGGCTTTCAGAAGAGAATAAGATGAACTGCCTGTTGGGGTTTTTTGCTCGTGAAAGACAAGACCCACTCCTTTCACATATACGTCTCGGAACCAGAATTCTCTGTCCTCGGGCATGGTTACCACCATGGCTTGCTCAAATTTACCCCCGGGCGTCTCAACAGCCTTCTTGGGAAAGCTCATCATGACCTCATTATTGTAAAAGGGGCTCACCACTCCCTCGTTTGTTACCAGCAGCTCGCCTCCGGGGGCTATCCTGAGCGAAACGGCTTCTTTTCCGAAATAGTTGTCAAATACCGACCAGCCCCCGCTCTCCGAAATGACGCTCTGGGTATGCTCTTTTGTCTTATCGCCTTTTTGTACACTGTAAGTCCAGACGTTCCCTTTATCCAGAGGCATATACTCAGCCATTAGCGAGTCCTCGCCGAGTCTCGTAACTTCATCCACCTCTGGTATCTGCCCGATTCCGGTTCCCACGGGTATCGAGTCGTTCTTTACCTCATCGGCGTTCGATACCGAGAACGTGATCATAAAAAGTGCTGCAATCACAATACTACGCCTATTCATACTTACGCCTCCGGTGCTATTGAGTCTCCTGCACCTTTAATTATACGTCTCCTAGTCAGCCCTTTAAATAGCGGCATACATTATCAGAAACTCGCATAAACAAGATTATTCCCGGGTCCTTCCGCACTAAATTGCCGGGGGAGACCCCGCGTCAGACCATATCCGAAACAGCCGCCATAAACTCCTCTATCTTAAACGGCTTGGCCAGGAAGCTGTTGCCGGTCTCCTGAATAAAGTCTAGCGTATCCTTGCTCGGGTCGCCCGTCATAAAAAGGATTTTCGATGCTAGTTCGTTGTTTAACGTCTTAATCCTGTTAAAGAACTCCTTTCCGTCCATCTGCGGCATCTTGATATCACACACGATAAAGAGGTAACCGCTCCCGTCTATCATCGTAAGCGCGTCCTCGCCGTTTGACGCCAGATCAACACTGTAGCCCTCATTCTCCAGTATGCCCTTTATCAAGGTAGTAATAATCTCCTCATCCTCAACTATCAGAACTTTTTCAGTATTTGCCTTATTGCCTCTCATTTGGTTTAATTGCTCCTCTTCCAGAGTCATACTCTGCATATACATGTACTCACTGTAATCGAGCACAGGCAGTATGACTGTAAACTTCGTGCCTTTTCCAAGTTCTGTATCAACTACAATTTCACCCTGATGCTCTTTCACGATTCCGTAAGACACCGATAGACCGAGTCCTGTTCCGATCCCCGGCGGTTTTGTCGTAAAAAACGGGTCAAATATTCTCTTCAGCACCTCCTCTTCAATACCGGGCCCATTGTCCGATATCGTAATTACTAGTTTTTTATCGTCTTCTGACTGAGTAGAGACCTTTAGTCTTCCACTACCATTTTCCTGATCTACCATGGCATAATAGGCATTTAGTATTATATTCGTAAACACCTGCTGCAGCTGGTTTGCGTCCACCATTGTCTTGGGAAGCTCAAGGTCATATTCCCTCTGTATTTCAATATTCTCCACACCCAGCTGGTACTCTCTAAATTCAACGGCTTTTTCCACAACTTTATTTACGTCCGCGTATTCCCTGTTGGGTTTGTCCGTTCTTGCGAAAGACAAGAGGTTTTCTACGATCCGCTTTACCTTTTCCGCAGAATCGTGAATGACTCCAAGGAACTTGCCTTGCTTCACCGGGTCTTCAATTGATTGAGATATTAGCAGCTGCGAGTATCCGAGTATCGGGGTCAGGGGGTTATTGATTTCATGCGCAATGCTCGATACCAACTGCCCGAGCGAGGCGAGTTTTTCAGACTGTATTAACTGGCTCTGCGCCGACTGTAGGTTCTCGTAAAGAGCCTCAAGCTCTCGGGCCCTGTCGCGCGCTTCATTAAAAGCCTTTGCTTTGGATATTGCCGTACCTATTTGATTGCCGAGTGAGAACAAAAAGTCCATTTCTATTTTACTAAAAGCCTTTTTTTCAATGCTGGTAAAATGGATAACGCCGATCGTCTGAGTACCGGATTTAAGCGGAATAGACAGTACTGAACGGGACCCGAGCGCTCTTCCTGCCGGACCTACCACATTTTCTTCGTCGTTCATGCTCTCATAGTATGAGGGCTCTCCCGATTCGATGACCTTCCAGGTTACTCCCACTGCGCGCGGAATCCTGCTCGCTCTCGCTAAATATTCTTGCGGGAACCCGCTCTGTATCTGAAGCACAGCCTCTTGGTTTTGCTCTGTACCTTCCACAAGATACAGCACCATCAAGTCAAAGACATCGATGTCCTTAGTCATTTCCAGAAAGGACTCATAAGTGTTTTTAAGATCGACGGATTTATGCACGTTCTCGGTAATCGCGCTAAGCACCGATAGATTCTGATTCTGTCGTTCAAGCTCCTGTGTCTGCTTGGCCCTGGCAATAGCGATCGCAATCTGGTCTCCGATAGTCGTGAGAAGCTCGACTTCGCTGGTCGTGAATTGCTCATCTTTATAGCGGGCAAACCAAATAACACCGATCGCTTTTTGATCGAGCATTACAGGCACTCCGAGCACTCCGTGATAACCTACTCTTTTACCAGCAGGACCTACAGGATGCTTATGTACATCCTCGACATTTAGTATCTCCCCCGATTGAATAACCTTCCATGTAATCCCTCTTCCGCGTGGTATGTGCGAGGCGTTCTCTACGAAATCTTTCGAGAAATTGCGCTGCGCCTGGAGCACAGCTTCGTTCTTGGATTCATCGACCAGGTAAATATTAGCCATATCCACATTGTCGAGCTCGATCACCAGGTCGAGTGCGGTGTTGTATATTTCATTTAGGTCGTTTGATTTATGTACAGCTTCAACTATGTTGATTAAAACGCCTAAATTCTTGTCTATTGTCTCTGAGAGATCTTTAGATCCGGAGTTACTCATATTATCCTTCTGCTTTAGTAATTATACTTTTTTTTTAGAATATATTGCAAGTTCGCAGCGAAAACTAACATCTGACATGTTGTGATTGAAGGATTAAGGTAGAAGAATAAATGGTATAGTAGTAATAAAATCAGACTTAAGGGGGTAATTTAATAAAATGAGAAGCTTCCGTATATTCGCTTTATGGACAGTCGTTTTCTTGTGCTTACTACTGGCAGCCGGCCCTTTATTATGGGCTGAGGGTAACGACAATCCCAGCGAGAGCGCCGCAGCGGTAAAGAAAATTAGCGCTAAAGACGCAGCATCCCTAATAGAAAAAAATAAGGATAATCCGGACTTTGTAATACTGGATGTAAGAACCCCGGCAGAGTATTCCGACGGACACATAGAGAACGCTCTTAATGTAGATGTGAAGTCTGAATCGTTTACAGAAAATGCCCAAAAGCTCGACACTGAAAGAACTTACCTCATTCACTGCCGTTCCGGGGCGAGGAGCGCAATTGCCGGAGCACAAATGAAAGAGCTCGGGTTTGTCGATATTTATGATATAGAGGGCGGCTTTATAGCCTGGGAAAAACAAGGCTATCCGGTAGCGAAATAAGGCTATTAAAGAGTGTTCAAACAACTACACATACTCCCTGATTTATATCGGATTTGTGTGTGCAAATAGGTTTGCCAACGCTGCTCGTGAGAGCTATATTAGGTCCACGCTCTACTCACGATGTGTTATCGGATACATTATCAACACAAAAGCGTTTCGAAATCAGAGGGGTAGATTTAATTCCCGCCGATTAGCCCCGCTCTATCGAGTGTAAGGCCGTCCACACCCTTCCATATGAGGAATCTAGCGATGAGGGAGCTATCAATATTCCACGACCAAACTTTAAACCCCTCATTTTTCAAGCGCCATACGAGCGTAGGGTCTAAAACCAGGCTCGGCCAGAATACATTTACATATGTGACCTCGCTTACAGACGGTAGGATAAAGGGGTAGATATACAGGACTCCAAACGTCGCGTCAGGCATCAGATGCCCGGCGCGCTCGATCCACCCGCTGTCAAACGAGATTAGAACGACTTCCTCCTCCATGCCGTAGTGCCGGAGCGCACCTGTCAGAGTTGTCTCTATTCCCGGGTACCTGTCCGGTGATTTAACCTCAATTACAAGTTTGGAAGGTTTCCCCTTAATATACTCAAGAACGCTGTCCAGACGCGGTACGGGCTCTCCCTTAAATGCTTCACCAAACCAGGCGCCCGCGTCCAGGGTGCTTATGGAGCCCCACGAAAGACTGCTGACTTTACCGCTCCCGTCCGTGGTCCTGTCTACAGTGCTGTCGTGCATGAGCACTAATACCCCGTCCTTTGTCATGTGGATATCTACTTCGATGAACGGCGCGCCTATAGCGACACCCGCCATTACTCCGGCAAGGGTATTCTCAGGCGCAATCGCTGCGGCGCCTCTGTGAGAGATTACCGAGACCTCCCCTTTTTGGGTAAATGATGAGAACACCAGATGGAGCAGTATATTCAGCGCGGCTAGTATGATGATTATATAGAGCGCTTTAATAAGCCAGGGTGTTTTAGGATTTTTGAGAATAGCCTGAGACATGTAAGTAAATTATAACAAAGGACTGACTAATAGGCGCTGCTACCCGTCTCTTCGTCATCTAGGACTATAAAGCTTCCTATTGTTTCAGCTGCGAATTTTGATCCCGCCTCACTATCATAAGCCCCGCTTTCCTGTACCTGAGCGGCATATTCAAACAGATACTGATACAGCTTTTTCCCCTCTACGCTGCTCTTTAGTTTTATCGTATCGTTTTCTGCTATATACCCTGACCATGCGTCCCTTACGTCACCCCAAAATTCCCCCGTCGCCTCCCAATACCCATCTCCCGGTGCGTACTCTGTGCCCGTAATCCTCTCGTAGCGGTTTAACCCTACCTCTTTTGAAATATACGGATTTTCTGACACAGCTTCGCCTTTCTCATCAACTATGAGTTTGATATTGTCCTGCTCATGCACCCAGCCTGTGGGGATAACTATATGGCGGTTCACACCCTCAAGCACGCCGTAATCATCCCTGACGCTAAACTCCCTCCGCGGAAGGGGCCTCCGGGTCTCCTCGCTCGTCCAGCCTGAATAGTTCCCCTCGTGCATCCATTCACCTACTGACTCATAGCGGGGTGAATCATCCACCTGATACACTGCCTGTGTCCACTTACCCCGGGACTCATCTTTGGTTATAGCCATCTTCTCCCATGTGTTATTGCCGCTAAAGGCAAGTAAATCCGTGTCCTCATATTTCCAGTCCTGCCGCCAGTGCTTACTGACAAACGGGCCCTGCTTATTGCCTTCTTCATCAATGAGGTACATCACGAGTATA
>DEIM01000167.1 GCA_002352485.1 Candidatus Dadabacteria bacterium UBA2774
TGAGAAGTACCAATGGCTTACTCGTATTCAGGCGGTTGGTAGGGGAAGCGTTGAGCCAGAGGGAGACCGTTTCAGGGTCAGTTATTCCTGGTATGCGTTGAGCTGATAACGGAATTAGAGGAAATGAAGCTTATTACATTTTTAAGGAGGTTTTATAAAAATGAGTCAAGTTAACCGCAGGTGGCTTCTAGTTGAACATCCGGTAGGGAGACTAGATCCGTCGCATTTTACATTACATGAAGAAAAAATACGTGAACTAGGCGAAGGAGAGATTCTTATCCGCAACATATACCTTTCTTTAGATCCAACTAACAGACTGTGGGCCGATGCCAGGGAATCTTATATGCCTCCTGTCGAGACCGGAGAGGTTATGCGCGGCCTGATTATCGGTGTTGTCGAGGAGTCCCGTAATCCTGCAATCAAAGAAGGAGATATTGTGCAGGGAATTCTGGGGTGGGAAGAGTATGTAATTTCAGATGGCACTAATGTAAGTGTGATACCTTATGACGGGGCAGTGCCCTTGAGCGCATTTTTCGGACTATTCAGCCACACAGGACTTGCGGCTTATTTCGGCCTTGAAGATATAGGCAAGCCTAAAGAAGGTGAGACTCTAGTGGTATCGGCTGCGGCTGGGGCTGTGGGATCTGTAGCTGGACAGATTGGCAAGATTAAAGGATGCCGCGTTGTAGGTATAGCTGGCACAGACGAAAAATGCAGATGGATTAGGGACGATCTTGGTTTTGACGCCTCGATCAATTACAAGACAGAATCGGTCCAGGACAGTTTGAAAGAGCATTGTCCAGATGGGATTGATATTTATTTCGATGCCGTTGGAGGAAAAATACTGGATGCCGTTTTGGCCCAGATAAATTTTAAAGCCAGAATCGCAATTTGCGGGATGATATCACAGTATAATTCCTCTGAGCCTGTGCCGGGCCCCTACAATTTCATCAACATACTCTATAAGAGCGCCCGAGTGGAGGGGTTTATAGTTCTCAACTATGCTGAGCGGTTTGGAGAAGGAATCAACGATCTCGTCAGGTGGTACTCGGAAGGGAAGCTAAAGTACCATATTGATATTGTGGATGGACTTGAAAATGCACCCACCGCGCTCAACAAGCTTTTTAAAGGGACAAATACTGGCAAACTTATAGTTAAGGTATCCGAAGAACCTTCAATTTAACTTTCCAAAAAGGAGAGTGAGCCATTTAGTCTGAACAGGTATAGGAGTAACAAATTTACTTAAAGTATTGCTATTAAACATATAATATATAAATGGGTACCGATACGTATAAGAGCTTAAACGCCCTCCGAAGCCTGAGGTCGCAAGATAATGTTTCATTCACTTGCGATATATAGGAGAGAGATTCAATTATGAACCCCATGGATATTTCTCAATGTGACCAAATATGTGACCAAATGAAAATATATATCGGTATAAACAGTTACAAGTCAGTATAACGTAATTGTCGAAATGTTCAATAATGACAGTTGCTTGCTATTAATTCATATAAATCTGTATAAAACTATACAATCCCAATTTTTGCTCTCATAACCCGAAGGTCGCANNGTTCAAATCCTGCCCCCGCTACCACTTTTCTAGTTTTAATACCAATAAATTACACAATCTCTTATTCTGCTCCTTGTATTGCTATATTAAATTCGCAAGCAGATATGTGAACATCTGAATTTGTGAAGCAGGACAAACATATACAATTTGATTTAGAGTTCATCTTGGTTGAGAATATGTATCCATACGACCGTCCCCTATAGGCTTAGAATAGAGAATGAGGTAAAAATAGGTAGAACGAAGAGGGGTGTTCTCTTTCTATGAATAGATAGTTGCATAGTGGAGTTTCATGTTATTGAGAGACTATCTTAAAAAACTTTTTTTGTTCCTTATTGTGGCAACATTATTTCTGCTTGCAGCAGAGGGTGTTTCCAGAGTTTTCTTTGATCCGACAGATTATTTGTGGCGAAGATTAAAATCGGACGACATACTCAGATACAGAGTAGAACCCAATACCAGAGGCCATGATTCTTGGGGGTTCAGAAACAAGTCAGTGCCTGAAAAGGCGGATATTGTCGCGCTCGGTGATTCGCAGACATACGGAACAAGCTCACTGGCAAAGCACTCCTGGCCTAGTGTCCTTGGAAAACTAACTGGTGGGCAAGTCTATAATATGTCTCTTGGCGGCTACGGCCCTGCCGAGTATCTCTATTTGATGGAACATAAGGCTCTTGGTTTAAATCCGGATCTCATAATTGCGGGATTCTCACTAGGCAACGATCTTACAGATTCATATACGGCTGTCTACAATGTTCCGGTCTGGAAGGATTTAAGAAACCCAGAAATTGCTTCCGTGCACGCACAGATATCGCCTGATCCGAATAAAACGTCACTCAAAAAGAACCCTCAGGCATCATTTATGAAGCAAATCTATTTAATCGCGGATTGGTTTTCAGGACATAGCGTCCTGTACAGGATAATAAATACATCATATCTCGGAGATTATATAAGACAGAAAAGAATGATACGGATGGGGGTGGATATTGAGATGTTTGAGGATAGTGAGCATGGGATCTATACCGGATTCACACCCGAAAAATGGTTAGGGGGGCTTGATTTAAAAACCCCCGAGGTAGGAGAAGGACTCAGGCTTACGCTTAATTTTTTTAATCAAATGAATGAAATAGCCGAGAGAAACAGTGTCCGGTTTTTGGTTGTTTTAATTCCTACAAAGGAGAGTGTGTTTGCAGACTTGATAGAGGGGAACGGC
>DEIM01000156.1 GCA_002352485.1 Candidatus Dadabacteria bacterium UBA2774
CTGCCTGAGGGAGTATGTCTTTCCCGAATATGTCGAGCCCGAGCTTTGACCTCTGGGCAATCGAGCGTATCTGCTCCTCAATCAGGTTAGGCATGCCTTCTTCCACGATGAGTACCGCCTTCTTATCCCTAAGGAATAAAATGATCTCTTCAGGTACAAGCGGGTTGGTTACATTCAGGTTCAGTAAAGGAATCCTGGTCTCGCCGTAGAGGTTGGCTTCACCAAGGTTATACAGACACCTCATTAGAGAGTTATAGATCATCCCGTGGGTTATAATGCCGATATTGGTTTCCGTACCTTCAATAAACTCGTTTAGCTTTCTTTCAAGAATGAATTTCTTGGCGGCCGGTATCCTCTCATGATACTTCTTTTTTTCGTGCTCAAATGTGAAAGGAGGAAGCGGAATTGACTCTTGTTTGGTGGTAAGATCATCAAGGCGGTTAATCATGCTGATTGCGGGTACTTCATTGTCTCTACAGACCATCTTGTTTCTTATGTGCGCAACCCTTGTTGAGAGTAAAAACATAACAGGCATGTTTGAATACTCAGACAGCTCAAACCCGGCCTGTACCATCTTGGCCACGTGTTCCAGGTTGCCCCTTGGGTCCATCACTGCCATCGTTGACTTAAGGGCGAAAGGAAGTGCCCTTTCAGCCACACAAGTACTGTCACATCCGTAATCCTCACCCACAATTATCATCGCCCCACCGGTAACTCCGGAAGAAGAAATGTGCGACAGTGCGTCTGAGGCGACGTTAGTACCGACTATCTTCCAGTTTACAGAGCCTCTTATCGGATAGCTTATTGACGCTGACAGCAATGACGCAGCGGAAGCCTCGTTACCGGAGCAGTCAAAGTAAATTCCTTTATCTTTAAGAACATCGTCGTATGAATCGGAAATGGCGTCGATCAAACTTGCAGTCGGCGAGCCCGGATAGCCCCCGAGATAACTCACGCCGGATTGTAAGAATGCCTTTAGTATTGCAAGCGGCGTATCGCCGAAAAGAACTTTACCTTCCCCGTATTCAAGCTGTGCAAGATGCTCCTTGGAATAACCCATATGTTCTCCTATACCGGGGGTTAACTGCCCTCAACCATATTCATATTAATCTACCAGATATGAGCTGGATATACCAGAAAAGTTACATAGGACTTCAATACGCCAAACTTCACTTTTTGCTGCTGTGAGGGCTTATTAGGACATCTCTAACAGTGTAAAAGTACTCTCTCAGAGCCTCTTCCTGCTTGTAATTGACCATGTGCACCGGGCGTTTCGACCTGACGGTCTCAAGCGCTGAATCCGGGTCTTCACCCGTATGGTGGAGCAAGTAACAGGCGAGCATCAGATTGGTCCTGCCCATACCGGCAAAACAGTGCACTAATACTCCTTTTCCGTCATCTATTTGAGGTGTTACAAAAGAGATAAACTCCTCAAAATCAGACAAATCAGGCGCTCCGAAGTCCTCAATCGGTATGTTTTTGACTATAAACCCATTGTGGTCCTGAAAATACTCTTCTTCCTGAAGGTTCACGATTACATCGATACCGACTGCACGGAGGTACAGTAGGTCTTCCTCCAAATCGATTAAAGACCCCGGCCTTTCCATCCCGGCGATCTTACCCTCTATTACCCATGAGAACCTCTCAGGCATAGTTATACAGACTCCTTTGTCACAGAAACTCCTTTTTAAGCTCGGCGACGTATTTATCTGCCTGTCTCGTGGGCTCGGGCACCCTGTATCCTCGGGCGCACTCTGTTACAACCTCAAGCGCAGAAGGCAAATCGATCTTATGCCCGGGAGATACGAAAACCGGTTTAGTATTCTTTTTGGTTCGGAGGACAGCGCCGATAGTATCGCCTTGCTTAGAATATAATGGAGAATACCTGCCGGGGACCATGCCCAGCTCATCAAATGTGCCGTAAAGCTTTTTTTTGCCAACTCCTATTGTCGGAATGTCCAATATCACTCCTATATGACAAGCAATACCAAAACCCCTTGGGTGCGCGATTCCCTGCCCATCGAGAATTAGTATATCGGGTTTTACCTCGAGCTTCCCGTAAGCCTCTATTATCGCTGGCCCTTCCCTGAAGGAGAGGAGTCCCGGGATGTAGGGGAATTTTTCATCTACAATTGAATATACCTTGTCTATAATGCTTAGTTCCGGGAATTCGAATAAAATTATCCCGCATACAAGTTGCTTTCGTTCTTTTAAGATTGCAAGGTCCACCCCTGCTATCAGGCTTATAGATTCAAAGCTGTTTTCGAGAGAGACCCTCTCTTTAAGAGCCCGCTGTATGGCAAACGCCTCTTTCACAGAACGGGGAACATAATTCCTTATGTCGGGTATACCCTCAATATCAATTGAATCCATAGGCCTGTCTTATTATCCTCTTAAATTTTGGGGACAGTATTCGAGATGAAGTATACCTAACTATTGATTCTGATTTCGGCATCATTTTAGGGAAGTTGTGCTACTAAATTACATAAGGCAGATCTCGTATAATTTGTCCATACATCTAAAATTCGGTAGAATCAGGGGACTGCAAAGACGGAAAATAATATGAAACTAAAGATGGCTTTTGTGATGGACCCGGTAGGGACTATCGATATAGAAAAAGATACTACATTTGTTCTCATGCTCGAAGCTCAGGCGAGGGGACACGAAGTGTGGTATTTGGAGCTCAAGGATCTTTTTGTGAGAGAATCCAGAGCTATGTGTAAAGCTACAGAGCTGAGCCTAAAAAGGGATACCGACTACTATAAATTGGGGGACACTGAGGTAAGGGAGCTCGAAAGCTTCGATGCGGTCTGGATGCGCAAAGACCCCCCGGTGAATGACGACTTTCTATACGCCACTTACATCCTGAGCCTAATAAATGAAAACAAAACCAAGGTTATAAACAACCCGACGGGCATAAGAGAGTCAAACGAGAAAATGTACGCTCTCCATTTCCCTGAATGGATACCCGAGTCGGTAGTCACAAAAGATATTTCGGTATTAAGAGAATTTTTAGAAAGCGCGGGCGGGGAGATGGTCGTAAAGCCGCTAGACGGCCACGGGGGCGAGGGCATTTTCTTCGCCAAGCAAGGTGATAGGAACGAGAATGTAATACTTGAGTCGATCACGAAATTTGGCACTGAATACGTTATGGCCCAAAAATTCATAGAGAAGGTGTATGAGGGCGATAAGAGAATCATTCTTCTAAACGGTGAGCCTCTCGGAGCAGTGCTCAGAGTCCCGAAGTCAGGTGGGGAGTTCCGCTGCAACTTCCACTCGGGCGGAAGCCCGGCGAAATCGCCTCTAACTGACCGGGACCTAGAGATATGCACCGCTATTGCTCCAAGGTTGAGAATGGACGGGCTCTATTTCGTAGGCATCGACGTAATAGGCGGCTACGTGACCGAGATCAACACCACAAGTCCGACAGGAGTACAGGAAATTAATAACCTTAACGGCACTAAGATCGAGACTGAGATTATAGAGTTTGTCGAAAATCTATGCAACATGGATCAGTAGTCAAGGGTAGGAGAATGAAGTAATGGGGACAGAGGCGAGCGACTTACAGCGATGCCGGGGCGGATAAAATCAGAAAAGACAATGGTACATATTTGGGAGGAAGTAACGAAGTGAAAATATCCAAAGACGACGTAATTCACGTAGCAGAGCTCGCAAGGCTCGAATTCGGAGAAGATGAGATTCAGAAATTTACCGATCAGCTCGGGAACATATTGGAATATATAGAAAAGCTCAGTGAGCTCGATACAGAAGGAGTAGAGCCCACATCTCACGTGCTCGATATCTCTACCCCTCTCAGAGAAGACCGTGTAGAGGAGTGGATTACTCCCGAAGAAGCGCTCCAAAATGCCCCCGAAAGAGAAGACGACTTCTTCACAGTACCCAAAGTGATAGACGACTAAGGAGAATTTTGAATGGAACTGCCGTTTTTAACCATTAAAAAAGCAGGCGAGCTGATCAAGGGAAAAGAGATTTCCCCAGTTGAGATCACAAAAGCCTTACTGAAACGCATTGAAGAAATAGACGGGGATCTGAACACATATATAACAGTACTCGGGGATAGCGCATTAGAATCCGCCGAGCGTGCAGAGAAGGAAATAGCTAAGGGCGGCTACAAAGGCCCCCTTCACGGGGTACCGATTGCGCTTAAAGACATATTCATCATGAAAGACGTCCCGGCCACCTGCGGCTCTAAGATGCTTGAGAATTTCATCCCCCCATACAGCGCGACCGTAACCCAGAAGCTAGTTGACGCGGGTGCAGTTATACTCGGGAAAAACAATATGGACGAGTTCGCTATGGGCTCATCTACAGAAACTTCGTACTTTGGCCCGACTAAAAATCCATGGGACACGGACAGGGTGCCCGGAGGTTCGAGCGGAGGCTCGGCAGCTGCCACTGCTGCTTCTTTATGCCTGGGCTCGGTCGGCACCGACACCGGAGGCTCCATAAGACAGCCCGCTTCCCTTTGCGGTGTAGTCGGAATGAAACCCACTTACGGCAGAGTAAGCCGTTTCGGGATGATAGCGTTTGCATCATCTCTTGACCAGGCGGGACCTCTTACTAAGACTGTAGAAGACAGCGCAATCCTACTAAACACGATTGCGGGCGGCGACAGAAGGGACTCCACTTGCGTTGAAGCCCCTGTTCCCGACTATACTCAGAGCTTAACGGAAGATTTAAAAGGAATAAAAGTAGGTATACCAAAGGAGTATTTCGTAGACGGTATGGACCCTGACGTGGAGGATTCGGCCAAACAGGCTATCGAAGTGCTCCGGGACCTGGGAGCGGAGATAGTCGAAATCTCACTCCCCCATACAGAGTACGCGGTGCTGACTTATTATATAATCGCCCCGTCTGAGGCAAGCTCCAACTTGGCAAGGTACGACGGTGTGAAATACGGCTATAGGGCGAGCGATACAAAGAACCTTATAGATATGTACAAAAAGACCAGGGCAGAGGGGTTCGGGGAAGAGGTCAAGAGAAGGATTATGCTCGGCACGTACGCCCTTTCCGCGGGTTATTATGATGCTTATTACTTAAAAGCTCTGCAGGTAAGGACGCTGATAAAGCAGGATTTTGACGAGGCTTTTAAGAAGGTGGACGCGATCGTTGCACCAACCAGTCCTGAAACTGCGTTTAAAATCGGAGAGAAAACGGACGACCCGATAAAGATGTATCTCTCAGACGTACTAACAATCCCGTGTAATATCGCAGGGCTCCCGGGTATTTCACTACCATCGGGCCTAAGCTCAACAGGGCTTCCGATTGGCATCCAGGTCCTTGCCAGGCCGTTTGATGAAGAGACCATGTTCAGGGTAGCACACGCTTATGAGAAGAACTCCGGATGGTCCGGGAAAAGGCCGCCTGTTTAATTTATCCCTGTAGCTGTAGAGAAATTTGGGTTTCAATTAGAGCGTCTTGCCAGTAGAATATTATTAGGAGATACACCCGATGACTGAAAAGAAAAAAAATTTATGTATGGTATGCGCTAAACCCTCTGAGACATCGATATGCGATTCATGTAAAAGGCAAATCCAGGGCGAGGCGGCGGATAAAAAGCAGAAGATAGAAAAGAGTGTTAAAGTGGGCTCAGAAGTCGAAAAAGACAGAAGGATAAAACACAAGACAGATAAGTAGTACTAAAACCAGGAAGTTTTAATTATCCTTCCAAACATTGAGCGCTCTCTTATAAGTCTTACTCTTTGAATGACCCGTCTTACTAGATATTTCCTCAACCGCTCCCTTTAATGTTAATCCCTCTTTTTTAAGCTCCATCAGCAATCGGTCAACATCTTGTGCGCTTAAT
>DEIM01000229.1 GCA_002352485.1 Candidatus Dadabacteria bacterium UBA2774
GGGTATATACTACAACCTATATCAACTTCAAAACGAAATTCAGCGATTCTCTTCGCTTAACAATTAGCATAATCTCAAACATCGCGGCTACACATTATGAGCTTACCAACTTTAAATAAAGAGATACAAACCCTTAAAGCCCATCTTGCAAAAAGAGAAAGTTTTAAGGACACAGAGCTATCGGTAGTCTTGTCCCCATACAGGATATCACCTCTCGGAGCTGAGATAGATTACCAGGGGGGACCGGCGCTCTGTATGACTGTAAGCGCTTACACCTTACTTATGTTTATTCCTGTAAAAGAAAGAAAAATAAGGCTATATAGCGTGAATGATCCGGGTGTAGTCGAATTTGACCCAGGGCACGTTAAATCAACCGAAAAGAATGACTGGGGTAGATATGCTATGGGAGCTGCAAAAATTATAGATGAGCGCTATGGTGTCGAATGCGGATTCACTGGCGCTGTGTACAGGACTCTCCCTGATGACGGCCTGGGGATTTCTTCCTCTGAATGCCTTGCTTACTTAAGAGCTATTGCCCTATCAAACAACATAGAACCCCTTGGCTGGGAATACGCTGAATTTGTGACGAGAATAAAAAATGATTACCTGCATGAAAGCCCCGGCACCCTGGACCAATTGTCTACTCTAAACGGAAGACATGACAGCATTCTCCAAATAAACACTGGTTCGGGCGAAGTATCTGCGCACCCAGGTCCAAGATTCGGTGAAGATTTTAAGCTGTTAATTGCATATTCGGGGCAACCTGAGGAACAAGCCCCTTTTGATCTAGAGAGACGAATGGGCGAATGTGGAGAGGTTTCGGGCTTCCTTGGAATTATGGCGGGACTTAGCTCGGGAGATAAACTTTCCGATATTCCCCCTGAGGTTTACTACTCAAACTCAAAGAGACTCCCATCTAAGCTTAGACAAAGAGCGGAACATTATTTCAATGAGGCCGGGCGTGTTCAGGAGGGGCTTCTCGCCTGGAGAAAGGGGGACCTTGAGAGCTTTGGCAGACTGATGAATGAATCATGCGGCGGCACTCTTGATATCGAAAAGAGCATGAGCGTCGGACCTATAATGCTTCATAGGATCATAAGCTCTTCACCCGGAGTTTACGGGAGTACGATAAACGGCTCTTATGTAGTAGCTATAGTAAGGAAAGAATTTGGAGATGACTCAGTGTCGGAGGTACTATACAAGTATCTAAGAATTTGCCCTGAATCGGAAGGTAAAGCTGCCGTATTTTTCACAGAACCCGGTGGAGGGATAAGACTTCACAGCAAAGACAATCCCTTTTAGTAGAGACCATCTATACACCTGATCTTAGATAAAAATTCACCCCTTATATATTCTAATAACTTTGGTAAAACCATTCTATTTAGGTATCCTAACAATCAGGTGGATATATGTCTATTTTCGATCCTGTATACAGGCAAAAAAACCTAAGCGGTCAGATAACGAGATCATTCTTCTATATAGGGCAGGCTGTAAAAAACATCCTCTGGGAAAAGAGTAAGCACGAGCACCTAACTCCAGCACAGGTTAAAGTACTCTTATTCATTAACTATACGAGAAACGATGCCATCACCGTGGGCAATGTAGCAAAGTATCTATCGTGCACACCCGCAACAGTGAGCGGGGTTGTAGATTCCCTTGAAAAAAAAGGCCTGATCCACAGAGTCAGGGATTTGGACGACCGTAGGAAGGTACACATAAAACTAAACCCGGCGGGATCGAGAGTTGTCGGTGTAGTGGAGAGCATAGGGTATGAGATTGAGGAGATAGTATCTGATTTCAGCCCGCATGAGCAAGAAGTGCTTGAGAAACTACTAGAAAGGGTATCAGAGAAGCTAATGGATAAAGGGCTTATCTACACAGGGGATATTTGCACAGCCTGCTGCCATTTCAAGAAAGACCGGCACACAGGCGAGTTAAAACCGCATTACTGCGAAAACCTTCATATTATGCTGAGCGAAGACGACATATGTAAGGAATGTCCTCACTACAGCAAAAATTAACTTGAAAACCTAAAAAAATTTATTATATTTATTTAGGTATCCTAAATATTAGGTTAACTAAGAATAATTGGGTATGAGATAGATCCGGTTATGGATAAACGAAGATGAAATTAAAACAACTATCAACCTACGGCCAGGAAGCAGAGTATATTAACCTCGATATTACCGATTCAGATGAGCTTGAGCATTCATTGGATTCTGAATTCGAGGAAACTGAGGATCTGGCAGAAAATAAGCACAGTCACAAAAAAAGTGCCGATAAGGGTACTCCTGACCCAAATTACAGACTGCTGTCCGCTTATTTCAAAGACCTGAGCTCTGAGGGGCTTCTAAAAAGAAGGGATGAAGCAGTACTTGCCTCTAAGATAAAGGTTTGCAACGAAAAGAGGGATAAAATAAGTAAAATTATTGACTCGGAATCTTTTTTAAATAGACCAGAAAGCGATAAAAAAGTACTCCGTACGCTCAAGGATATATATGAAGCAAAATCCTTAGAAGCCAGGGATAAGTTTATCAAATCTAACCTGAGACTCGTAATCGAGCTCTCTAACCGTTACTTGGGCAAGGGGCTCCCGCTTGGAGACCTTATACAGGAAGGCAACATCGGGTTAATGAAAGCCGTGGGTAAGTTCGATCACACAAAGGGGTTTAAGTTTTCTACTTACGCCGCGTGGTGGATTCATCAGTCCCTATCGAGAGCCACA
>DEIM01000036.1 GCA_002352485.1 Candidatus Dadabacteria bacterium UBA2774
GGAGCTCGAATTACTCATAGATAAACTCTTGGAGGAGCTTGAACCCCTTAAAGAGTTTATACTCCCGAGCGGGAGCGAAGGCGGGGCTAACCTACATTTATCCAGAACCGTGTCCAGAAGGGCGGAAAGGAGAATAGTAAGCCTTATGAAAGAGGAGGAGGTTAACCAAAATACGCTCGTATATGTGAACCGCTTGTCCGATCTCCTATTTGTGATGGCGCGGATAGAGAATAAACGGGCCGGTTTTACAGAAACATTCGTTGAATTCAAAAAAGATTAAGATTGCCCAAAGCTCAGCTACGAGCGTCTTCAATAACAAAATTCAGTATAGCCTAGTACATATAGTTTATAACAGGGCTCTAAGCTTACCGTAGCCGGGGGTTATATATTTCTAACACTGCGGTACAATAATAAAGATAAAGTTTTAAATATTGAGAAGAGCTTATGCAAAAAGCAAACAGACTGGCAATACACAAAGAGGGCCTGTTCGAGCAAATAAAACAAAGACTCGACCGTAAGCAATCAGAGCTTAGGGAATTGCATAACAAAAAGGCCAAGCGCAACCGTGCGCTTTCGGGAAGCTTGCTTGCAGAGAAGCGAACTGACATAATCGATAGATTGATTAAGCAGTGTATTGTCGGCCAGGGCTTTACGGATCTTAAAAACGTAGCCGTTCTGGCACTCGGGGGATACGGCAGAAAAGAGCTTTGCCCTTACTCGGACATTGATCTGATGTTCCTCTACAAACCCCGTAACAAAACCCTTGCAAAGGACGTAACTGAAAAACTCCTCTATCTTCTCTGGGATTTAAACCTCGATGTCGGACACTCCGTAAGGACGATAGATGAGTGTTTAGAGCTTGCTCAGGAAGATGATGACACTACAATTCTCACATCACTTCTTGACGGCAGGTTCGTATTTGGAGACAAAGAGCTATATGCTGAATTCGATAAAGCAATATACGAAGATTTACTGCCGGGTATTTCAGGCAAGTTTATTCAAAGTAAGATAGAAGAGAATGAAAACAGGATAAACCGCTTCGGGAGGTCTGTGTATCTCCTAGAGCCCAATTTAAAAGAGAGTGAAGGGGGGCTCAGAGACATTAATTATGCCCTTTGGATTGCGCAGGCGAAGTTTAAGGTAAAGACCTTTTCCGAGCTTTTACCCAAAGGTGTTTTGATTGATAAGGAGCTTAAGGCTTTTGAAAAGGCGCTTAACTTCTTACTTTTAATACGCTCCGAGCTTCACTATCTGGCGGGGAGGGCAGAGGACCGGATGAGCTTTGAGTTCCAGGAGAGTATAGCAAAGTTCCTGGGGTTTAAAGATGCCGAGCTTCCAGCAGTCGAGAGGTTCCTAAGAATATACTACCTCCGAGCAAACGAAATCAGAGAGCAGTCTAAGAGACTTATTGAAAGATGCACGGCTGATCAGGGTAGAGTACGCTCATCTAAAAAGACCAAACTGCAGCATGGATTTATAATCCAAGGCAGCTCACTTTCAGTTACTGATCCTGAGGCGTTTAAGGACGACCCTGCAAACCTGATGAGGGCTTTTGAGTATTCAGACAAGCACCAGGTTAAGATGAGCGGATATCTAATGGATTTAATCAGGGAGCAGGTGAGTGTTACTACAATCGATGAGAGCGTTCGATCTAACCCCGATTTTAACGCCTCGTTCCTTAGAATCCTAAAGAAGGGCAAGAATGTCGCAGACGTCTTATTTGAAATGAACAGGCTCAGGCTCCTTGGCTACTATATACCTGAGTTCGGAAAAATCGTTTGTATGGCGCAGCACGACGCATATCATGTCTACACGGTGGACGTACATTCTATATTCATGGTCAGGGAGATAGAAAACCTCTTGAGCTATAAATATTATGACGATCTTCCGCTACTGACAAAGACTGCCGAATCTCTTGTGAACAGGCACGTTCTATATCTGGCTTGCCTCTTTCACGATATGGGAAAGGGGGAGGGCCGCAATCACGCACAGAAGGGGGCCGCTATGATCCCCAAGCTCTCCAAGCGTATGGGGCTCACAATATATGAGAGCGAGCAGCTCGAATTCTTGGTAAAGCACCACCTGATCATGTCTCATTTTTCTCAGAGACGCGACATACACGACTACAGTATGATTGTAAGGTTCGCAAAATCGGTCAAGTCCCTTGAGACCCTGTCACTTCTTTATCTCCTGACATTTGCAGACATTAAATCCGTGGGACCCGATGTTTGGACTAACTGGAAGGCGATGCTCCTAAAAGAGCTTTTCATAAGGACCGTAAATGTGCTGGAGCAGGGTGAGTTTAAAAAAGAGAACCCTGAGGACCGCCTAAATAGGGTCACAGAAGAAGTGGTGCGTATACTTGGTAATAAGTATTCAAAGCGCAAAGTTAAGAATAATATAAAAGGCATGCCCGATTCCTATTTTCGCGGGTTTTCACCTAAAAAGATCGCTTACCACATCGGCATTATAGACAGCTCTAAGGACGGGGTCGGTATGGAAGTGGAATATTACCCTAATGAGGGGTACGATGAGTTTACTTTCTGGGGATTCGACGAGCCGGGTATATTCTCAAAGCTCTGCGGGGTGATAAGGGCAAGCGGATTTAATGTGCTGGGGGCAAGGATCGCAACAAGAGATGATGGCAGGATTCTGGACGTATTTTATGTTAACCGGCTGGGTAAGTCCTCGGATGACGGGGATCAGGCCTGGGATAAGCTCGGCGCTAACATGCGTAACGTCATGATAGCCAAGACAGATGTCGAAAGGCTTGTTGCAAAGAGAAAAAGAGCCCGCTCCAAATTCACTAAATCCATTCCCCTGTACCCAACCAGAATCGAGATAGATAATGAATCCTCAGACATAGCCACGGTTATAGATATTTATACCTACGACCGTCCCGGATTGCTTTACGATATTACTAAGGCCATAAAAAAGCTCGGACTCTCGGTAGTATACGCAAAGATATCAACCAAAGTAGACCAGGTTGTGGATGCGTTTTACGTTACGGATTCCAAAGGAGCGAAAGTAACTGACTCCGAGCGAAAAGAAGAAATAAAAGCCTCTATATTCGAATCTATAGTTGAGCTATGAGCGGCAGTTCAAGTAATTACTATCACTACTAATGCAACTAAGGCTGTAAATTCATATGTCAAATGAAAAAAACCGTGTACATCCCGAAATTAAATCTGATTTTCTTATAATCGGAAGCGGGCTTGCAGGCCTCTATGCAGCTCTTTATGCGTCACAGTTCGGCAAAGTGACGGTACTTACCAAGTCTACGGTCGAAGAGAGTAATTCATTTTGGGCCCAAGGGGGGATTGCGGCAGCGATTGATCCTGAAGACTCTGCATGGTTCCATATCGAAGACACACTCAGAGCCGGTAGGGGACTATGCAATGAGAGGGCTGTAGAGCTTTTGGTAAATGAGGGTATAGAGAGGGTCACGGATTTAATCGATCTCGGGATGGAGTTTGATATGGGGGATAAGGGGCTTGATCTGGGGCTTGAGGGCGGGCATACGAAAAGAAGAATTCTTCATGCGGGAGGGAGCTCCACCGGAAGAGAAATGGTGAGTTTTCTCATAGCCGCAGTTGAGGAGAACCCGGGTATTACAAAATATGAGAGCACGGGAGTTGTGGAATTTCTATCCCGGGACGGTAGGTGTTACGGGGCACTTGCGCTTGGCTCTAATTTTGAGCCGATTATCTTTTCCGCCGGATCTACAATCCTCGCTACAGGAGGGGCCTCTGCGATATTTGAGCGTACGACTAACCCCGGGGGGTCGACTGGGGAGGGAATATCGATTGCGTTTCAGGCGGGAGCAAGGGTCACGGACATGGAATTCGTTCAGTTCCATCCTACTGCTTTTTACAGCGAGGACGGGAGTAGTTTCCTGATAAGTGAGGCCGTAAGGGGTGAGGGGGCTCACCTGATAAATATAGAGGGAAGGCGTTTTATGCAGGATTATTCAGATCTTGGCGAGCTTGCACCCAGAGATGTGGTATCGCGCGCTATTTATAAAGAGATGAATGAGTCAGGAAAGGATTATGTATATTTGAACCTAAAACATATGGACGCCGAAACAATAAAATCCCGTTTTGAAAATATATATCTGGCCTGTAGAGAGCTTGATGTTGACATCACAAAGGAGATGGTCCCCGTCGCGCCCGCGGCTCACTATACCCTAGGCGGGGTTAGCACCGGACTACAGGGCGAGACTAATATAAAGGGTCTATTCGCGTGCGGAGAGGTCGCTTGCACCGGAGTGCACGGGGCGAACAGACTTGCAAGTAACTCCCTCCTCGAGTGTATTGTGTTTGCTAAAAGAGCTGTCGACGGCGCGCTTCAAAATACGGCTGCTCCAACTGATATACCCGGAGGCTTACTGCCCCAGTTGGCCGATTACGATATGAGCAGCTTAAGCGATGCGGAGCAAGAAACATATATTGAATGCAGAAAAAATATATCCTCAATAATGAACCGTGATGTGGGTATGGTCAGAAACAGTGCCGGGCTTAAAGAAGCTGTAGATGATCTCAAAGAGTGCTCGGAGTACCTGGACAAGCTCACAGGCTACTTTAAAATAAAATTGAACATGATCCTCGAGGTTTCGCACCTTATAGCAAGGTTTTCTCAAATTCGAGAAGAGTCAAGAGGGGTGCATATAAGAGAGGATTTCCCGGAAGAGAACCCGGATTGGAAATCCCACATAGTGATAGAGAAGGGAAAAGAGCCTCAAATTGCTAAAGTATAATTTTAAACCTAAAGATATTGGACTAATAAAGATATGAAAAGACCGGAGCTTGATTGGGACAAAGTTGATCGTATTATCGAAAACGCCCTTGGGGAAGATGTAGGTGCAGGGGACGTAACGACCGATACTATCTGCCCTATAGACTCAGTATCGACTGCTGAGATTCGCGCAAAGGAGAAAGGCGTAATTGCAGGTGGTCCCATAGCGGAGAGGGTTTTTAAAAGATTATCCCCTAAGGCGCGTATCACACTCACAAAGGAAGACGGCGTGAGGGTTATGCCCGGAGATGTTATCTTTCAAATAGAAGCCCCCACGAGGGCAATTCTAACGGGCGAGAGGCTTGCCCTGAATATTCTCCAGAGGCTCTCGGGTATTGCTACTGAGACTTCAAAGTACGTAGCCGAGTGCGAGGGGCACAAAGCTAAAATTTTAGATACCAGAAAGACTGCGCCCGGTCTCAGGGTGCTCGATAAGTACGCGGTCTCGGCTGGCGGTGGACAGAACCACCGCATAGGACTGTATGACGGCGTACTTATTAAGGATAACCATATAGCCTCAGCCGGGAGTATTGCAAAAGCAGTACTGGCGGTCAGGCAGAAACATGGCGATCAATTTAAAATAGAAGTCGAAACCTCAGATCTCACAGAGGTACGTGAAGCGCTAGACTCAGGGGCGGATATTATCATGCTCGACAACATGACGACCCAAGATATGAGGGAAGCAGTGTCGGTGATTAATGGAAAAGCGCTTGTTGAGGCTTCAGGCGGTGTTAAGCTTGAAACGGTCAGGGGGATTGCAGAAACAGGAGTTGATTACATTTCCGTAGGCTCTGTAACACACTCGGCTAAAGCTTTAGACATAGCACTCTATCTGGTATACTAATCTATTTACCTCAAGAAATAGGCAGAGTGAAATGACAGAGCTAAAAAGGCTGACAGAAGAGATAAATAGACTAAGAAAAGATAAGAATGCGGTTATACTGGCGCATAATTATCAGGTCCCCGAAGTGCAGGATATTGCAGACTACACGGGAGATTCTCTTGGTCTGTCTCAAATGGCAGCTGATACGGATGCCGATATCATAGTTTTTTGCGGCGTCCATTTTATGGCCGAGACCGCATCTATAATTTCACCTGACAAAAAAGTGCTCATACCCGATCTTGGTGCAGGCTGTTCGCTTGCGGACACTATTAATGCAGACCAGTTAAGAGAATGGAAAAACGAGCATCCGGGCGCGGTTGTGGTTTCCTATGTAAATACGAGCGCTGAGGTAAAGGCCGAGACCGATTACTGCTGTACATCAGCAAACGCAGTGAAGGTTGTGGAAGCGGTTCCTGAGGATAAGGAGATATTGTTTCTACCCGATATGTTCCTTGGCGCATACGCGGCAAAGGTCACCGGAAGAAAGATGCATATTTGGCATGGTGAGTGTCATGTGCACGCGGGCATTAGGGTCCCTGAAATCAAGGACATACGGCATTCACACCCGGGCGCAGAGATGATGATTCACCCAGAATGCGGCTGCACCACTAATTTCCTTTATCATTCGGTAAATAACTCTACAAACGGTGACAAAGACATGTGCTTTCTTTCGACCGGGGGGATGATAAAACACGCGAAAGAGTCGGAATCAAAAGAATTCATTGTAGCCACCGAGACCGGTATGCTTCACAGGCTGCGTAAGGACAATCCCGATAAAATCTTTTATCCGGCCAAGGAAGACGCCGTATGTAAGTACATGAAAATGATTACACTGCCGAAGGTTCTTAAGTCACTACAGGAAGAAGTCTTTGAAGTTAAGGTTCCTGAAAATATTGCTCACCGAGCCAAAAAATCCATCGACCGAATGCTAGAGATTACGGCTTAGTACCCTTTGGTCAAACCGCCCCGTCTCCTCGGGTCTGAAGCACCGTAAAGAAAATCTCCTACTTTCATAATACTTTCAGTACATCCCATAGTGTTTCCGAGCTCCACGTTGTGCCCCATTTCCCTCAGCAGCTTCACGGTGTCACCGTTAAGCCCATCTTCTACATAAAGAACGTCCGGAAGCCACTGGTGGTGGACCCTGACGGAGTTTGTTGCCTCTGCGATATTCAAATTAAAATCGATCACGTTTAATATTATCTGTAGAACTGTGGTAATAATCCTGCTCCCTCCCGGGCTTCCCGTAACGAGAAACGGTTCCCCCTCTTTCATCACAATCGTAGGGGTCATCGAGCTCAGCATCCTCTTCGCCGGCTCTATGGAGTTCAGCTTCCCGCCCGTAAGTCCATAGGCGTTTGGTACGCCGGGCTTTGACGAGAAGTCGTCCATTTCGTTATTGAGTAGTATCCCGGTGCCCGGAACCATGATCTTCGATCCGTAGCTGAAGTTCAGGGTGTAGGTGTTTGAGACGGCGTTTCCGAATTTGTCGATTACAGAGAAATGAGTTGTGTTATTTCCTTCAGAGGCCGGTATTACGCCCGGAAGAATTTCACTGCTTGGAGTTGCTTTCTCTGAATTTATTTTAAGTTTTAGCTCACTTGCAAAATCTTTTGAAATAAGTCTGCTTGTATTAACCGGAGCGAAGTCCGGGTCGCCCATGTGCTTTGAGCGGTCAGCGTAGGCAAGCTTCATAGCCTCCACCATGGTCTGTATAGCGGCTGCGGTATTGTGTCCCATCTGCGATATTGGGAATAGCTCAAGTATATTTAGAATCTGAATAAGATGCACTCCGCCCGAGCTCGGAGGCGGCATGGAGTAGATTTCATAGCCTCTGTAAGTCCCTTTAACCGGGGTTCTGATCACAGGCTCATAAGAGGAGAGATCCTCTTTTGTAATAAGTCCGCCCCGTGCCTTCATGAATTTGTCTATTTTCTTGGCAATGGCGCCGCTATAAAACCCGTGAACCCCGTTCTCGGAAATCTCATTTAGACTCTGTGCCAGGTCCTTTTGTGTGAGTATGTCTCCCACCGAATAAGGCTCTGCGCCTTCTTTAAAGTAGACGCTCACAGCTGCTTCTGACCCTTCCATACGCTCTTTTACCTGAAGGAGAGAGCTTCTTAACTCCTGGCTTACGGGAAAACCCTGATTTGCCAGCTCAAGAGCGGGCCGGATGGCCCTTTTGAGAGGTATTGTGCCGTACTTCTCAAGCGCGAGCGTAAGACCGGCGACTGTACCGGGAACGCCCGCGGAAAAAATGCTGTGCATCGATTTCTCTCTATCTACCTCACCGTTTTCATCGAGGAACATATCGCGGGTAGCCGCAAGCGGAGCTTTTTCCCTATAGTCTATCGCGACTACTTCGTCTTTTTCTGCCATGTACACGAGCATAAACCCGCCCCCTCCCAGGTTCCCTGCTCTCGGAAGCGTCACGGCAAGCGTAAAGCCTACAGTTACAGCGGCGTCAACGGCGTTCCCGCCCTCTTTAAGCACCTCTAACCCGGCGCGGGTCGCGTAGCTTTCCTGAGAAGACACCATGCCCTGTTTACCCAGTGCTGGATGGAATCTGGCCTTAGATTCATAAATAGGGTCTACCTGAGCTAATACAGGTAGGGAGAAGAACAACAATAGCAGCGGCAGTAGCTTTAATGCAGACATAGCAATACCATATCTTATAGTGAGAAAAGAGTGAAATAGTATTTAGCTAACTGATGAGATTTCGGGTCGGCCCGTCTACGTTTTCAACTACGACGCGACAGGTGCCCAAAATGACTTTAAGATGTGGCAGCCCAAAAAGCTTTACGAATTCATCATATTCATGAATTCTTTGTTAGACTTGGTCCCGCTCATTTTATCTAGCAGGAACTCCATAGCCTCTATGGTGTTCATCGGGCTAAGCACCTTACGGAGGAGCCATACTTTGTTGAGTACCTCTTCGGAAAGTAGAAGCTCTTCTTTCCTCGTACCTGAGCGCTGGATGTCGATAGCTGGGAATACTCTCTTGTCGGCAAGTCTTCTATCAAGATACGCTTCCATGTTACCCGTACCTTTAAACTCTTCAAAGATCACCTCGTCCATACGACTACCGGTATCGATCAGTGCGGTCGCGATTATCGTGAGACTGCCGCCTTCTTCCGTGTTTCTGGCCGCGCCGAAAAACCTCTTTGGTCTCTGAAGCGCGTTTGCTTCCATACCACCGGAAAGCACCCTTCCGCTTGCGGGTGTGACGGTGTTGCTTGCTCGGGCAAGCCTTGTCAGACTGTCCAGCAGTATAACAACATCCTTTCCGTGCTCGACTAACCTCTTGGCTTTATCCAGCACCATGTCCGCAACCTGAATGTGCCTCTGCGGAGGCTCATCAAACGTTGAGCTCACGACTTCACCTACTACGTGGCGGTCCATATCGGTTACTTCCTCGGGTCGCTCGTCGATCAGGAGCACTATGAGTGTTATATCGGGATTGTTCTTGGTTATTGCGTTTGCTATTCTTTGAAGGAGTATTGTTTTACCGGTCCTAGGCGGCGCCACTATGAGCCCTCTTTGGCCCTTACCGATCGGAATAAACATATCCATTACCCGGCTGCAAAATTCATTGGCGTCGTATTCCATATCAATTCTTTCCTCAGGGTGCAGCGGAACCCTGTTTTCAAAAGCGATCCGCTCTCTGCATACCTCGGGGGATTCGAAGTTAACTTCTTCAATCTTAAGTAGTGCAAGGTTTTTCTCGCCTTCCCTCGGGAGCCTTACCTGTCCGCCTACCGTATCGCCGGTCTTCAGGTTAAATGAGCGAATCTGCGATTTTGAGACGTAAATGTCGTCAGGACCAGGGAGATAGCTATATTTTGGCGATCTCAGGAAGCCGTAACCCTCTGAGAGTATTTCGAGTACGCCTTCCGCAAAAATTACCCCTTCTTTCTCACTCTGGGCTTTCAGTATTGCGTACGTGATGTCCTGCTTGGTCATACGCGATACTTCTTCTATTTCAAGATCACGCGCCATTTTCATAAGCTCTGCGCTTTTTCTGCTTCTAAGCTCGTTAAGGTTAAGGAACTGTTTGGATTCTTTTACGATTTCCTTTTCCGATTGTTCTTTCTTTGACGGTACTTTTTTTTCCTGTACCTTTTCTTCTACTGGGGATTTTTCCCGTAATTTGGTAGCTCTAGCCATATGTGTTAAGTCCTCGACCTCTATATATTGGATTTTTTACAGCAATTTCTTCTTACTAAATTTGGAAATGAGAGTCAGTTCTCTTTGAGTTGTAGTAAAAGTAAATAGACACTGTTATTATGCATGCTAAAGACGTATTTTGTCAAGTGAGTTTTTTCGTGGATAATTACAGACGTATTGCTATCAAGGTTTCTTGTTATAATATAGGGTACCAAGTCTAATTTAGCAAGACCAAGGCCGGAGTTTAAAATATATTGCTAATTAGCCGATAATTAGTAATTTACAAACAGGGGTTTTAAATGATTAAAGTTCACAAGATTAAAGCGTTTATAATATTTCTTTTGGCCATAGGCCTGTTGATGCCGCTAAGCTCGCTTGATTCGTGGGCGCAGCCGATGTACACCGAGGTCGAGGCGACATCCCTTGAAGGCGATATATACGTAAACCCTGAATACATAGGCAAAGTGCGCTCTATCAGGACAATCGACCGCAGCGGGCTTTTAGGGGACAGGGTCGAGATAGAATCCAGGATACTGACCGATGACTGGAGAAAATTCAGCCTCCCCTCTGAGTTGTCCGGCGCTTTCGGCGTTATCATCTCGGGAGACAGGGGCATACTGAAAATTTCTCTACCAGGAACCCCGGCTAGCCCGGGCGGCAGTGCGGTATACTCCATCGAAAAGCTCTTAATCGAGTTTGGCACACTTAATACTACCTTTGTATTCCCCGCTCAGAGCATTTTGGAGCCCAGCAAATACCAGATCGGGCTTCTGAATAACAGTGATCAGTCGTTTATCCCCGGCAAGGTAATCATGATGAAATCCGACCAACTTGCGGCGGAATTTCAGAACTTGCCATCGGCAATTGTGAACAGCGGCGGAATGCTGCGTGTTAACGTAACAAAGCCCGACGGAAGCTTCATAAACGCGGAGATTCCGGCATGGGGATACAATATCTTCGTTCCCGAAACGGACGTAGGCAAGCCTGCTTTGATCACGGCAGAAGTGTTCGGGCTCGACCCCGAGGCAAAGATACGTTTTGATTTCAGCTCTCTTGCAGATCAGGTGATTAACCCCTCGACAAAGGTGCTCACAGTAAAGGAAATAAACTCCGGCGCTCCCGTTTCGACCATTACGACCAATAGAGGCGGCCCGCAGCCACTTACTGTGACAGTTAAGAAGGTTCAATAAAGGGCTTTCGGATTGGCGGAAGTTTTAATCTGTCATTCCGGGCACTTGAATTAATACCTGCCCCGGCATCGCTGTGAATCGCTCGCCTCTGCCCCCATCGGGATCTCATCTTTTAATATTTTCCATACCAGCAAGGGGCCAAGGGCACAGAATACCTTGCTAAATCTCTCCCGATGTTATAAAATTCTTATATACTCCATAATAAACATTAATTTTAAGAAATGAGGTGACAGGCCATGTCAGGACATTCTAAATGGGCAAATATAAAACACAGAAAAGCCTCTGTTGACGCCAAGAGAGGCAAGATTTTCACCAAGCTCATCCGTGAGCTTACTGTGGCGGCAAAGCACGGCGGCGGGGATTTAGATTCAAACCCCAGGCTCAGGACTGCGATTAATACAGCCAAGGGCGCTAACATGCCCAACGACACCATCGACCGTGCCATAAAACGCGGCACCGGCGAGATCGGCGGAGACGATTTCCACGAGCTGTCCTACGAAGGCTACGGCCCCGGCGGAAGCGCGGTTCTGGTGCGCACGCTAACAGATAACAAGAACAGAACAGTCTCTGATATAAGAAGAATATTTACCAAGCACGGCGGGAACCTTGGGGAGAACGGCTGTGTCGCGTGGATGTTCGATATGAAAGGCCGGATCGCGTTTGAGAAAGATAATGTTGACGAAGAGCAGGTATTTGACCTCGTGCTCGATGCCGGAGCCGACGACGTTGTCACCGAAGACAGCGAGCTAGTGGTTATAACCCCGCCCGAGGAGATAGAAGCGGTTAAATCAGTACTTGATGAAGCGGGTCTTAAGTATGAAAACGCCGAGGTTACGATGATCCCGGAGAATAATGTTAAGATCGAAGGAAAAGAAGCGGAGCACATGATCCGCCTCATGGAAGCGCTTGAGGAAAGCGACGACGTTCAAAACGTCTATTCTAACTTTGATATTCCCGAAGAATTGATTGAAAGCCTGACATAATATGAGGGTAATCGGAATAGACCCCGGCTCCAGGATTTGCGGCTACGGGGTGCTTGAGGTCCGAAACGGCGATATAGCTCACGTAGCTAGCGGAAGTATTGCGCCCAAATCGACCCTGGAAATGCCTCAGAGGCTAAAGATCATATACGAAGGGCTTGTCGATGTAATAACAGAGCACAGGCCCGAGGCTATATCCATAGAAGATATATTCTTTGCAAAAAACGCCCGGAGCGCGATAAAACTGGGTCAGGCGAGGGGGGTCGCGCTGCTAGCGGCTTCAACTTCAGGGGTTACCATCCACGAATACTCACCAACAAAGGTAAAGCTCGCGCTTACCGGAAGGGGTAGGGCTAACAAAATGGAGATGCAGAGGATGCTTACATCTATATTGGGAATATCCGACTTCGAGAGCCCAGACGCCTCGGACGCCGTGGCCATAGCGCTCTGTCACATCCACCTTTCACGCATAGAAAGCAGGCTCGGAGCCGAGTTTGTCAAACCAAGGCGAAAGAGGAGGCGTTTTACACTAGATGATCTCCCTTCTTAGAGGCAGGATCGCCCGAAAAGAGCTTGGAAGCGTCATCGTTGACGTCGGCGGCGTTGGTTATGGAGTAACGGTACCCCTTTCCACATTTTACCGTCTCCCCGAGATTGGCGGCGATGCCGAATTAATTATCCACACGCACATGAAGGACAGCGGGATCGAGCTCTTCGGCTTTCTGAACGAGGACGAGAAAGCAGTTTTTAACCTCCTCATCGGAGTATCGGGTGTAGGTCCCAAGCTTGCAATCAGCATACTGTCCAATGTCGATCCGGGGGAATTCGCCTCAGCTGTTGCTTCAGGGGAGCTCCAGAAAAAGAAGATTCCAGGCATAGGGCCAAAACTCGCCTCCAGGCTTCAGAACGAGCTAAAGGACAAAGTGCCCAAGCTGAGCATATCTGAAGATACCAAGAGAGAGGGCACCATAGCGGGGGACGTGATCTCTGCGCTCCTTAACCTTGGCTATAAAAAGAATGAGATAGACGAGCAAATTAAGCAGCTTGATGAAATCGCCTCAAGAGAAAACGATATAGAAAAAGCGCTCAGAGAGTCGTTGAAACTGATGAAGAATATTTCTTAACCGGTCATTCCGGGCTGAATCATATTTTAATTCACTTCTGACTATTATTTTAATCACGGAATATATATATTAATGGGGACAGAGGCGAGCGTAGTAGTGCGATGCCCGCAGGAATAAAAACAAATCATGAACGAAAGAATCATAACCCCCGATGGTCAGGAAGAGGACGTACAATTCGACGTCAACCTCAGACCCTCGCACCTTAAAGACTACCTGGGCCAGGTTAAGATAAAGGAGAAGGTGGGGATATTTATAGAGGCCGCAAAGCGCCGTAATGAGGCGCTCGACCACGTGCTCCTGTACGGCCCGCCCGGGCTGGGAAAAACGACCCTCGCGCACATAGTGGCAAACGAGCTTGGGGTCAGAATTTACTCCACCTCCGGCCCGGTCATAGAAAGGGTAGGCGATCTTGCCTCTATTCTGACTAACCTTGAAGAGAAGGACGTCCTCTTTATAGACGAGATTCACAGGCTCAATCGAATCGTGGAAGAGTACCTCTACTCTGCAATGGAAGACTACAAGATAGACATAATGATCGGCGAAGGCCCCACGGCAAAGTCGATGAAAGTGAGCGTGAACCACTTTACGCTCATTGGGGCTACGACAAGGACAGGTCTTCTGACATCTCCGCTACGCTCCAGGTTCGGCGTCGATCTCAGGCTCGACTACTACAATTCGGGCGAGATAGAGGGGATTCTTAAGCGCTCGGCAAAGATACTCAGCGTTGATGCCTCACCAAAAGGAGTTCAGGAGATTTCCTGCCGCGCCAGGGGTACACCCAGAGTCGCTAACAGGCTGCTAAAGAGGGTAAGGGACTATGCCGAGGTAAAGGCGGATGGGAACGTTACGGAAGATGTGGCAATCCGGGCGCTCGATATGCTCGAGGTGGATAATCTTGGCCTTGATGGCCTCGACAGGATGATACTTGAGACAATAATTGAAAAATTCAGGGGAGGCCCCGTGGGCATCGATACCCTCTCCGCAGCGGTAAGTGAGGAAAGGGACACTATCGAAGACGTATACGAGCCGTATTTGGTACGTGAAGGCCTATTGGTTAAAACCCCAAGAGGTAGAGAAGTCACCCCTCTTGCCTACGACCACCTCAACATCGCCCCTCCCCACATGCAGAAAGGCTTATTTAGAGAGTGAGTTAGATAACCGTCATTGCGAGGCTCCAAAGGAGCCGCGGCAATCCCTTCCAATCTCGGCAACATATAACCCGCGCACTCTGCTTGTCTCGCCGTAGCTTTAGCGTAGGCGGAAGGCTCTCGAAGGATAACACCTTACATTCCCTCCTTTGGAAAAGGAGGGTTAGGGTGGATTTAAAAAATCCGCTCACCCTGAGGCTCTCGAAGGGTGAATAGTCTCCGGCATGCATATATAGCGTTAAGAAAATGGATGAAGTAAGCGTTAAAAACTTCACACGGGGTGTGGGCGGAATTGTGATGTTTAGCGTGAATAAGCTATTTTTAGTTATTTTATGTCCAGTCGGTGATTTTTGCTTCTTTTGATCATGCAAAAGAAGAGGAATATATCTGTGTATTTAAAAAGAGAAATTGGCTATTGAGTAAGCGGTATCTCTCTTATAAGCTCGTCCCAGTGCTCTACAGTTATGAGGTCAATCTCCTTTCTCGGGGTCTTGTAACCCTCTTCGTTAGGGAAGAGTTTTGTGTAAACCACATCCCTCATCTCAAGCCACTTATCGAGTGCAGCGTAGTTTGGGAACTTTACGACCGTCTTGTACGTCCATAACGGGTCCAGAGTATGCACTCTCTGCGAGTAGAGCTTATATTCTTCCGTGATTATCCCCATCTTCCGCATCTCTTCCCAGAAGGGATATAGTTTCTCCCTGTACACTTTAAGAAATTTCTCCGTATTCTCAGGCTTTACAACGTAAAAACTCTCTTCTATGACAACGGTATATCTGTTTTCCTCTGAGAAAGTAGGTTGAGGGGACAGAAGATAAAGTGAAATTATAGTTAGCATGGTTACGGTTAAGATTCTTGTCATCACGCGCCTCCTTTTTTTGAGCCTGGATTATATATTCTCTTGGTACCGGGATTAATGATAATATATTCTCCCCTCAAAATCTAACCGGCGGATTTAAACCGCTTGGGCTTTCATAATCGCTGTTGATTTTACATATTATGTATGGAACACTTTAGATCAAAGCTAAGATGTAGCTCATTCGTAATAATCTCAAGTGTTGAATATCATTAATGTTCAATCCTAAATCTAACTTATCAGCGGGTAAACTAGCATGACAAACTGGATATCTTTCGTGTTGCAGGCGCAGGCGCAGACCACAGGGGAGCAGATGAAAGTAATGACCCTCGTCTCTCATGCGGGCCCTGTTGTAAAAGCGGTTCTTCTTATTCTCCTTTTCATGTCTGTAGTATGCTGGACCATAATGTTCTCAAAGTACTTTGTACTGAGAAAAGCGACCCGGAGCTCGGACAAATTCCTCGATCTTTATAACGCAAGCGGTAATTTCGGGAACCTCTATTCCTCGACCAAGCACATTGGCGGGCCGATTGCAGAAGTGTTCAGGGCGGGCTACACGGAGATACTTAAAATCAAGAGGGCGAGCGGCTCGGGACAAAATCCCGAGGGCGGAGCGAGCACCACCGATATGACGTCAAATGAGCTCGGTATGATCGAGCTTGTGGAGAGGGCGCTGAACAGGACTATGTCCTCAGAAACCTCCAAGCTTGAAAGCTCGCTTACTTTTCTGGCTACCACCGGAAGCGCGGCCCCTTTTATTGGGCTATTCGGCACCGTCTGGGGCATCATGACATCATTCATAGGGCTAGCGGGCAGTGAAGGCGTCCCCACACTGCAGGCAGTTGCGCCCGGCATAGCCGAGGCTCTCATAGCGACCGCAATCGGACTTGCGGCGGCCATACCGGCAGTTATAGCGTATAACTACTTCGTAAGCCGCGTAAAGCGCATAGACGTTGAAATGGAGCACTTTTCATCCGAATTTTTAAATATTGTGGATAGATATATAAAGAAGGTGTAATAGAGCAATATGGGAATGCAGACTCCGAAACAAGGCGGCCGTACAGTAATGGCCGAGATAAACGTAACGCCGTTTGTAGACGTTATGCTCGTTCTCCTGGTCATATTTATGGTAACGACGCCAATCCTTTACCAGGGTGTTGATGTAAAACTCCCTAAGACCGAGTCTAAGTCAATGCCCTCCATAGACCGCGATAAGAAAGTCGTGGTTACTTTAAACGGCGACGGTGAGATATACATAGAAAAGAAGCAGTACACGCTCGATGAGCTCAGAGTGGAAGTCAGGATGCTTATGAGCTCGCAAGGTAAAGATATAGAGACCGAAAACGTTTTTTTAAGGGCCGATACCTCGGTCCCTTACGGCACGGTCGTAGAGGTGATGTCCGAGATCAGAAACGCCGGTATTACCAATCTTGGGCTTATCACGGAGCCTGTGCCTAGAAATTAGCCAGAGGCAAGCGGTGGAATATGAAAAGATCCGATAAAGACCCGTCCAAGGGCACGTCATTTTGGGGAATGGTTTTTTCTATAGCGCTCCATGCGTCAGTTATCGTCCTGATACTTTTCTGGGGCTTTCGTGGAATCTCAGAACACAGCGGCTCAAGCGGGCCTATCCAGGTGTCACTCTCTTCATTAGATACCGGCCAGGGCAATAATGCGCCCGCCAAGAAAGCCCAGCCTAAGCCTAAAAAGGCTGAACCCAAAAAAGTAGAGAAAAAGCCCGCACCTCCTAAACCCCCGACGAAAGAGGTAAAAGCTCCACCTGAGCCTCCAAAGGAAGAAGAGCCCAAAGAAGAAGTAAAGAAGGAAGAACCTAAAAAAGAGGAACCTAAGAAGGAAGAAGTTAAGAAAGAGCCGGAAAAGCCCAAAGAGGAGCCTAAAAAGGAAGAG
>DEIM01000056.1:0-3385 GCA_002352485.1 Candidatus Dadabacteria bacterium UBA2774
ACAACCGAAGGCACTATCAATTTTCATGAATGGATCGGTGATGGGTGGGCAATCTTATTTTCACACCCTAAAGATTTCACACCTGTATGTACCACCGAGCTTGGGTACATGGCGAAATTAACGCCTGAATTTGCCAAGCGTAACTGTAAAGTCATAGGTCTGAGCGTAGATCCGGTCCAAAACCACAGTGAATGGGCAAAAGATATTGAAGAGACTCAAGGCTATGCCGTAAACTACCCAATGATCGGCGACACTGATCTAGAGGTGGCAAAACTCTATAACATGCTGGCTGCGGAGGAAGAAGGCACGTCCGAGGGGCGTACCGCTGCTACCAATGCGACAGTGCGTACGGTTTTTATCATTGGCCCTGACAAGAAAATCAAGCTTATGCTCACATACCCAATGACTACGGGGCGTAACTTTGATGAGATACTGCGCGTACTCGATTCCATGCAACTGACGGCCAAGCATAAACTAGCCACACCTGTTAACTGGCAGAGCGGCGATGAAGTAATCATAGTGCCTTCGGTATCCAATGAAGAAGCGCAAGAGATGTTCCCGGATGGCTGGACAACTCTTAAGCCTTACCTAAGATTGGTTAAGCAGCCTGACTCTGACTAAGCTCCTATAGCTCGCAAGTTAGATTCGACGCTCTTTATATAACAGTAGCTTCTAATATACGGCAAAAATGGAGAGGCCCTCTAATATTAATTTTAGCGGGCCTCTCACTGTACTGTGAGGAGAATAGTTATCTATGTCCAACTCTCATGTGTACGACGGAATTCTATTTAGTAGATTCTTATCACTATAGAATTGGTAAAGTTCTTTTCTCCATAGGCTCTACCCTTGGGCTCATCCAATCAGAATAGAAGTTATAAGAACCCGTAGGGTAATGTGTGACCGGTATTGACGCAGTCGCTTGTGCTTGCTCCTGTGACGGCTCTAGGTTCCGCTTTGCATGTTCTGAAATGTATAGAGTCTTTGATTCCATAGGCTCTACCCTTGGGCTCATCCAGTCTACGTAGAAGTCATAAAAGCCCCTTGGGGATTGTGTAACTGGCACTGGTGCCTTAGCTAGGGCTTGTACCTCACGCGGTTGAAGATCCCGTTTAGCAAATTCTGAAACATAAAGGGTCTTCGATTCCATCGGTGCCACTCTCGGACTCATCCAATCAGAATAGAAGTTATAAAAACCAGATGGGTAACTTGTAACCGACTCTGCTAAAGCAGAATTCGATAGTGGGAGCAGAAGAGCTAATCCCACTAATACCAAAACTAACTTTCCCGAAATATTTACCATTTTCTTCTACCTCCTGTTTTATTTAGTCAACAGTATAGATAGGGCTATAAACGGAAAGGTTACAGAGAAGTAAGAAAAAGATTTTCAGATACTTATATAGGGATACTCTGGGGCATGAAATAAGTTTCAATTGAAACTTATTCTTAGGGAAAAGAACAGGATTAGAATAGTTGGATGTGAAAGAGGATATACTAATCTTCTTTAGAGCCTTTTTGCTTAATATTCTCTAAAACAAGTGTTATCAATTCTTCGGGGACATCCTCAGGGACTTCAGAATCTAATTTGTCACATATTGCTTTACCCATTTCAATTGAACTTTGGTATGCGGTTATATATGATCTGCAATCCCCGCACGCAAGAAGGTGTAAGTAGACCTTTCTGCTCACATTTTCAGGCAGACTGCCGTCAATGTAGTCGTCTATAAACTGTTCAAACTCCTTACAATTAAGCATGTATGGTAATTTAAATAATAGTGAACGAATAGATCTTCCCATTTTATACCGTTTCTTCTTCAAACACCCATTAAAGGCTCTAGCAACTTTTTAAACGCTGCCCTTGCTCTATGCAGCCTGGTTTTAGAAGCGCTTACTGATATTTCGAGCATAGTTGCAACTTCTTCTGTGCTATAACCTTCGATATCCCTGAGCAGTAGTACCAATCTATAATCTTGAGGGAGGCTATAGATTGCTTTTTGTACTATTTCTGTGGATTCCTTTTTTGATATTATAACATCTATAGATTCTGTAAACTGCCAATTGGTTTCAGTCCTGCAATTATTTGAATCATATTCAGGTAGTAAGTCCGAGATTGAAAGTTCTTGACCTCTATGTTTAGATTGTAATGTTTTTAGAGAAATGTTAATGAGTATTCTTCTCATCCAGCTCCACAAACTGGACCGTTTCTCAAATTTATGGATGTTGTTAAATACCTGTATGTAAGTTTGCTGAACGCAATCTTTAGCGTCTTCATCACTGTTTGTATATCTTCTTGCAATCGCATACAACCGTCTCCCGTATTTTCGCATTAAGAATATGTATGAGCTTTCCTCACCACTGCAGAGACGGGTTATAAGCTCTTCTTCAGGGATATCTTCGCTGTTATTTGTCCACTTATTATCACTCACATAAATTTAGATTAACGTTTGCTTATTCAGGATTCCCTCGATTATTACATTCCATCCTCACAAAACCCCCCGAAAGCTCCTTCGGTGTATCGGGCAGGGGCCGTGCTCTCTTATCGCTTCCAGGTGCTCTTTAGTCGGATAGCCTTTGTGTTTAAGGAAGTTATAAGCTGGGTACATGGCGTGGTATTTCTCCATTATATAGTCCCTTATCACCTTAGCCAGCACTGACGCTGCCGCGATTGATCCGCACTTCGAGTCTCCCTTGACTACCGTTTGCTGAGGTATTAGAAGGCTTGTTCTCTGATTGCCGTCTATAAGGAGGTAGTCGGGTCTGTCACATAGATTTGTAACAGATAATTCCATAGCAAGTAGAGCGGCCCTCAGTATGTTTATGTTGTCGATTTCCCCCGGCTCAACTATACCGACAGCTAATGCTACGGCCTTTCTTCTAATTTCTTTGAGAATCTTCCTTCTTTGTAAATGAGAGAGCTTTTTCGAGTCGTTCAGACCTCTGATTTCACAGTCCTTTGGAAGTATTACACAAGCGGCTACAACGGGTCCCGCAAGCGGCCCTCTCCCCGCCTCGTCTACACCCGCAGGCATCTTCCCCTTTGCCCAAATTGAATTTTCAATAATTAGGTCAGGCGGACTCAAAGTTTAAGACTCTCCATCCTTTTTTTACCCTCCTTTTGAAAAGGGTTGTCTCTTCACTCACTCGTATGTTAACTAAAATATCCGACTAAATCGCCGAAATCAAAACAGGAGGATTTGTAGTTTGTTGTAATCCCGGCAAAGTCTTAGCAAGGACGGGTGGCAATCGCCTGCTGCTAAACATAGACATCCTGAGCTTGTCGAAGGATGATTCATTTCCGACATACATAAATAGCGTAAAGAAAATGAATTATGGAAGCGTTAAAAACCTCACACGGGGTGTGGGAGGAATTGTGGAGGTTTAGCTTACA
>DEIM01000056.1:3433-12732 GCA_002352485.1 Candidatus Dadabacteria bacterium UBA2774
TACGATTTCTACTTAACATCGAATAGTTATGGAAATATGCAGACTTTAAGGCACGATCGTAGATTCACACTATGTGTGTGTCCAGTCGGTGATTTTTGCTTCTTTTGATCCAGGAAAAGAAGAGAGAGTTTGTATTTATTGTTTTTAAGCGAAACCGGTCAGCCTATAAGACCATAACTTGAAAGAGCTTCTTTCAGCTCATCAAAATGTCCGGGTGACATCTCGCACATCGGATAGCGGTACTCGTACTTTATTTTATCCATCATGCTGAGCGCGGCTTTCACAGGTATGGGATTAGTCTCGATAAATAGCGCCTCATTCAGGGGTAGGAGCTTATAGTGAAGTTCCTTTGCCTTCTCGAACTCACCTGCGGCAAAGGTATCGTATAGCGCAGCCACGTCTGCGGGCGCTACGTTAGCCGTAACTGTGATAAATCCTCTTGCGCCTATTGCCAATAACGGAAAGTTAAGCGCGTCTTCTCCTGAGAGCACCAGAAAATCCATGCCGCACAGGTGCAGTATCTTACTTGCCTGTGGAATTGAGCTTGAGGCTTCCTTTACCCCTATAATATTCTTACATTCCCCTGCTAGCCTGGCTATTGTTTCAGGCTCCATGTTAACTCCGGCTCTTCCGGGAATATTGTAGAGGATAATCGGTATATCCGCTTGAGCGGCTATGTGTTTAAAGTGAAGATAAAGCCCTTCCTGAGTCGGCTTATTGTAATAAGGTATCACCAGTAGAGCGGCGTCGGCGCCTGCCTGCTCTGCAAACCTGGTCAGCCTTATAGCTTCTTTAGTGCTGTTTGATCCTGTACCGGCAATCACGGGCACCCTCTTATTCACAGTTTTTACCGTAAGCTCGATTACATGCTCGTGCTCTTCATGTGAAAGGGTAGGGGACTCCCCTGTGGTACCGCACGGGACTATACCGTGTGTGCCGTTCTCTATCTGAAATTCTATCAAATTTATTAGCGCTTCTTCGTCTATTACCCCGTTCTGAAACGGTGTTACGATTGCGACAAGAGAGCCGTGAATCATGAGTCAATCTCCTTAGAATTTCCTAACTTGAATATGTAATTCTTAAAAACCACCTAAGCGGGCTCCGCATTCAGGACAAAATTTACTTTCGCTATCTATCTTGCTTCCGCACTTTGTGCATAAAATAGATTGCACGTCCGTATCGGACCTTTTTAATTCCTTTGCTTTCTCATGAGCATGCTTGAGCTGCTTTTCCAGACTATTAAAATAAGGGGACGTAGCCTTGGAAAATTCGATTACATCCTCTTTCCCCGGACAAGTAATAGATATTTTCCCTTCATGCTCATCCAGTTCATAAAAAATCTGCGTTATCTCGTTAAGTGGAATATCTCGGAATCTTTTAAAGTGGGATGAGTTCCGCGCAATTATTATCCTGTTATTGGTCAGTGCAAACCAGGAATTAAAAAACGTATTACTATCAACCCATTTGGGTGCTTTGTAGATAGCACGATAACTAAGGAGCGTTAGCAATATCTCCTCGTTGTCATTTAAGTATTTCTCGAGTCCCGCTTGAACCCTCTCAGGAATCTCGGTGTAATTACGAGTAACAAGGTTATTTACAAGAGTTTTTATCACACTTCCTAATGCCATCAAATATACTCCTCAGCCAATAGCTCGGCTATTTGCACCGCATTAAGCGCAGCCCCTTTTCTAAGCTGATCGCCTACAACCCAAAAGCTCAGTCCTGAAGGGACTGTAAAGTCCTCTCTGATCCTCCCGACCATACAGTCGTCCTTTCCCGAAGCGTCAATGGGCATAGGATACTTCAAGTTCTGAGGCTCATCCACAACCCTTACTCCCGGGAAGCTGTCGAACGCTTCTTTTGCCTCGGTAATCGAGATCTTCTTCTCAGTTTCAATGTTCACAGCAACGGAGTGCGCCCTGAATACAGGTACTCTCACTGTTGTTGCCGTAAGTGCAATCGTATCGTCTGAAAGTATCTTACGGGTTTCGTTATGGAGCTTCATCTCCTCTTTCGTATAACCGTTTTCCATAAAACTGTCTATTTGCGGCAGCAGGTTAAACGCTATCTGGTGTGGAAAGGTGTTTACCTCGATGCTCTCATTATTCGCCCAGGCAAGGGTCTGCGAGCGAAGCTCCTCAATCGCCTGAGCCCCGGCGCCCGAAACTGCCTGATAGCTTGCTGCCACCACTCTTTTAATTTTCCCTATATCGTGAAGTGGTTTTAGCGCCATTATTGTAACGGCAGTCGTACAGTTAGGGTTGGCTACTATACCCTTTTTCTTATACCCCTCAAGCGCTTCAGGATTGATTTCCGGAACTACCAGTGGCACGTCCTCGTCCATCCTGTAAGCCGAGCTGTTGTCTATAACCACAGCTCCCGCTTCGACAGCTATGGGTGCAAATTCTCTACTTCTCCCGCTGCCTGCCGAAAATAGAGCAATGTCTATGTCCTCAAATGAGTTTTCACCTAACTTCTGTACTTCGATGCTCTCACCGCCGAACTTAATTTCCTTTCCTGCCGATCTTTCAGACGCAAGGGGTCTTAGCTCTTTTACAGGGAAATTCCTTTCCTTGAGTATGTCCATCATTTCCTGCCCGACCGCCCCTGTGGCGCCTACTATTGCGACGTTGTAACCTTCGCTTTTCATATCCGACTCCAATTATTCTTTCGTTACTGCCTGTTGTATTTTTTCTCAATTTTTCCTATTTTTTCGATGTTCTCAAGCTCCTCATCTTCGGGCTCGGCGCTAAACCAAGACTCAATTATCTCAGCCGCAAGCGTTGGCGAGGTCATTCGGAGGCTCATTGCGAGCACGTTTGCATCGTTCCATTTCCTTGCGCCCTCGGCTGTTTTCGCGTCAACGCAAAGAGCCGCTCTCACTCCCGGCACCTTGTTAGCAGCGATGCTAACCCCCGTTCCAGTCCAGCAAAACAATATCCCCTGCTCGCACTCCCCGTCCTTTACCCTTTCGGACACCCTTTCGGCTACGTCCGTCCACTCTATATCCTCGCCGTTAAGAGGTCCATGCAGCTCTATCTCTACACCTCTTTTCTCAAGCTCATCGATTACAAAATCAGTCAGGTGCGTGCGCTCATCACTACCGACAGCTATCTTCATTCATTTCCCTCAACTTAATATTGCTATCCCGAATAGTTTAAATTAGTTGGATGGCCCCTTCAAGATTATCTTTTGCAGGATTATCTCTCACCGTATTGAATAACCTTTACTTTTTCAAGGGTTGCAAACCCGTCCTCGATCCACTCTTCAAGGTACGGCAGTATCTTTTCCAGGTTCTCCTCCGTGTCTATTATCTCAACTATAACAGGCAGGTCGTCTGAGAGCCTTAGTATTTTGGCAGTGTGTATCTCGCTGTCAGCTCCATAACCCATAATACCCCTGGTAACGCTTACTGAGGCCAGGTGAAGCTCCTTTGCTTTAAGCACTATCTGCTCATAGAGCGCTTTTCCTCCCGCACGGTCCGTCTCCCCGATAAATATTCTAAGCAGCATCCCCTCTTCCCTAGTCTTCATACATATCTCCTATCTTATTAGGCTCATCATATACCTTGATAATATAAACCCGGCAAAAACAAGTCCCAAACCAAGCGCGTTACTGAGTACTATGTTTATAAGCGCATACCCGACCTGTCCTTCTCTCAAGAGGTTAAAACTCTCGAGCCCGAATGTCGAAAATGTCGTGAAAGCCCCCAGAATCCCGATAAAAATGAACGCCCTTGAATTGGGCGAGCTTCCGATTACTTCAAATATCTGCCATAGAAACCCTATGGCAAAGCACCCTATCATATTTACTGCCAGCGTACCCCACGGCAAAAAGCCGTCAAAGTATTTGTAAGTTATACCAGACACTGAATATCTGAGCAGCGCTCCTGTAGCGCCTCCAATGGCGATATATACTAGACTTGACATGTCTTCTCCCAAATTATAATAACTTTCTACGGGCAGAGAATGATAACATATTATTTCTTTCTGTCGTAAGTGGAAATAACATTATGTATTAAGTATTTTTACCCGATGTTTAAAATAGGAGTAGCCAATGTCATGGAACCCCGAGCTCTATCATAAGTTTCAGGAAGAGCGGTTTGCGCCGTATTACGACCTTATTGATTTAATCAGTGTAAAAGAGGGAATTGAGGGCCTTGATCTCGGCTGCGGCACGGGAGAGCTCACAAAAATGCTCTCAGAGAAACTGCCGGCTAGCCGCATACTGGGAATCGATTCTTCACCTGCAATGCTTGAGCAGGCAAAGGATAAATCGGCTCCGGGACTAAGTTTCGAGCTCCGTTCCATTATGGATATAGAGGGTGAGTGGGATTTAATTTTCTCAAACGCGGCAATCCAGTGGGTCCAAGAGCACAGAGAGCTTATTCCCAAGCTTCTTTCCCACATACGCCCGGGCGGCCAGCTGGCTATTCAGATACCCTCAAACCATAACCACCCTACTCAGGACTTCATTCTCGAGACTGGCAGAGAGGAGCCCTTTTCCACGGCTCTGAAAGGGTGGACCAGGAGCTACTCGGTACTTACCATCAGGGAATACTCAGAGCTTCTATATGATTCAGAGGGAGAAGATATAGTCGTGTTCGAGAAGATATATCCCCATGTGCTTCCGGATTCATACGCAGTCCTGGATTGGCTTTCGGGTACCGCGATTTTGCCCTATCTCGAGCGCCTACCCGTGGAGCTGCATGAACCGTTCCTCGGAGTTATTGGAGAAAAGCTTAAGGAATCTTACCCCGGCTCCCCTGTTTTTTATCCGTATAACCGTATATTTTTTTCAGCACACAAGCCCGAATAAGTGGCTGTAATATAAGAGGAGAATTGACATGATTGAAAAGAATTTTTCCATAGATGAAGCGATCGGGTTTGGGTGGAAGAAAATGACGGAGAATCTCGGGTTTTTCATCATACTCATATTAATAGTGTTTATAATAAGCTTTTTCTTTAGCACTTTTGCGAGTTTGTTCGAAGAGAAGCTTCCGAGCCTTTCCTTAATTTTTAACATCGGCTCTATTTTATTCAGTGTTTTTATGAATATTGTATTTATTAGGGTTGCTTTAAATATATATGACGGCGACAGGGGGCTCATACCAGATATATTGTCCCTTTCTCTTCCGCTATTCTTCAAGTTCCTGCTTGCTAATGTTCTGTATTTTCTAATTGTGATAGCGGGTTTTATACTCTTTATCGTCCCGGGTTTTTACTTCATGGTTAAATACCAGTTCGTTCTATACCTCGTTGTAGATAAAGGCATGGATGTGATTCCGGCGTTTAACATGAGCTCTGAGATTACAAAGGGAATTAGGTGGCGTCTGTTCTTGTTCGATCTACTAACTGGGTTAATTCTCTTAATCGGAGTATTGATAATTTTTGTAGGCTATCTAGTCGCTTTCCCAATAGTACTCATAGCGTCAATTCACGTTTATAGAAAGCTATATTCTCAGACCGGCATAAGTATAAGTACAGACAATCCTTTTCAAGCGCCCACTACTGCGGGTTAACGCTTTAATGCGGAATAATTATGAAAGGTGACTTTGAGCTGAAAATAGATGATGTTCTGGAGCTTAGTTTTCTGGACGAGAGCCGCGCGGAAGAGTTGTTCGAATTAATCGATTCGAACAGGCAGTATCTCCGCGAGTGGCTTCCTTGGCTCGACAACAACAAGTACCTTCAAAACACCATAGATTTCATTAAGCTCTCAAGAAAACAATACAGTAACGACATATCTTTGAACTTAGCAGTCTGCACCGGAGGTACAATAGCCGGGATCATCGGCCTTCACCGCTTCGACTGGCCTAACCGTTCTACGCATATCGGGTATTGGTTAGGCGAATCCTATCAGGGCAGTGGGCTCATCACCAGGTCCTGCCGCACTCTCTTAGATTATGCTTTTAACGATATAGGACTTAACCGGGTAGAGATCAGGTGCGCGCCCGGCAATTCCAAAAGCCGAGCAATTCCCATGAGACTCGGTCTTAAAGAAGAAGGCGTTCTTCGCCAGGCGGAATGGCTATATGAGCATTTCGTGGACCACGTCGTTTACTCGATGTTAAAGGATGATTGGCTAAAAGATGGATAAAAAAACCCTCCTAAATCCTATGGAGGAAGTAGGAGGGTTAAGAGAAGCAAAAGGCAAGATGTAGTTAAGCAAAAAACTTTCTAAAGCTAAGAAAACAAAATGAGGACTATTCCAGCTATTATTATCGTAAATAAGGCTAAGTCTGAATACCCATAACTTTTTTTCATTTCCTGCCCTCTAATATTATATTAGTCGATTCTATACTACCTTATCAAGATTTAATTTCCTACACTAAAAAAGGTTGAAGCAGAGGCAATACATAAAACTAAAGTATTAATACGATAGTCTTATATGTTGTACTGAAAATGGTTAAGAAATCGACTTATGGCTTAAGGCTTTCTCGATATTAACAGATGATTTGCGGCTTTGCCCTCGTCAATTAGGCTCAGGTAAGTATCGAAATACTCGATGTGATAATCGGTGTTTTCTTTTCCCTGCTCCTCAACTATAACGTCATAATGCTTTTTATAGGCGTCGCCCCATTTCTTGTTCTGTACCCGAAAGTCAGAGACATACTCTATTATCTCATCAATCTCAAACCCCGCTTCTTTCAGCATACGGCGGTAAGAGGGCAGTGAATCGTAGTACTGAGGTATCAGATATCCACGTGCCATTTTCCTGTTAATCTCCGGATCGTCCGGCATATCGAAGGTCCCGCTCAGAAACGCCCAAATCCCCCCGGGCTTAAGCACTCTCAGGACCTCTTTAAAGAGACCGACCTTGTCCTCAAACACGTTCATGACGTTAAGGCTTATTGCTACGTCAAACGTATCGTCTTCAAAAGGCGCGTTCATAGCATCCGCCAGATGAAACTCGGTTTTGCTCCTAAGGTTCGAGGCCTTTGCAAGCTTCCCCGCCATCTCAATCCCAACTTCGGCTACATCGACGCCCGCAACACTGCAGCCTGTCTGGTTTGCTATATATATTGCAGGACCGCCCACTCCAGTGCCGACGTCATACAGATAAGTGCTTTCATTAATACCGCACCTTTCGATAAGCGCGTCCAGATAACGCGGCGTTATAAACGACTGCTGTCCTATGTCGTTTTCCTTGCCCCAAATCGAATCTCTTATTAGCCTGTTCGCCGGGCTGTCTATCTGGTGTAAAACCGAATAATCGACTCCGATATCTTTTTCGTTCATTATATGTATCCCCCTGTTCCAAAAATCATACCGGGATAAAGTGTGTAAATAAAGGGAAAGAAGTAAGAAATTAGTTATTGTGTCCTGCAAGCTACTTTGCGCTCATGCCCCCCGTACTCCGATCCGGGATCTCATAAGTTTTTTGTCTTTTAAGCTGCCGACATACATAAACGATTTCGATCAAGTGAGGAATCGGTCTCTATCCCCTAAAATATATTCCCAAACTTTCTCGTCTAAATAACACCTACTGCCAAATTACGTTAAGAAAATGAATTATGGAAGCGTTAAAAACCTCACACGGGGTAGGGTTGAATTGTGAGGTTTAGCTTACAGAATTCATTTTTAGCGTAAATTATGTCCAGTCGGTGATTTTTGCTTCTTTTGATCATGCAAAAGAAGAAAGATAAAGTAGTTGTCTTATATTGTTGCTTATATGTGCGTGGTTTATAGACGGTGCCTGGCAGTTTTATCGATGTGGGGATCTATATAATATTTTTTATTTCCTCTCAAATACCGATATAATACTCATTCCCAAGCTAAAAAATTAAAGAGGATATTCCGTGACCGACTCAAGTGAAAACGGCGAAAAGCAAAAACCCCGTAACCCTAAAAACATAGCAAGCCTTCTTCTCGTAATCATCGCTGTCATCATGTTAGCGTTATTAGTGAAAAACTGCGTAACCGACAGAAGCGAAGAACCCTCTACCGATACCGAGACTGCAGAGCTCGCAGGAAACTCCGGCTATGCAGATCAGAGTGAGTACCTAATCGATTATACGAGTAAATAAATCAGAAAATCAATTGCTGTAGTGTTAACATATATCCATGACATATTCTCTTGGCCTAGTTTTGTTATTGGTTTTCTCCTTAGCTCCCATTGGGTTTGCCGGGGAGCAAGACCCGTCACTTGTCTTTCAGGTTTCAGGCCATCTAGTAAACAATGTGCCCCTCTCCGAATTGAAATCAAAGCTCAAAGTCCACGAGATAGAGTTTTTCCACCCAACTTACGACAAGCAAAAGAAGTACGAGGGTTTTTCACTCGGGGACGTAATTCAGCTTGGCTTCGGCGATAAATGGAAAAGTCCGGACTATACGGATGTAGCGTTTATTGCGCTTGACGGTTATGAAAGTGTAACAACAATATCGAAATTAAATGAGCCCGGCGGTTATATAGTATTCAAAGACCTAGATGCAGGCGGCTGGGAGCCGATAGGTGATAAGCAGCAGAACCCGGGTCCGTTCTATCTCGTATGGACAGGGGCGGAGCAGACTACCGCAAATGAATATCCATGGCCTTGGCAATTAGCAAAGATATACCTTATCAGTTTTAAAGACGCGTACCCGCTCGTATATCCACAAGGCGCACAAGTAACCTCGGGCGTGTATAAAGGTTATGAGATATTCAAAGGAAGGTGTGTCAGGTGTCACGCTATGAATAGACAAGGCGGGGAAATTGGCCCCGACCTTAACGCGCCCCAGAGCATTGTCTCCTACCGCTCGGAATTTATGGTAAAAGAGCTTATTAAACAGCCCTCAAAATACCGCTATACCCACATGCCCGACCACCCTGATTTCTCAGAGACTGATCTTAACAACCTGATCGAATATTTTAATTATATGAATGAAAACAGGAAGTAGTCAGACCCTTTTTTCAACTATCATCTTCATCCCGTTCTTAGGGCGTATCGTTATAAGCGCGTCTGGCACGATTTTCTGATTAGGCACAAGCCGCATTTTCCAATCGAATATTGTTGAAGCAATTATAATTACCCCCTCCATCCAGGCAAAGGGCTCTCCAATGCACCGTCTCGGGCCTCCGCCGAATGGAAAGTAAGCGAATTTCGGAAGCGAGGATTCAAATTCCTTCGTCCATCTGTCCGGATCGAACCTAAGAGGTTCCTTATAGAACCTGGGGTCTCTGTGTACAACAAACTGGCTCATGAATACGTCTGTCCCTGCAGCTACAAGGTATCCCCCGACCGTGTAGTCCTCAATTGCTCTTCTGGCCACTGCCCAAGCGGGTGGATACAGCCTTAGCGCTTCCTTAAAAACTTTCTG
>DEIM01000109.1 GCA_002352485.1 Candidatus Dadabacteria bacterium UBA2774
ATGTAATCTAATAAATTCTCCAGCCATCTAATACATTTTAGTGCCGGTTATTTGGCGTTCATGCATCATTAACAGTAATGATTTCGGGCTCTAATCCCATGCTTTCGAGTTGCTTTCTTATTTCCTCAGAATAAATCGGATTCATCACTATAACAATTTCCGGATTGTAATCTAACAAAAACTCTGGAGAAACAATTTTTTGCCCGGTCCCCGCCATATAGCTTCCCTGTCTGTGTGGATTGATATCTACTACGTATTCAATATCATTATATGAAATCTTTAAGGTTGTCAGAAATGCAACGCTTTTTGAGCTCGACCCCCAGAGGACCGCTTTAAGGCCCTTCTCCCTGATCTCATTTAAACGGTCCTGCCATGCATCTATCTTTTGCCTGCAATTTTTTGAGAAGTAGTCTATTTTATTCCCGAGATCTTCAATATCATTTTCAAGTGCAGGATAATCGGCGTTTCCGTTCCCATTAGGTCCGGCTTCAATCATCAGGTACTGATCGTCATAATCAGTCCATATGTCCCTTACTTCAAAACCGCTGCTATGGAACAGACGAGCGAGGGAGCCTGGGGAAAAATAAGAGCAGTGCTCATAATAAATATCCCAAAAGGCAAGCTCATCGAGAACGCGCGTAAATTCGGGTATTTGAAAAAATACTACAGCCTCACTTCCTATCTGCAGGGAATTCCTGACAGTTCTTATAAAATTTGAAGCGTCATGAATATGCTCAAGGGTCATCTTGCAGCATATAAAGTCAGTATTCAGAGTTCTATATTTTTCTCCATAAAAGTCGCTCACAAACGTTACGCACCCATCGCACGAATCGGAATGAGCCCTATTTAAAAGTCCTTCGCCACCATTGGAAATAGCAACTACGCTTGAGGGAATTTCCGGAATGTTGTAGCTTCTAGAGCCCTCATAAGCCGGGTCAAAACCAATGCCGTGGTTAGCCCCGAGCTGTACCAGAAGACTTATAAACTCGCCCTGTCCGCAGCCTATTTCTATAATATTTTTATTATGAAGACTGTACTGATCTATCAGAAACTCAGCCAGTCGATTAGAAAAACTATTAAATGTAGGGGAAAAGGACTGAGAGGACTCGTATTTCTCCGAATACTCATGCATGCTAGCGTTAAATGCATAGTTAGAGACAAACCCGCAAGACCAGCAGAACCCGAGTGCAATATTTCCCTTTGGATAATTTAAAGCCTGTTCCCTTGTGTTCAACAAAAGAACGCTATGGACAGGTATGTCCCGTACGTCATAAAATATTGCTACTTTTTTTGCGTAACAACCGGGACAACTAAGTTCTATGAAAGAATTTGGTGCTAGTAACTCGGCCGCCTTTGATTTCATCTGGATTTACCTCCTCTAAATTAAATATCGAATGATTAAAAACATCTAAATATCGAGCAAGTACTACTTAAATCAAGCTCAAATAAGGGACCTCTCTTGCATAATATCGGTCAGAAACTTTCTTTCTCCTAACGAATATCTATTGCAAAACCTGTTCTTTAAAACAGAGTATAGATAAAAGGAGCTACTGCAGAGCTCTGAGCAAATACGATTAGAAATCCGAATAGCAGTAAAATGAGAAGCATAGGAGTAATCCACCACCACTTGTTCTGAATAAAAAACTGAAGAAGCTCCCCGGCTATTCCCATTCTGTTGGTAATTCCCTTTAGAAACGACATAATTTATAGTTCCTCCCAAGTTTACAATTGATACAACAAATCAATTTATAAGTTTACTTTTATCGACTATATAATTGCCTATTACGAGTAAATCCATACCGCTTGCGTTAAAGGAATTGAAAGCCTCGGCAGGCGTGTTCACTATGGGCTCGCCCTTTAAGTTAAATGAAGTGTTTAATACGACAGGAACTCCCGTAGCGTCCCCTACGGATTCTATAAGCTTGTAGTACTTGGGGTTTAAATCTTTTATTACGGTCTGGAGCCTTCCGGTTCCGTCTACGTGTGTAATTGCCGGAAGTTTCGCTCGCTTATCTTCTTTAACATCTGTGACGTATAGCATAAAGCGTGCCGGATAGTGTTTTTCCGCATCCTCAAGGTCAAAATACTCACCAGCCTTCTCAACCAGAATCGAGGGTGCAAAGGGACGGAAAGGCTCTCTGAATTTGATCTTGACGTTGACTATATCTTTCATATCGGCACGGCTGGGGTCTGCAATGATGCTCCTGTTGCCAAGCGCCCGCGGGCCCCATTCAAAACGTCCCTGGTGCCAGCCAACTACTTTGCCGTCCAAGAGTCCCTGTGTAACCTGTTCTATAAGCTTGTCATCGTCCTCTATAAAATTGTAAGGTATGTCGTTTTCCTTTAGGAATTGCTCCGCGTCTTCAGGCGAATGCTCCTGACCCCAGTATGCGTGCTCCATGATAAAGTGCCGGGGTTTTCCAAGCAGTGCGTGATAGCCGTAGAGAGCAGCGCCCACGGCGGCCCCTCCGTCTCCTGCCGCGGGGTGAATGTATATCTCTTCAAAAGGTGTTTCTTTAAGTATGCGTCTGTTGGCGACGCTGTTTAACGCGCATCCGCCAGCCATACAGAGTTTGCTCATCCCAGTCTCTCTGTACGCGTAATTGGCCATCTTGACCATTATTTCCTCTGTAACTACCTGGATGCTGGCGGCTATATCGGCGTAGTACTGGTTCTGACGCCCGATCTCCTCGAAGTTAGGCGGTTTCTCCCCAAAATACGAAGGATAACCGCTAGTGGGTGTGAAAAAATTCAACCCTGAGTCTCTTGGTGAGCCGAATATCTTTTCGAAATTTTTATTAAACGTCTTCTCTGAAGAGTAGTGAAACGAGAAAAGATCCATATCGAGCTCAAACCCTCCGTCATCGTCCACTTTCACGGTCTCGTATACCCTGTCTACGTACTTAGCTTCTCCAAAAGGCGCCATGCCCATAACTTTGTATTCCCCTTCATTTACCTCAAAACCCAAAAAAGCGGTAAAAGCACTGTAGAGAAGCCCCAGGGAATGAGGAAAGTTAATTTCTTTAATGAGCTTGATATCCGTCCCCTTTCCTACTCCGAGCGCAGCCGTTGTCCATTCACCCACTCCGTCTACGGTGAGTATTGCCGATTCATCGTACGGGGAGCAGTAAAAGCTGCTCGCCGCGTGAGAGAGATGGTGCTCGCTGAAGAGAATCTTTTCAGGAGAGATGCCGAGCTTATTCTGGAGAAGGTGCTTTACCCAGAGCTTGTCTCCGAGCCACGTAACCATCGCCTCCCGGAAGAGCTTCATTGATCTCGGGAACGTCTGCATGGTGCAGAGCAGGAGCCTCTCGAACTTAACGAAAGGTTTTTCAAAAAACATTACATAGTCCACATCCTGAGCTTCTATACCCTCAGTCGCAAGACAAAAATCTATAGCCTTCTCCGGGAACTCAAAGTCGTGCTTGATGCGCGAGAAGCGCTCTTCTTCGGCTGCTGCGAGGAGAACACCATCCTTAAGCAACGCTGCCGAGGCGTCATGGAAATAGCAGGATATACCCAGTATGTACATATTATAAAACTCCTGATTGAATCTTAGTGTAATTGTCTATCGTGTGCATGAGAGATAAAGATGTTGCCCTGTGAATGCTCCCCCTAACATTCAGGACTGCCTTGCAGCCCTTTCCATCGGGGTCGTCTTTTCATCCTCTTTTTTCGTAAGCCATCCTTTATCAGTCTTCTTTTTAATATTTAACGGGTCGGTTAAAAACCTCACCGCAAGAGCAAAAGGACTTAAGAGTAGGAGGTAAAATATAGTGAGTATAACTCTGGCATTGAAGTCGCCAATTTTTCTCGCAACCCTTTTCCACCATTCCCAGAGTCTGCGAGGACTGCTCAGTTTTTCTATGTCTTTTCCCTGATTTTTTAATGTTAATAACTTTTGCATACTATTTGACTCCTGACTCGTATAGATAGCTATTTGGGAAACAATAAATTAAGTCATAGCTTTGTCTTATGCCGCACATGAACCCACTATTAAGCCAAACTGACAGCCTAATTATCGCATAAACGGGGACTGAGAAGCTCATATAATCCTGTTGCCGCTTGGAGATGACCTTTTTCATTCCAGTGCCTATCTTTTATCCAATGATAATTTCCCCATTGCTCAGTAAAATAAGGGTAAATATTTAGGTATGTAATACCTAGATTGTCCGACATTCTTATAAAATCATCGATGTATACCTCTTCACCTTCATATAGATAGGAGGTAAAAAACAATTCTATGTCATCTTTCTTCATTGTTTTTAAAATAAGCTCTAAAATCTCCATGTCCGGGTATGCGGCTTTTGTCTCAAGAACAGCCATCGGAGATATTTGCAATTGTTGATATAAAACGTTCAATGGATAATATAGGGCAAAATTGTTTTTGATAAATTCCATTATCGATCGCAGATTTTCGTTTATATCTCCCTCGTTGATCTCATAACCACCGCTATCATAAGTAACAAATGTGTAGCGGTTTGTTTCAAGTTTTTTCGTAGGTCTGTTTGCAATAGTGAGTTTGTTATCATCAAAAATAAACACAGGTTTCCCATCTTTCCTATTAGATTGCTTTATTGTTTTATTATCTTGAAAATCGTTACTGGTAAACATATAAATAACGTACTTTGGGTTAATATCGTCTAATAATCTTTCCATATTCCAAAATGATTGATCCGTTCCATAGCCGCGCACTCCTGCGTTATAAACTGTGTACTGACAGCCATTTTCGAAGAACAGTCTCTCTAGAATAGCGGCATATGTCTCGTTGTTATCAACTTCCAAACCCGCCGTTACAGAGTCGCCGACTATCAATATCGCTTCACCCTCATTATCTAAATTATTATCGTTTACTCTAACTCCATTCTCATCAAAAATTACATAGCCGTTAAATCCCTCTTTTGGATTCGCGAAATATCCTTCTGAATTGGGAATATTAGACCACCCCAGTTGTTCGTCATAACCAATAAACTTACTGTCAGGAGTTTTGGTCGCGATCGAAAAACTTCCAAAATAATAATATCTCAAGGCAATTTCAGCTAAAAACAATGTAAATATTAGCGAAACTATAACCAGGATAATTTTGGGAAAGATCTTTTTCGATTGTGGTTTAGTATTTGATCTCATGGGACACCATCAGATTAGCTTAATGTATTTTTTTAATTGCCCTGCAATATTCGTATAAGCAAAATCAGGAACTTCCCGAAACTAGTTTATTTTCATAAATTATTACTCTTGGATGCGTCCAGCCGATTGAAATGATATCGAGGTCTCCGTCATCATCAATATCTACCAGTTGAGTACCATCATGATGCTCGT
>DEIM01000208.1:0-5818 GCA_002352485.1 Candidatus Dadabacteria bacterium UBA2774
TGTCACCCATTACGGGTAAAGCGCATGATTTCTTTGTGATTGAGGCGCCCGATTGGGTAAACGTGGTCGCGGTAACGCCGGATCAGGAAATATTACTGATTGAACAGTATCGCCACGGAATCAGGTCTGTAACCGTGGAAATACCCGGGGGTATGATCGATCCGGGTGAAGCCCCCCTCGATGCTGCCAAAAGGGAGCTTCTTGAGGAGACAGGTTTTAAAGCCGAAAAGTGGCTCTGTATAGGTGAGGTTATACCTAACCCTGCGATTCAAGATAATAAGTGTTATACATTCCTGGCGGAATCTTCCGTAAAGGTGAAAGAGCCTGAGTTTGATAATACTGAAGACATACGAACTTATATCCTGCCTGCCGCTGATATCCCTAAAATAGTGGCCCAGGGGCAGATTACACACTCTTTAGTTATAGCCGCGTTTTACTGGTATCATCTCCACATTTCCTCCGGCACTTGATTGGCAATAAATCTGCAATCATCTAAGCCGCTTACATCATAGACTTCATATTGCAATTTAATAATAAAAATGCTAGAATATACTCGGTTGTGCGTTTTTACATAGAGGTGTATATTTAAACTAGGTACTAAATACGGAGGAATTTGATGGAAAAGCTTTATATAGCGGTCTTGTATATATTTTTCGGTCTTTTGATATTTATACCCCAAAGCTCAGAAGCGCAGGATGCTCCGGCTGCGCCCCCGCCGGCACAAACCCCTGATGTAATTCAACCGCCCCCAGATTTTCCCGATTATATTGTCACACCGAGAGAGGATTTAAATAACTTTGATTTATCAACCATGTCAGAGAGTGATGATATAGATTACAGAGACGGCGTAGGCACCCTCGGGACAACTGAAAAGCGGGGAAGTAATCTTGATGTTAACGCTGAGCTCAAAAGAAAAAAGATGGAAAGGGAAAAAGCCAGACAGAAAGCTGAAGAAGAAAAACAAAAAGAGAATAACTCAGGGGCTCAGGAGAGCTCTAAAGCAGTTAGCTCACCTCCTAGCGGCCCAAACAATAATGATGGGTTTACTCCCGGAGTAAAGAGAGGACTCTTTATGTGGAAGGATGAAAACGGTGTGCTTCACGCGACAAACGATCTTGGACACGTTCCGATAGAGTATCAGATGCAGGCTCTTGAAAAGTCTGAAGGAAGCATGGAGATTAAAAAGGGTGATAACAATTAAAAGCCCTGATCTAGCGCGTATTGTTACTTCTTAGTTCTTGGTTTAGTTCCTTTCTGTGTAAGCTCCGATACCTTTTCCTCAAGACTATCCAATTTGGCAGAAAGTCTTTTAAGCTGTCCCTCAAGAATATATAAAGAGTCGTTTGTGCTTTCGCTCCTCTTTAAAAGTAAGAGACCGAGGCCTACCATGGGAAGAACTATAAAAATAATCTGAAACAGGTATCCGGGTCCTGAGCCTCCACCCCCACCTGAACAGCCCGATAACATAACTGCACTAAGTATTATTCCTATGAAAGCTGTTGTCCTATGCATGAGTACAATCCTCCAAATCTGAATTTAGATTTATATATAATCTTTCAGGCTATCTCTTATTATGCCCGACCCGGCTCACTTCAAACCCGTTTATAAAGCACTTCTCTTATACTAATATTATCTTGAATCATTTGCCGTTTGTAAACATTAAGTAGTAAATTTTTCTTCCCTCTTCTCTGAATTCTTTCTCGAATTTGGTCTCAATACGCTCTTGCAATTCGTTGCGATAGCCGGGGCCGGCATAGCTATTGATAAAGAGAGGCAATTGCTTAAACGTGTCGAGAGTCTCCTGGATATAACTTTTGTGGTCGCTTGCTATTTCCAAGTGGCCTTTCTGTATAAGTATTACTGAGAGCTTCATTAGAAATTCTGTATTTAATATCCTGTTCTTTTCATGTTTGTCCTTGGGCCAGGGGTCTGGGAAGTTAATGTAGATTTCATTAAAGGTATCGGGTTTAAATACCTCAGTTGAAGCTATATTAGCGTCCATATGAAGGAATTTAATGTTAGGCACTTTTCCCCTTCGGGCTTTTTTCACCGCTTTATTGAATCTCTTTTTCTTGATCTCTACACCGATAAAGTTAGTATCCGGTCTTAATTGTGCAGTCTCAATCAAAAAGTCTCCGTCTCCGAATCCGACCTCTAGAGCATATTTATTTTTATTGCCGAAGAGCTCTTCAGTGTCGATCGGAATAAGAATTTCTGAAATATCCAGAATAGGGTTTATAACAAGATTTGCCATGTTAACGAGGGTGTAATGAAAAAATGGACTATAGTACCTTTTCTATGAAGGACTCATCTATCTTGTGCGCGTAGCCGTCCCGGGTTTGTGACATACTGCCGATAGCTTTGGGCAGTACCATTTCAATCTGGCCGCCACGGGATTTTTTGTCGAGCTTCATAGTCTCTATAACATTCTTAATGTCCATCTCTTCCGGCATCTTTGTTGGGAGGCCAGCCTTCTCCAAGAGGGCGGTTAAGCTTACTAACTCGTTTTCTTTCCATAGTCCCATCTCAAGCGCAAGCTCCCCCTCTGCTACCATCCCGATTGAGATTGCCTGTCCGTGTGAAATAGTGTAACCGGATAGGTTTTCGACCGCGTGCCCGATAGTGTGTCCGAAATTTAGTATCTTTCTGAGGTCAGATTCCCTCTCGTCCTTCTCAACGACGCGGGCTTTGATCTCACAGCCTCTTTTTACAATGTAAGTGAGCGCTTCGCAGTCGTAAGAGAAAATCTTATCAATATTTTGATCTACATAAGAAAAGAGTGAGCTTTCGCTTATAACTCCGTATTTTATAACCTCGGCGAGACCTTCTCGTATCTCTTTTTCGTTGAGAGTGCTAAGTGTAGCTACGTCTATATATACCCTCCGGGGTTGATAAAAAGAGCCGATCAGGTTTTTCCCGTGCGGGGTGTCAACAGCAGTCTTTCCGCCGATCGAGCTGTCTACGCAAGCGACCAACGTTGTCGGTATCTGTATATAGGGGATCCCGCGCGTATATGTGGCCGCTACATATCCTGCCATGTCTCCTACAACGCCGCCCCCTAGCGCGATTACGGCTGAGTCACGGGCGAAGTTATTTTCCAGCATTCGGTCTTCGATCCACGCCTTAGTCTCCCTGCTCTTATTTTTTTCTCCGGCAGGAAACGCGATTAGCTCTGAATTGAGGCCATGGGCAAGTAAATCTTTTTGTAATTTCCCCCCGTATAGGGCTTTTACCGTATCGTCTGTAATTATTGCGAACCTGTAAGCCATCTTCACATTCTTAAGATAATGGGCAAGCTCTGCTATTACTCCCTCTTTGATTAGGATATCGTAGGAGTTATCTTCAGTCTTAATTAAATTTACTTTTATGCTTTCCATATTTTTCCTTTCAAGATTGATGTTGCTATATCTGAATCTCCTTTACACCATTGGGAGAATAAATATTGAGGTCAGGGCCTGATTCAAGAGTAATTATGTCTTCTTCGCTGTGTTTGTAAATTTCTCCATCAATTATATACCCTGAGTTTTTTTCTACTACCATAGTTTCGACGGACCTGTTTAAAAAATTGCCGCTGGGGTCTGACTCGAGGCTTCTGTAGAGACCAAGCGGTATCTTCAGCTTTTCTTTTTTTAGATACTCCGATCGCATATAAACCGCGTTAAACGTTTTTCCGGGCTCGGCTTTTTCTTTAAATATATCGAAGCCGAATACAAATTTTTTAAGACTAGATGCTATTATCAAAAGATGGTTTTCATGCGGCAATTTTTTATTTTCGATAAACACTCTGGATTCAATATCGTTAAACTCAGAATCATCAGCGTTTGACAGCGAGTTCAGAACGAGCTTCACCGCCATCATTGATGCAACCTGTACACCCGCCCCCTGGTTGTAATAATCGAGGAGGACTCTGTACAGCAGTCCGTCAATCCATGTAAACCCGTATTCGGGCTCGGCCAAGTGAGGGTCAACAACTTTGACAAGTCCTCTCTTAATAACAGGTATAGCTCTCTTCTTTATTATTAAATCATGAAGGTTCTTTGAAACCTGAAATTGATCTTTTCTGAGTCCGGCATCGTCTCCTATCATATTTATCGTGCCTCCCATTAGGGGCACTATGATCGGAAGTCCCGCTTCACCGAAAAGATTTATATACGAAGTCAGCACGTTACAGATGGTGCCGTCCCCGCCGCTTATGAGTAAGAGCTTTATTCCTTCCTCGTTAAACTCTTTCATTACGTCCGGGATTTCGGACTTGTCATATGTGCACTTTACGAGAGCGCTATCGCCGAAGATATTACTGAAACTCTCCACTATGTCGGAAGTGTGTTGTTTATTTATCTTCGCGGCAGGATTTAAAATTATACCTAGAGTCTTCATGCCGAATATTTGAGTACCGACCATACCTGGTGAGGAGAAAGCTTTTCTTTTCCGTTGAGAGCCAGGAGCTCTACTAGAAAACAGTGACCGAGCACCTCACCACCGAGCTTCTCGATGAGCTCAGCTGCCGCAAACCCTGTGCCGCCTGTTGCCAGAAGGTCGTCTACGAGTACAACTTTGCTGCCTTCGTGAACGGCGTCTCTGTGTACCTCAAGCGAGTCTGAGCCGTACTCAAGATTATATGTTGCATTAATAGTAACGTAGGGGAGCTTGCCGGGTTTTCGTATGATGACAAGACCGGTACCAAGCTTAATAGCGAGCGCAGAGGCAAAAATAAACCCCCTTGCTTCTATACCTACGAGTGAGTCGATCTTTTGCCCGTCTAAGAGCTCTGCCATCTCATCTATCGCTTTTTCAAACGCTTTAGCGTTTTGAAGAAGGGGGGTGATATCATGGAATATTATTCCCTCTTTTGGGAAATTGGGAATGTCTCTTATATAGTCTTTTAGCCTTGTCATATGATTATATCCTCTGTCCTTATGGTAAGTAGTTTAAAGGGTTTACCGCTTTTCCGTTTTGTCTGACCTCAAAGTGAAGGTGGTTTCCTGTGGAGCGGCCTGTAGAGCCTACTTCGCCTATTATTTCACCGGCCCTGATGCATGTTCCGTCCTTAACTCTGTTTTTACTATTGTGTGCATAGAGTGTTCTGATTCCGTTTCCGTGCTCAATGATAATTAAACGCCCGTATCCCGAGTATCCCCTGAGGTTGTTTGCGCTTACAAGTACAAGCCCGTCTCCGGCAGCTTTTATCGGCGTACCCTGGGGAGCCGGTATGTCTATTCCCCAGTGGTATCTTTTCCCTCGCGGGCCAAAGCTCGATGAGAGCTTTCCCCGAAGCGGCCACACTATGCCCTGGGTTATCACTACACCGGGTACTATGAGCCTTGTGCCCGTGTCAATGTCCGTATGGTCCGTTATGTTATTGACTTCAATGAGCTTGCTTACGCCTACGCCGTACATTCGGGATACCCTGTAGAGCGTCTCACCCTGGCCCAGCGTGTGGTATCTGGTACCCCTCTCAACACTAATACTACCCCTGAGACAATCTTCTAACTTCTTTGCGTCGGCACTGGGAACAGATGGCGGCGGTGGCGGCGCTTTTTTACCGCATGCGCCGCTAAGCGCTAGAACCAATAAGCTCAATAGCCATATCCACGGCCTCTTTGGGAGTTTCAGCTTTTTTAATCTCCGTTGATACATCCCAGGTTTTTATTCCAATGATCGGTATTTCCAATCTAAGAGCAAAGGCTATTTCAGATAATGTACCAAAGCTGCCGCCTATTGCAATAACGGCGGAGCTTGAACGAACCACAATTACATTACGGGCGTGACCCATTGCAGTTACCACGGGAATATCTACATAGGGGTTGCTGTCGTTCTT
>DEIM01000208.1:5835-13076 GCA_002352485.1 Candidatus Dadabacteria bacterium UBA2774
GCGGCCTCCATGACGCCGCCCATAGCACCGCATACGAGTGTGAGGTCCCTTTTGGCGATTTCTTTGCCGACTATTTCCGCAGTGGCGCACTCTTCCTCGCTTGCCACGCCTGCTCCTATGACTCCGATTAAGATTTTCATTTTAATTTATCCCTTTTTGAATTATCCCTTGGGGCTATATATTATTCTAGAGCGCAGTCGAGTACAAGCGATTGAACTTACTTTAAACATAGGTACTATGGGCCGAATTCTTAAACAATTATGAATTATCTAGATTGGACAGTAGTCGTAGTATACGGAGCATGCCTGATATTATTCAGCTGGCATTTGAGTAAGAAGCAGGAGAATGTGGAAGACTATTATCTCGGGGGCCGGAATATCCCCTGGTGGGTTATAGGTGTCTCCACCATGGCCACTCAGCTGGGCGCAATCAGCTTCATATCCGCCCCTGCCTTTGTAGCCCTTAAGCCCAATGGAGGGCTCAAGTGGCTCGGATTTGAATTCGCCATTCCCGTTGCCATGGTGTTTGTCATGATCTTCATCCTCCCTGTCATTCACAGTGCTCAGGTTGTGAGCGTCTATGAATACCTGGAGAAACGTTTTGACGCCTCTACGCGCTCAATTGTGAGCCTGATATTTCAAATCAGCCGCGCGCTTGCGACAGGTGTGGCAATATATGCCATCGGGATAGTTCTCTCCGCGATCCTAAATGTGCCACTCTTTCCTACGATAGTTATAATCGGCACCGTAACCATAATATATGACGTTTGGGGTGGTATCAGGGCTGTCGTTTATAGTGATTTAGTGCAGATGGGTGTGCTAACTATTGGGATATTTATAGTTGGTATAACCGCTTATCGACTGTTGGGGGGTTGGGAGAACCTGTTCTCGGGTATCGAGGTCGGGCGTCTTAAGATACTTAATTTTGACAAACACGGATTTGGGGACGGCGAGGACTTTAGCTTTTGGGCGCTACTATTCGGCGGTTTCTTTTTGTACGTGTCCTACTATGGGTGCGATCAGAGCCAGATACAAAGAGAGTTATCCGCAAAATCAGAGGATGACGCAAAGAAGTCTCTCATGTTTAACGGCGTAGTGCGCGTGGTGCTTGTTGTGTCTTATCTTTCGATGGGCCTCATTATAGGGGCCTTTGCTCTTCAGAACCAGGAGTTTATGAACCTGATACCCAAAGACAAGGTCGATTATATGGTGCCAATATTTGTCCTCAATTACCTTCCGCACGGGCTTATTGGGTTTATTGTGGTAGCACTGCTCGCGGCTTTTATGTCGAGTCTTGACTCATCAATAAATTCTCTTAGCGCAGCGTCCATGAAGGACCTTTATCAAAGATATATAAGACCCGAGGCAGAGGACAGGCATTACTTCATATGGTCTAAAATACTCACGGTTTTCTGGGGCATAGTGTGCACAGGGTTTGCGTTTTTGGTGGGAAGTATTTCGGATACGGTAATAGAGGCGATAAATAAAGTGGGCTCGGTATTCTACGGCCCTGTGCTAGCGGCGTTTGTGCTCGGGATATTGTTTAAGAGGGCAAGCGCTACAGGGGTAAAGCTAGGAGTGCTAACGGGCGTGGGGGTAAATCTCATGCTATGGAAATGGTTCCCCGGGGTTTCGTGGCTCTGGTGGAACGTTACGGGCTGCCTGAGCGCTATCGCAATCGGGTATATTTGGAGTCTCGGGTTCCCGCATAGCGGTAGTGTTGAAGCTTATAAGAGAGACGAGTCAAAGCCCAAGATTAATTGGAAACCCAGATACATATTTTTGGTGCTCTATTTTATCGCGATAATAGTCCTGAGTTATGTGTTTGAGCGGCTCTGGCTTAAATAAGCACTTGATTTATCATGAGGTTTTAATACATTCTTATACTATCTTTGATTTAATAACTGTAGTAGGCTGTGCGAAGTCAATATCATGGGGGGACTTAGATATGAATATATTGAGAAGAACTGTAGCGCTAATGTTAATACTTATGGTTACCGTGTCTTTCGCCGGGGCACAGGAAGAGGCGGCTGATCTAGCGCCGCTTGGTTTTCAGTTCGGCATTTCTAAAAAAGATGCCAAAAAGCTTATTGATTCAAAGGGTAAAAGGATAGTAGAAGACAAGGTCGACTCGAAAAAAATTAGAATGATAGTAATGCAGGGAGTTATAGTAGACATTCCTGTAAATCCCAAAGGCCTAGATGTGCAGACCAGTCTCGAGTTCTATAATAAAAAACTTCTTTCCACCTCGCTTATATTTAATGCGGAAGACTCTCCGACTGAAGAGTGGATTGAGGAGGCGTTCTCGGAATACTTAAATGACCGATATGGTGCGCCCACTGAAACAGACGAAATGATGTATTTTAAAAGCTGGACCTGGCACTTACCGAAAGTAAAGCTCGTGCTGCACACAAATACCAAAAATAATGTAGTCAAGGTCGATTATACTTATCAGCCTATCAACCAGGCAAAGTTTGAAAAAGAGCTTAATCAGAAAAGAGGGGATAAAGCACAAGATCCAGCCAAGCAGATGTTCCTTGACGGGGATTATAGTAAGCCCACCAATTACGACGACCGTTATAGAACGCCCGATTATTCGAGCTATGAAGAATAGTAGAGTATTTCTGGATACGGGACGACGGGTATTATCAGTACCTAGTACATTTCTTAACAGTCTTTAAATTCTTGTGGTCGGAGCTCAATATCCCATAGGCGTGAGCCCACTCATGCTTGAGAAGCGGCAGGGTGCCTTTTCTGTTAAAAGCTTTAAAGCTTGCAATTATTAATCCAGCGCCCGGATCGAACTCTCCATTACACTTCCCGCCGTGGTACTTACACTCAAACGTTCCGTCAACGACTGCTATCATATATTTCCTAGCTTCTGTGCCGTTGTCCTTTAAATCGTAACAACGGCTGAATTGTCTAAACTGCCTGTCGACGTTAGAAAGGATATTCTTTTTGTTAGAAGGAACATTTTTGGCGATGCTGACCTTAAAATTGTATTCTGGCGTAACTTCGTACGGTATGTCCTTAAGGTCTTCCTTACTCACCTCCTCGGGGTCAATGGTCTGTGTCCATCTGCCCATGTTGGCGCATGACGTAGTAAAGGAGACAATTAACAGTAGGCCGAGTGTTAAAATCAACCGTGTATAGAGGCGTGTTGGAATCCGGATAGACATAGCTTATTTCAAGTAAAGAGACCTGATATTAGACTAATTTGTTTTTTCTAATTGCTCGTCGATGTGCTGCTTAAATACGTCAAAGGGCTGTGCGCCTCTAACGAATGTTCCGGTAATCTCTTTTCCGTCTTCCGTCCTGCCAATGAAGTAGCTGGGTGTGCCGGTGACGCCGTATTCCTGACCTTCTTTAAAATCAGCCGTGATTTCAGCTTCTTTTGATTTGTCGTTCACACAGGCATCGAACTTGGCTTTATCGAGCCCAAGCTCGTCCGCCGCGTCAGAGACTGCGGTTGTATTGAGTTTATCCGGGTTTGCGAATAAGAAGTCGTGCACTTCCCAGTACTTTTCCTGCTCCCCTGCACAGTTTGCGGCAATCGCGGCAGGAACAGCCTGTTTATGGAAAGCAAGCGGATAGTCTCTGAAAACCAACCGAACTTTTCCTTTACTTATATATTCTTCATCAATTTTACTGATTACGTTGTCGTTTGAGCGTTTACAAAATGGGCATTGATAATCGCTGAACTCAACTATGGTGACTGGTGCGTCGAGGTCTCCCTTGATCGGGTCGTCATCGATACTTACCTTTACTTCAGTAGGCTGTTGGCGAGCCGGAGCTGCTGGACGGGCGGCTTGGGACGGGCGTTTTTTCAATTCTACAATATCTTCTTGTAAATTTTCCAGCACTTGATTCTGTACAGCTAACTGGATCTTCATATTGTTTCGCTCAACAAGCGCCCAAGCGCTTAATAAGACACTTAAGATAACGCCTGCGCCGAGTAGAATTAAAAATGTTCTCATTCTATTGTCTCCTTGTCAGATGAGTTTTACTTTTATATGAAAAGACTCTAAAACATGCAGCGTCGTGTATTTTCGTTAGTTCTAGATAACAATATAAAATATCGGGTTTTTAATGTAGTATCAATTATAGCTTCGAGGTGCGATCTGATGAGCGAAAAAGTGAATCAAGATAGTTTGTTGGTAAGGTCTCTGACGTGGTTTGGCTCTAGCAGGGTAGGCGCGTGGACAATAATAAACCTGGGTACAAGGGTTGACCGCTGGCTAATAAAGGCGAGCGGCGGGAAATACAATTCGACCCTTGCCTGGCCGTGTCTCCTTCTTACTACAAAAGGCGCCAAGAGTGGTCTGCCCCGTACGGTGTCTCTAGTCTATTATCAAGACGGGGACGACATTATACTGATTGCCTCTAAAGGTGGAAACGCAAAGCACCCTTCATGGTATCTGAACCTTGTGGCTAATCCCAAGGTGGAAGTTTTACTCAACGGTGAGACTTTAACATATTCAGCTCACGAACCCTCGGGTGAAGACCGCGAAAGGTTATGGGCTAAAGCGGTCGAGCTTTATAATGGCTATGATACCTATAAAGAAAGGGCAGGGGAGAGAGAGATACCGGTTGTTGTGCTGAATAAAATTTGATTAACCACGAATTAACACGAATAGTTCAATAAAAAAAACTACTTTTTCTTGGGTGGGAGTGAATTTACAAATTTTATCCCTCGTTCAATCCAGGATTTTAAATCTTCGTCCGATTTGCAGCCCTTTGGCTCTACATAAATGTATCCCTTCATGGGTCTTCCGGTAAAGTCCATCGGTCTAGTGTATTTCTCCTTGAGCGCTTCTTCGTAAGCATTCGGCCCGACGCGCACCACCAGCAGGTTGTCTTGTATGCCACAGCACATGTGACCGTTTACAATGTAGGCGATACCACCGAACATCTTCTTTTCGGCAGCGCCCTTGCGCCTGCTAAAGGCTTTATTCAGTCTCTCTGCCAGTTTCTCGTTGTATGCCATAAATATTTTCTAATCGTCAATTGATTTAAATTTGGTTCGGATACTGTCAATATAGTCCTTACGGTTTTTTCTTATCTTGGCCATTTCTTCAGGAGGTGCCTTAGTGTCAGGGTCATACTTAGCACCCCATACCGCAAGCTCAATAATAATTGGGACAAGATCAAGGCACTTTTTAGTCGGGGAATAAATGAACTGTTTCTTATTATCCGGATCTCTGTGTTTGGATATGATGCCTTCTTTCTCGAGCTTCTTTAGTCTGTCAGAAAGTATGTTTGTAGATATGCCTTCATCTGAGCCCAGGAACTCGGTATAGCGGTTCTTGTCGAAGTGTAGTATGTCCCTTAGTATTAGCAGGCTCCACCTGTCTCCAAAGATTTCCAGTGAATAAAATATCGGGCAATTTTTTTCCTCTCCGCACATCGCAAATAAATTATAACAAATAGCTTGCATATTGCAAGTTATTGTGATAGCTTGTTATTGCTTGCATGATGCAAGTAATAAATTTTCAGAGGAGAGTATAATGCAAAATAGAGTAGTGTGGTTCGATATTCCCGTAAGTGATTTGGAAAGGGCGAAAGGATTTTACTCCAAAGTATTTGAAGTGGAGATGGTAGAGAATGAAATGGGTCCGAATAAAATGGCAATGTTCCCGTTTGAGCCCAGTATTGCTTCAGGCGCCCTGGTTCAGGGGCCGGATTATAAACCCAGTGCGGAAGGTACTGTTATATACCTAAACGGTGGAGAAGACCTTTCAGTGCCTTTGGCCAGGGTAGAAGAGGCCGGTGGAACGGTGTTGCTGGATAAAATGAGTATCGGCGAGTACGGGTTTATCGCATATTTCCTCGACTCAGAAGGCAATAAGGTGGCTATACACAGTGCTTCGTAAGGGTTAAAAAAGTTTACCAAGCTTCCGGAAGCTTAATTGTTATATATATCATATTACTGTATCCAGGATCAACTGAAGATCGGATTAGAAAAATTCAGTTGTACATGCTCCCTGTATACCGTCTTGGTCTGCTACTGTGGAGGATTGATCGAAGATTAGAATGCCGGATGGAATAGAGCCTTGAAGATTCGTGATGATTGCATCTTCTGTGTCGGATTCGTAGCTTAAGCTTCTGCACCCTGTGCGGTTATAAGTGAATGGGCCTGTAGCGTCGTTAAAACCGGTACCGTCTCCGAAAAACTGTATCACAAATTCAGGGACCGATTGCCCGTCTCTTGAGCCAACACAGTTCCACTGGGATAAAGCCTGGATCGAGCTTGGCCCGTTTAGGATTGCACTTAAGTTAAACCCGCAGTCATTGCCGCATCCGCCTACGGCTCCAAGAGCCACTACAGCTACTATGATTATTTTAACAAAAGAACCATTCATGCCGACACCTCCCTGATTCTCTACTCCAAAGATACATTACGGTGATATGTGATAGCAAGCGGTATATTACGGATGTAGAAGCATATGAAAGTGAAGATAGAAACTTTTGTAAGGTGTCAGACAATCGGGCATTTTTCATCTGCTCACAAATCGGACAGTTATGATCTTTACTGCCGGCTCTGCCAATAATATTTAATGATTAATAAAGCTTATGCTGATATCTGGTGTGAATGTCTAATATTACTGTAAAAAATATGTGTGGTACAAAGATTGCATCTTGTATTAAAGATGGCCGAGTATCCCAAAGAACTTAAGCTTAAGGACGGGACAGTATTAACCGCTAGGCTGCTTGAACCGCAGGATACGGAGGCACTGTATGAATTTTTTATGAAAATTCCCCGATACGACATGCTTATGTACAAAGATGACGTATCTACGCGGGAATCGATTGAGAGCTGGTTTACTAGCCCGAGCTATAATAAATTGGTTCAGCTGGTATGTCTTAAAGACTCAGAGATAGTTGCGAAGGGAACACTGCATAACGAAGGATTGTATTGGTCAAACGCAGCTGAGATCAAGCTTCTTGTGCATCCTGACTATAGAGGGCTGGGTTTGGGATCCCAAATGTTCCATCTGCTTTTGAACGAAGGGATAAGTAAGGATTTCAGGAAAATAATTGTAAGGTATGTTATGGGAAATCCTAGCTTCTCCAAGATTCTGAGTCATTATGGATTTGAGCCCGAAACAGTACTCAACTCATATATTAAAGATGAAAAAGAAGGAGTTACAAAGGACTTGATCATAGCCTCATATAATCTTGAGAATTGGGACAGGAGGTTTGAGTTTTATTACACTATGTTCTCCAAGTAGTGAAAGTTAG
>DEIM01000232.1 GCA_002352485.1 Candidatus Dadabacteria bacterium UBA2774
TTTCCGTTTACACCCTGGAGCGGCCCGTTAACTACCACAACCTCTTTTCCTCTGACAAAATACTGATACGGGTCGAACTCAACATTTTTGTCCAACAGAAGTCTTATCGTATCTATTTGTTGAGCAGGTACTGTCTCATAGCTTCCGCTTGTGCTCAGAATTTTTATGACACCTCTCGTATTCAAAATATTCAGTATGCTGTATGTATCTTTCTCTAATATCCTTACGAATATGTATCCGGGAAAAAGCGGAAGCTGAAGCTTTTTTCTTCTGTCTTTCCATTGAGTCAGAACTTCCCTCAAAGGTAGAAATGTCTCGATGCCCTTATTCAACAGCAAGGCGTTTACAGTTTTTTCATGCCTGACAATTGTGTAAACCGCGTACCACAATTTATCTGCTGAGGCATCGGTAACTTCGCCCGGATATATCACACCTTCATTTAGAGATGTGGGATTTCTTCTGTTTGCCGCTATATCCATTTAATCTCTTATGTCCTTTAGAATCCAACCCGTTTTAATCATTGTCTGAACACACAACTAATCCGTTCTTTTCAACCATTTTTCTTATAATTTCATTAATTTCATCAAATCCGGTGGATTTATCGAGAAAATGATCTGCCCCTTTCTCAAAGCATTTTTTTCTATACTGAGGGTATGGGAAGTTTGTGAGCATGATAACGTACGGGGCAGATTGCTCACTCTTCACTTGTTGTAGCACCTCTAATCCACTTGCTCCCTGCATCCGTATGTCCAGTATTAAAACCTCCGGCCTCAGCTTGCGGTAAGCTAAGAGTGCGTTCTCCGCATTTTCTGCCTGCTCCACAACACACACTCCCTTAATCACGTCAAGTAAATTCACCAATCTGTCACGAATAATCCTCGAATCATCCACCACCAGAATTTTCATTCGTCCCTCGTAACTGAGCACATACACCCAGACTAATACAACGGTCATAGATTTAAAATCAGACAACGTCTATTAATTGTGTAGGATTATGCAATTTTTTTTGTAGGGGTTTGACCTACAAACGGATGAGTCAAGCAAACAAAAAAGACAATTTTGGAAGATATTGGGAAACCGGGTTGTTAAGCTACAAATTCATACTCTATTGGGATGGTCTTGGATCCAGAAAAGGTGATTATACGAAAAGAATAAATACTCTACTGCGGGATTATAAATTCAGTGATATTAATTGTTGCCGGATAAATGTTGCCGAGTTATATTCAACAGAGTACAGATAAATACTCAACATATAATCAGATTATTCTTTATAGAATAGTTGATCAATTCAGCATTTGTCTTCATATTCATTTTTGTCAAAATACGGGCACGGTATGTGCTTATAGTTTTCTCGCTTAAATAAAGTTCATTGGATATTTCCTTTATTGTTTTGCCGTTGGCGATCATACACATGACTTGAAATTCGCGGTTGGACAGAGCTTTATCCGGGGGTGCATCAAAATCATCTGCCAGACCAAAAGCCAATTTTTCAGCGAGGGAAGAACTCACGTATTTACCCCTCGAATTTACTTTCCTAACAGCTTTAACGAGATCCTCGGGGGCGCTATCCTTGTTCAAATACCCGGAAGCGCCTTCCTTGAGAACTCTTACGGCGTATAAGTCCTCCGAGTACATACTTATAACCAACACATTAATTTCCGGAAATTCACTTTTCAATTGACGTAACACTTCCAATCCGCTTCTATCCGGCAATGATATATCGAGCAATAAAATATCAAATTCCGTATTACGAACTGACTCCAGAGCTTCCCGCGCGGTTCTCACCAGATCACTCACAAAAATGTCGGCTTCCTTTTCGAGAATTGATTTTAAACCCAATCCTACTACCGGATGGTCGTCAGCAATTAGAACCTTAATCATTGACATGCCTCGCCATAGGAACGGTGACTGAAATCTTTGTGCCCTTTTTGTGTTTACCTACTATCTTGGCATTCCCCCCGATAAGCAGAGCTCTTTCCTTCATTCCGAGCAGTCCCAGGGACTGCGGAGCAGAAATCTCTTTCATCGGAATCCCTATTCCATTATCCTCAACTTGAAGTATGTACTTGTTGCGGCGCTCTTTTATATTTACCTTTACAATAGTTGCTTGTGCATGGTGGGAAATATTAGTGAGGATCTCCTGAAAGATACGGAATAATGCAGTAGAGGACTCCCGATCAAAGGGGATATCCTCTACCTCAGAATTGAATATGCATTTAATGCCGGTCAGTTTTTCGAAATCCTGTGCCTGCCATTCGATTGCGGCAACTGTTCCCAGATCATCAAGAACCCCCGGTCTAAGCTCCATCGCTATCCTGCGAACGGCCTGAATATTAAAGTCAATGAGTGCCGACATCTTCTTCATTGTTTCAATAACCACATTAATTTGAGGCTTGTCACATATTTCGTTAATCTGTTTACTTAACGATTCGAGGTCTATTTTCAAACATACCATTGATTGACCCAATCCATCATGAACCTCACGCGATATTTTAGTTCTTTCTTCTTCCCGTACTGATTCCAGATGGTTTGTAAGTGCGCGCAACTGCTTATTTGAATTTCTGAGCTCTTTTCCCTTTTGCCTCTTCTCAGATACTTCTTTTCGCAATGAATCGTTAGCAATCATAAGTTGAGCGGTTCTTCTACTTATCTTTTTTTCCAGATATAAGATATCCTCTTTCATCTTAATCTGCTCTGCCTTGCGCTGGGTNNCTGTTCCCTCATAAAACAGTACATTCCCGTCGCTTGATCTAACTGCGTAAATATTTTCTAAAACATATATTTCAGTGTCGCCCCGTTTATTCCATACGGATTCCAAGCCATTGATCTCCCCCTCTATCTCTATAGTCTCTTTAATTTTTTCCCAGGAAAGCTCAGATCTAAAGTTTTGGTTTTCAAACCCGTATACGGCTAATTCTTCAATAGAAGAAAAACCAAGCATTCTTATGAACGCCGGATTCGCATCTAAAATTTTGCCGCAGGAAGTAAACCTATATATGCCGGTCGACACATTTTCAATTAGGGACCTAAAGCGCTTTTCACTTTTTTGCAACTCTAGCGTTGTCCGCGCCAAGGTTTTTAAGCGCGACTTTAAGGAAGACGTATCAGAATCATTTTTATATATCTGTTTATGACGTAAAGAAGTAGACATTTCTATTCGACCCTTTAACACTTAAGCGTTAAAAATTAAAATGTATAACTTCCGCGTACATTTCTGAAAAATCTGAGGCTACCGACCCATAATATCCATTGTATTATTAATGAGTATTAATGTAAATTAGGCTTAAGTAGTATATATTATAATATTTTTGACTTACATTTCACCTTAACGCCGTACTAAAGCATTATGGCTCTCGCCATACTATAGTCTATCCATTCTTGGGTATTCTTATCTTGGTTGCCAGCCCCTTTGGAACGCAGCTTTTTTCATTTTGTCCACAGCTCTCGCACCTCATACAGTCCCCAATCTCAGCTTAATCAAAACTGTAGCTGCGAATTTTTATTAACTGGCATACTGTTTGCGATAAATAACATTATAAAGAATCGTGTTTTTTGGATACAGTATTATTTTTATCCCTATGTGCCGGCAGGCGGGTAAAATATCTATGACTATATACATATGCGTAAGATATTGCTTTATGATTGATATCAGAACAGACACTTAAGATATAATTTGCAATGAGGGTAAAGAGAAGGGCCTATGACTAAGAGCAAATTAAGTTTTACAGTGATTGGGGCACTAGTGATTATCGCGGCGCTTGCGGGCTTGTACATCTGGTGGGAGTATTACAGAGTACCTCCCCTACTCGGTATTGCGTCTGGCAACGGGCGTCTTGAAGCAACCGAAGTCGACATAGCCACTAAGTTTTATGGGAGAGTCTCAGAGATTCTTGTGGATGAAGGGGACGACGTCCAGGCGGGGCAAGTCGTGGCCCGGATGGATACCGAATCTCTCGAAGCCCAGTTAAGAGAGGCCAAGGCATCTGAAATCAGCGCGGAAAAACAGCGCAGCACCGCAATAGCAATTGTCGCTCAGCGTGAAAGCGAGTGTCAATTAGCTAAAAGAGACCTCCTTCGTTCAAAAAGGCTTTATGAAAACGGAAACATTTCACTTCAAAAACTCGATCAGGACAGAGCCAAGTTTGATGTAGCCGAAGCAATGTGCGATGCGGCAAGGGCAGACGTTGCCAATGCCGAAGCCGCAATTGACGCTGCGAAAGCTCAAACCGAAAGGCTTGAGGTCGATATTAGAGACAGTGTTCTAAAAACCCCCTTCAGCGGCCGTGTCCAGTACCGCCTGGCCGAACCCGGTGAAGTTATCTCCGCCGGCGGAAAAGTGCTTACTATAATCGACCTTTCAGATGTTTATATGACTGTATTCCTGCCTATGGAGGATGCGGGCATCCTGGCAATAGGCGCTGAGGGCAGGATAGTGCTTGACGCGGCTCCCGAGCTTGCAATTCCCGCCAAGGTGTCATTCGTCGCGTCTAAAGCTCAGTTCACGCCAAAAGAAGTTGAAACCGCCAAGGAGCGCCAGAAGCTGGTTTTCCGCGTGAAGGTCAGTATCACGCCTGAAACTGTAGAAAAATACGAGGCCTGGATAAAGCCCGGACTCCCGGGTGTGGCATTCGTCAGAGTCAACCCGAAAGCACAGTGGCCTGAAAATTTAGATCGGTATACCGGATATTAAAATGAGCGACTGCTCTAATGAGACAGGTCCTGTAGCCCGCCTCACCGCCGTATCGCAAATCTACGGCAAAACCAAAGCTTTAGATAATGTTAGCATTGAGATACCATCTGGATGTATGGCGGGGCTTATCGGCCCAGACGGTGTGGGCAAGTCCACAATGCTGGCGCTTATATCCGGGGTCCGCAAGATCCAAAAAGGCAAAGTAGAAGTCCTCGGATCAGACATGTCTGTGTCCTCGAACAGGGCCGCTATTTGTCCCGGTATAGCCTATATGCCCCAGGGCCTCGGAAAAAACCTTTACCCGACGCTTTCGGTTTACGATAATGTGGACTTTTTCGGCCGCCTTTACGGGCAGTCAAAAAAAGAGCGTGAGTGGAGAATCGAGGAGCTTCTCAGCGGCACAGGCCTCGCTCCGTTTTCCACGCGCCCCGCGGGGAAGCTCTCTGGCGGCATGAAGCAGAAACTCGGCCTTTGCTGCGCTCTTATTCACGACCCTACGCTCCTGATATTGGATGAGCCCACAACCGGTGTCGACCCCCTGTCACGGCGACAGTTCTGGGAGCTCATCGAACGTATTCGCCACAGACGCGAGGGTATGAGCGTAATAATAGCTACAGCATATATGGAGGAGGCCGAGGGTTTTGACTGGCTCATTGCCATGAATGACGGCAGGGTACTCGAAACCGGAAGTCCTGAAAAGCTAAGACAGCAAAACGGCTCCACCAGCCTTGAAGAGGCGTTTATACATCTCATGCCCGAGGATGAGAGCAAGTATTACAAAAAATTAGAAATTACTCCATACCATAATCACGACGGTGAAACAGCCATAGAAGCCAGGAATCTCACGAAGCGGTTCGGCAGCTTTACCGCCGTAGACGACGTAAGCTTCCGCATTGAGCAAGGCGAGATATTCGGTTTCCTGGGCTCTAACGGCTGCGGGAAAACGACGACGATGAAGATGCTCACAGGG
>DEIM01000150.1 GCA_002352485.1 Candidatus Dadabacteria bacterium UBA2774
TGCTGAAATTGTTTAATGTTTTATTGAATAGTATTTTTGCTCCGCTTTGAGGGCTAAAGCCTGTATGTATTTTCGAAACAAAATCTACTATCGAATCTCTTTGTCCTATATTGATACGGGGTAGCGAAAGTCGGTCGTACTTTGATTTGCATAAACCTTCTTCAATAGTGCAACCAGTTTTGAAGCCTAACTCGGCGGCCACAGACATAACTGATTTATTATAGGATCCGTAAGGATAAGCTAGATGCTTAACATCATGACCGAGCTTTTCTTCTAATGTATTCTTTGAGACTTTTAGCTCTTTAATACACTCATCCCTTGTTATCTGGTCTAGATGAGGGTGAGATGCCGAATGGTCTCCGATATGAAAACCGTTTGAGTCAAGCCACTTAATTCTTTTCCAATCAACAATTGGTAATTCAAATCCTAGTTCGGGCATTAACCATGAGCTATTTCTTCCTACATAATCGGTAGGTATGTAGTAAATCGCTGTGAAACCGTAATCCTTTAGGATAGGAATTGAATAATCTATTGAGTCCTGATAACCGTCATCAAATGTTATTACAATAGGCTTTTTTGGTAGGTTACCGTTCCCATTTCTATATTCATACAATTGATCAAGATCAATAGTGTTGTAGCCTAGTTTGCTAAGCAATTTCATTTGAAGCGCAAAAGTCTTAGGCTCTACTGACTGCAGCGGATAGCATGCCTCGGGGTTTGGCGCCACTTGGTGATATGTTAGGATTGGGATTTTACGGTTCATCTAAGCTACCATTCTTGATATATTAATATTATGAGTGCAAGTCATCATTTTTGTATTTTAATCTTATTCATTTTCTCTTGAAAGCTTTATTTTGGAGATGATCTGTCTTCTCTTGGTATCCTTTCTCAGCGCTAGCCAGACTCCAAGCCAAAGGGAATAATCCATAGCCAAATAACATAGTTTCGCTTTTGTTCTTGAATAAGATTTCCCGAAATGTACTACAAATGATGCAATAATATCGGTTGTAATGGGAATAAGAATACTGATCCAAATTAAGAACAAACGAAGTGAACGCCATTTCCAACCGTTTGAATTATAAATTGCTAGCTCATTTTCTTCAAAAGAATCAGGGTGCATTCTATAAAGTAAGACCGCACTTTTACCTGCAGAAATTGTTTTTTTGAGAAGGTTTCGAAAATTATCTTCATAGTGTTGAGTGCAATATGCGTCTTTATCATATACGAATGTAACACCCAATTTAATTAACCGGTAAGCGAGTTCTATATCTTCATGGGCGTATCCTTTGAAAGATTCGTCAAACCCTCCTATTTTTAAAATATTCTCCAGGCGAATTGACAGGTTGCCGCCGTAAAAGTCTCTGATCTGGAATTTGTAGTCTGGTGATGAAATCTTATTCAGTCTTGAATTAAACTCCGAAGCTATATAGTGTGCTGCAATTGATGAATCTTTATCAAGGGGTATGGGGGCGGCACCCATAACAGCGAGCATTGCATTTGATTGATGGACTTTGAAATGCGCATTAACAAATTCAAATCCAGGTTCCATATCATCGTCTATTATTATTAGAACTTCCCCTTTAGCTCTCCGTATGCCTCTGTTGCAGGCAAATGCTCTGCCTTCATTAGGCTCCCAGATGTATTCCAGATTATATTTAGACTTGAATTGTTTGACGAACTCTTTGGAACCGTCCTGAGATCCATCAATTGACACTATTACTTCAAACTCATCAAAGGGGAATGATTGTGAGTTAAGAGCGTTTAGTGCACGCTTCAATGAGTTACACCGTTGGTATGTCGGTATTATTATGCTGACTTTAATCATGATGTATTAAGCTGAGTTTGGATATTTTAATAGTTTTTTAAGTACTTGCCTGACAGGTTTCGGAACTAACGGCTTTAAGTTTTCCGTTCTGTTTTTACATGTCTTCCATACATCAGTAATTGTATATCCAAAATGTATCTTCAATAAAAACTCAACCATATTATCACTCATACCGACATTTTGCCTCGGCAGACTGAGCAAGTGACTATTTGAATTGGCTATGTAGGACTCACCAGCACAAGCTGTATAATAACCAGCATTATTTGCTAACTCTCTTACACTCTCATCGAATTCGCCGAAAGGATACGCCATATGCCTAATTTCGACTCCGAGTTTCTGTTCGAGTTTTTTGCGAGATCCTTCAAGTTCTCTGTAGCAATCTTTAGATGATATCTTATCCAAATGTGGATGAGTTATTGAATGAGAACCAATTTCAAAACCCTTTGAAATAAGCTCTCTAATTTCCACCCAATCTACAAGAGGGAATTCGACATCTACGTCGGGTATCATCCAGCTGCTTTTTCTTCCTACATAATCGGTTGGTACATAGAATACCGCTTTAAATCCAAATTCTTCAAGTATTGGGACTGTACATTCTACAGCGTCAACCAAGACGTCGTCAAAGGTGATAATTATAGGTTTCCTAGGTAAGATGCCAGTTCCTCTTTTATACGAGAATAATTGGTTGAAAGTGATAGGGTTAAATCCTAGACGTTTCAGAATTCTCATCTGAGAAGTGAACATTTCGGTTGTTACCGTATACTCCCGAAAATTGGGATGAACTACATTGCTAACTTGATGGTACATAAGTATAGGTATAGAATTAGCCATTTTATTGCTCAGTTTTATAAATTCTTCGTAGCCTTAATTGTTATAATTAACTCATATATATCATCTTGATAATTCAGCTCTTTTTCAGTCAATTCGTGTAACGCTAATCCTTGGAGAAATCCTATTGCGGTTAATATGTTGCCATATCTGCATATTTCTACTTTGTCATCCGGGAAATACTCTCCAAATAATAGGCCGGCGGAAGCGGAACTAAATTTCCAAAAAAACTGATCAGGGTAGAGGATATCCAGCTGACTAATGGCCGGTACTGTAACAAGCAGGACTCCACCGGGTTTCAGTATCCGATATAAAGTGCTAATGGCTTCATTTACATCATAAATATATTGTAAAGTCTGTGTGCAAATAATGCAGTCAAACTGGTTTGAAGGTATATGAGGAGCTGAGGAAATATCTGCTACGATCGTTGTAGCAGGGTTTTCTTCTTTAGTTAGATTCAGGACATCACTGTTTGTTACTTTATCTTTTCCGTATGTCTGTGTGTAAGTGTCGTTTGCAAACTCCAGTACTCTACCCTTTATATCGGAAGAATTAGAGGCCAGGAAATTTTCTATATAAAATCTGTCAATCGGTTTACCTCTATCGTGTCCGAAATTTGTTCCCAATGGGGTTAGTCTTCTAAGGTCTCCAAAACCCACCCACCCTGGCGGGATGGATCTGTCGCACCTTAGCTTTAAATTAATATAGTATCGGAGCGGATCGGGTAGTATATGCCAAATAAATTTTGTTAATTTATTGTTAAGAATTGTCATGGTTCCGTATCTTTATTTCATACTTTCAATCGTCCAATGATAATCGACTATATAATATGAACGGTTTCGGGATGGGATTTTACTTAGACCGTATACATCTTCAGTCAGAACGTCGAATTGGCCGGCGTGCTCGATATCATCAGTGTCAACCATGGATTTATATAGGGTTAAATCAACTACGCACCTTCCGGGAGTAAGATAATTACTCTGAGTAACACATACGATCTTGCCTTCTGGCGGCAAATTATGAGGAAAGTCATGAGATGCACTGCTGTCAAAATATAATATGCCCACTCTGGTCTTGAAATCACGAATCCTGATTTCAACACCTAAATTATTGACCGGATTGTCACTGCGGTAGCCTATTGTAATCTTCAGCTTACTGCTTGGACGTATGGGTTTCCCTTTGTCTGCATTTTCTATCGAAAGGGATGTGGCAATAACGCTGCCATCTCCTTCACGATCCGTTCGTTTGTCCAGAGGGACCGCATCAGAGGATGAGAATGATTGAAAATATTTCTCTACCACGTCACTTGTAGTTCCTGTTTCTACCATTTTCCCCTGATCTAATAAAACCGCTCTATTACAAAGAGATAGAATTGCAGCCATATCGTGGCTAACGAATAATACAGTTCTGCCCTCCGAGGTAGCAACGTTATTGAGTTTGCCCAGGCATTTCTTCTGAAAAGCAGCGTCCCCTACCGCTAGCACTTCGTCTATCAGGAGAATCTCAGGCTCTAAATGTGCCGCAACCGAAAACCCTAGCCTTACCCTCATACCGGTTGAATAGAATTTTACAGGAGTGTCAATGAACCTCTCGACTTCTGAAAAAGCTACAATTTCATCGAACTTTCTATCTATCTCAGTTCTTCTCATGCCTAGAATTGCACCGTTTAAGTATATGTTCTCCCTACCTGTGAGCTCCTGGTGAAAACCGGTACCTACTTCCAGTAGAGACGCTATACGGCCGTATATATTGATTCTTCCCTCTGTAGGCTCTGTTATTCCAGCTATTATTTTGAGAAGTGTGCTTTTACCGGCGCCGTTTCGGCCGATTATTCCCATTATCTCTCCTCTGCCGATATCAAAAGAAATATCCTTTAAAGACCAGAAGTAATCCTGAGCAATAATCTTTTCTTCTCCGTTAGTGCTGCCCTGTTTCGAGACTAATCTTTTGATCCCATTACTGAAAAAATTAGTTAAATCTTCCCTTAAACTCCCGTATTCGATTTTTTCGCCGAGTTTGTATTCTTTACCTATGTTTGAAATGGATATAGCCGTCTTATTCATGGTTACACTATGTCCGCAAAAGTTCTTTCAGTGTGTCTGAAATATATTAAGCCGCCAATCAGCATGACTATCACAATTACTCCGGATACTACCATTAAAGGACCCACGCCACTCGATTTGCCTAGTATAGCCCATCTGAATCCCTCCACTACACCGGCCATAGGGTTAAGTCCGTATAAAATACGCCATTTTTCAGGCACGAGGCTGCTCGGGTAAGCGATGGGCGTAATAAAAAGCCAGAATTGAGTTAGAAACGGCACTGTGAAGCGTACGTCTCTGTATTTCACATTTAATGCCGAAAGCCACAAACTTACGGCAAGCGCGGTAGCTATGGCAAATAGTATAAATATGGGAAGCAACAAAATCGTCCAAGTCGGTGTGATTCCGTAGTAAAGCATCATTCCGATGAGTACTAAAAACGCGATGCAAAAGTCTACAATCCCCGCTATTGTCGAGGAAAGCGGGATTATTAAGCGCGGGAAATATACTTTTGTTATAAGGTCGCTGTTGGAAACCAGGCTGTTGCTCGAATTGGTTAAGGCGTACGCAAAAAGCTGCCAGGGAAGAAGTGCGGAAAAGTAAAATATCGGTCCTGGGAAGCCCTCTGTTGAAATTTTTGCCAGCTTACCAAAGAATATCGTGAATACAACCATTGTCATAAATGGTTGAAGTACCGCCCAGGTTACACCTAATGCAGTCTGTTTATAACGAACTTTTATATCACGCCATACTAGGAAATATAGGAGTTCATGAAATGCCCATATCTCTTTCAGATTTAAGGATACAGTTTGCCGGGATTCACGAACTGAAGTGGGAATTTTGTAATCAGTAATATTAGTTTCGTCGGCACCTATGGCGGAATTTTTTGTGTCCAATTCGCTGTCTTTAGTAGGTGTTTGTGTTCTTTGCATATTGATGTTGCTCTCAGGGCTAGAATTCTGGTGAATTTACTAATCTTGTGTAGTATCTAGGGTTGTGATCTTACATTTCTGAAATTTTGTTTTCTTAATCTCCCTGTTTTTATTGATAAACATATACTATAATCTCAAGAGTTAGAAATAACCCCTTCACATTATTTCATTTTTTCTAACCCATGCTCTGTATATCTAAACTTTTTCAACATTTAATAACACGTACTACAGATAATATTATACATCTATTATTTATCCATAGCACATTACAATTATATCATTTTTAAAATCTGATTAAGGCAGGTCACGCGTATATATACCATAATGGGGTTGAAGAAATCTGATTAATTAAAATGATGATAAAAACATGAATATCATAAAGAGTGCTAGCGTATCTAGAGACTTACGCCCTTATTCTAATATGGAATATTAGATTTGAGTGGTTAGTTATTGCTTTTAAATGTTTTTACGTTCAATTGGCTACAAAATTGCTGTATAATTATTGTTAGCGAAGCTATTATATGTTTTAAAATCAGAGCCTGTGGGGAAAGAGGGTTTAGAATGTTCGAGGAGACGTTCTGTTGATAAGGGAAATTGCTCTACTTTATACTATAAATCATGTATATACCGTTTCATAAACCATATATAACCGAGGACGAAGTCTCAGGATTGCTTGATACCGTAAGGTCGGGGTGGCTTACTATGGGGCCCAAGACATTTGAGTTTGAGCGTGAATTCTTAAGCTATGTAGGCTCAGAGCATGCGGTTGCAGTAAATTCAGGGACATCTGCACTTCACCTTGCTTTAAAGGCAATAGATTTAAAGGAAGGTGAAGAAGTCATAGTACCTACAATGACATTTACAGCTACTGCAGAGGTTGTTTGTTATTGTAATGCCAAACCCGTACTTGTGGATATAGACAGAACCACAGGGAATATTGATATCTCTGCAGTTGAAAAGGCGATAACACCGAGAACTCGGGCAATCATCCCGGTTCACTACGGGGGGCTGCCCTGTGATATGGATCAAATCTCGGATATTGCAGAAGCTAATAAATTGTTCGTAATTGAAGACGCTGCACACTCGCTACCGGCCTCCTATAAAGGTAAGCCCGTTGGATCAATTGGTGATTTGACTTGCTTTAGCTTTTACGCCACAAAACCTCTTGCCGCAGGGGAGGGGGGGATGGTAACGACAGAGAATGAAGAGTGGGCTGAAAGAATGCGAATTCTAAGACTACATGGTATATCTAAAGATGCCTGGAAAAGATACTCAAACGGTGGATCCTGGTACTATGAGGTGCTGGAAACGGGCTACAAATACAATATGACGGATCTGCAAGCCTCGCTTGGGCTCTCCCAGTTAAGAAAACTGGATAAAATGTGGGAAATGAGAAAGCATATAGCCCAAAAATACACTGAGGCATTTTCGGATGTTGAGCAGCTTATAACGCCATACCTTAACAGTGACAGGGTTTCTTCATACCACCTTTATGCATTAAAGATTAACCCCGGTGTGTTGAATATTGATAGAGCGGAGTTTATAGAAATATTAAAAGAAAGGGGCATAGGTACGAGTGTTCATTTTATTCCTCTTCATCGACACCCATTTTATCAAAATGCGTTTTCTTATGGAGTGGAGGATTTTCCTGAGGCAGAATGGGTCTATGAGCGTATTATCTCACTTCCCATCTATCCGGGTATGAGCGAGGCAGAAGTCGGATATGTAATTCAAACGGTGACAGATGTTTGTGAAAAGCATAGAAAATAAAGCTAATAGTTTTTATATCGGGTTTGGAAAGCGGCTATTTGATATTGCGTTTTCTTTAACATTTCTTTTAGTGCTTTCACCCGTGTTGGTAACTATCTGGATACTCGTAAAACTATCCGGAGAGGGGCCGGGTCTTTTTAAACAAACAAGAATTGGCAAGAACGGGAGTACTTTTATACTCTATAAGTTCAGAACAATGAGATATAGCCCTGAAACCGACGGTCTCTCCATTACATCACGAGACGATAACAGGGTAACAGCGCTGGGTAAGTATCTAAGAAAATATAAACTGGATGAGCTGCCTCAACTCTATAATGTGCTCAAGGGGGAAATGAGTGTCGTCGGTCCCAGACCTGAATCCAAAAAGTACGTAGATTTATTTGAAAATGATTACTCTTATATATTACAGATTAGTCCTGGTCTTACCGATTATGCAGCACTTGAGTTTAGAAACGAAGAAGAGGTTCTAGCCGGGCATGAAGATGTAGAGGAGGCTTACATCGATGTCGTTCTGCCGAAGAAAATCTTACTTTATAGAAAGTATATTAACGAAATGAGCTTTCAGACGGATCTGAAAATAGTAATTAGAACCTTACTCGAGGTAATTAGAATTTGAGAAATATAATAATCCGATTAGTAGATAGCAATAGACTGTATAAGCTGCCAATTACCTTGGTCACAGACTTAGTGCTTTTCGCTGTAATACTCTTCTTGTCTTATTATATAAGATTGGGGGAAATACAGAGTCACTTTGTTCCACAGATATTATTTCTCCTTGCTGTATATATGCCGATAAAACTTGCTGTTTTTTGGCAATTTAAACTATATAAAATTTCCTATAGATACTTCTCGCTTTACGAGCTTCAGGATGTATTGAAAGCGTCTCTATTATCCGCAGGCTTATTAACGTTGCTGAGTGTTATCTTCAGAGATTTACCTTTAATGGAGGGGTATCCGAGATCTGTAGC
>DEIM01000201.1 GCA_002352485.1 Candidatus Dadabacteria bacterium UBA2774
GATATCCGTTTAATTACGTCGGCTGCGGGGACAAAAAGCTTATCTTTTGAGCCGCCCGCCTGCCCTATACTCATTAGCTCGAGGAACCTTACTTCAACCCCGTGCTCGGCTGAAAATTTTATAAAATCAAACACCTCATGGTCGTTAATTCCCCTCATGAGCACGGTATTGATCTTCACCTGGAACCCGAGCAGCTTTGCTCGCAGTACCGAGTCCATAACTTTATCAAAGTAGTCCCTTCTGGCTATACCGTTAAAGGTGTCCCTTTTGAGCGAATCAAGGCTTATGTTGAGATGCTTACAGTTAGTATCTTTTAGGAAATCGAGCTCGCTCGTTAAATTCCAGCCGTTTGTGGTAAGCCCAAGCTTATCAAGCGGAAGGGAAGAGAGGCGAAGCACAATATCCCTGAAATCTTCCCTTAGCGTAGGCTCTCCGCCCGTTATACGTATCTGCTCCAATCCGAAATTAACTAAAGTAGAGCATACGCTCTCGATCTCATCCGGACAAAGCCAGCGGGACGAATCCATAAACACGGGATTTAATGGCATGCAGTATACACAGCGAAAATTACACGCATCCAGAAGTGAAACTCTGAGCTTCCTGATCCTTCTTCCGTAGCTGTCATTAAGCTGTACTATAGGGTTAACGTTCATAGCGGTTGTCCTCTCCACAGGTATAGTGGGAATGCTTTTCCTTTCTCGAAATAATTTTTTTCTTCTGAAAGCTCAAGGAACCCCGAGCTTTTGGCAAGGGACGTAAAATCCCCCGAGCCGTTAAGTGCCACTGGAGCCCCCGTTAAAGTCCCGTTCTCACGGCATGTAATCTTGACCGGCAAAAAACATGTGAGCTTTTTTTCGAATAAATAATCTTCTTCCAATACGGCATATGGCATATATTCCCTAAGATCAATTCCAATGGATTTCCACAGCGAGGGCAGCACGTAGCGGTGAAGACATACGAGAGCGGAATTAGGGTTTCCGGGGAGGCCGAAAATCCTCTTTCCATCTTGAGTACTGCCGAACCAAAGAGGTTTTCCGGGGCGTTGTTTAACACTGTGAAAGACCTCTTCTACACCAAGGCGTCTTAAAGCGCCCGGGATAAAATCGAACTTACCCTTTGAGACCCCTCCGGAAATAATAACCACGTCCGATGAACCGAGTATTTCTCCAAGTGAGGATAGAATCTCATCCTCATTGTCGTTAAGGTGAAAATTGTTAATATCGTTAAACCCGTTTGAGCGAAGAGAAGTATTTAGAGCATAGGAATTGGACTGTCTTATCTGATAGTCAAAAGGTTTTTGATCCACTTCAACAAGCTCGTCCCCTGTGCTGATAAGAGATATGACAGGACGCTTGGACACCTGTATTTGTGCACATCCGACTGCAGCAGCGATTGCGGCGTTTGGCGCGCTTAGCACGCTTCCCCCACTATCGATTACATCACCCTCTCTACAATCCGTACCCTGGCGGTGGACGTTCTGCATTTTTTTCAAAGAGAGAGCGCTGTCTATACCGGCCTTCCCGTCAATTATGCACACATCTTCGTATCTAATTACGGTGTCAGAGCCCTTGGGGAGCGGTGCCCCGGTCATAACTTCAATGCAGTTTTCAGGATTCCTCAGAACCATCTGAGGCTGCCCTGCTTTTTGGCATCCTTCAATTGGAAAGTTGGTCCGCCCACTCTCCCAGCTCTCAAAGGAGACAGCTATGCCGTCCATAGCTACGCGGTTAAACGGGGGATAGTCCCTGTCGGCAACAAGGGGCTGGCGCAGCACTTCGCCCTGTATACTACGGACGTCGGTAAGGGTAAAATCTGCCGGTAACGAACGGCTGAGAATGAGTTCTTGGGCTTTTTTAACTGATATCATATAGGCTCCTTTCCAAGCACGGGAGGCCAGGCGTTTTCACGGCTCTGACCCCGGCAAATATATTTTTTATATTTGCGGCTTAGCCCTCATATTCAAAGAGCTGAACTTAGACGGCTAAGCTCGGAACATCTGTTTTTTTTAATTTAAGTTACTTTACTCTCTTCTCCTTCATAGCGGCTCTACTGTTATCGCTTTCCCTGTTTGGCTTACACAAATGTATGCGCACTTGCCGCACCCAACGCATTTCCCCGCATCGATTACCGGATACTTATCATCGTGCTCGGATATTGCCCATACTCCCGTCGGACAAGTGTTGAAACAGTAATCACAGGACTGTCCCTGCTTGACTAGACAGTGTTTCAAATGCACGTAAGCGGTTCCGATTCTGAGCTCTTTATCTTCTTCTTGTATAAGAGCTCCCGTTTTACAGGACTGTAAGCAAGGCATATCCTCACAGAACCTGCACGGGGAATAGTAAGCGCTGATAAACGGTGTTCCCGAGTTAACACCTCCTGTGAGGAGATCAACCATATGTATCGTATCGTGGGGGCAGGCTTTCCTGCAGTCCCCGCAGCGCGTACACGTAATCAGGAACTGCTCCTCGCGAAGCGCACCCGGAGGCCTGAGTGCCGGACGTTTAAACTTATACTTCAGCCCCTCGTCGATGAGCTTGGTGCTTTCTTGAAAACCGAATTTCAAAAATTCTCTCCTACTCAGCTTAGCAGTTATATTCGACGAATTGGACTTAGACAGCTAAGCTCGGATTACTTGATCTATTGTACTACATATTTCACTCATAAAACAAAAAACTATGTTTCCAGCTATCACCTTATACTCTTTATTAGCTTAAGCCCGCAGCATGGTATCTAAAGATAGATTGCCCGAGCCCTTCCATACCAACAGACATAAAGCAAAAAGTACAAACAGACTAAACTGAAGCCCCTGGCTTGGTGCAAATAAACCCTCTGAGGAATGCACAAAAATAATCGCCCCTACAACGACAGTAACGTTTAGGACAGCTGCAAAACGAGTCGCGATGCCCAGAATTAAAGCCGCCCCCCCGACAGTGTGGGCAAATACTACATACCATGCAGCTATGTTTAGAAACGAACCCAGCGATCCCGCGGAAATACTCTCAAATTCTCCCAGATTCATAATGAAATATATTCCTTTTGTTACCAAGGCAATTCCAAGATAAACACGTAACAAATCAACGACCGACAGACTCCTGGCCAAGTCAGGCAGGGCAGGGATTTGCCACCTTGGTTCCACATCTTTTCGTGTAGCAGCTCTTTCCGCAAGAGCCTTATCATGCTCAGCTTTTGCTTCCGCTTCGGCTTCTTTTGAAAATGTCACAAAGTAGGTAGCAAAGGAAACAACAAACACCACGCCACCAAGGATCAAGAGGCTCTGCGGCCAGTCAAGCGCTTCTACGCCAAAAAGGAACCCAGCCCCAACCGCTCCCGCGTTTCCACCCGCACCGACTATGCCGGCTACCGAGCCTAGGGCTTTTTTATTTATAAATGGAACAACGCTATATGTAGCGCCTTCAGACATCTGTGTAAATAAGCTAAATACCACCATGGTCCCTATTGCCAGTGGTAGGACCGTCATCTGCGAGAAAAACATCAGGGCGACACCCTCTACAGCCAGGGCAATAAAAAGCCACTTTGTCCGCCCCTTGAGCCCCCATTTGATTCCGAATTTATCACCGATTATACCACCTGTGGTTCTCGCGAATATATTCATGAGCCCGAAAAGACCAGCTACCAGACCCGCGGTTGTAAGGCCCAGATCAAAATAGTCCATATAGTAAAGCGCGGCAATGTTATTAATGGTTAATTCAATACCGAAACAAGCTGCATAGATAAGAAACAGTGCCCAGGAACGCCTATCCTTGGCGGCCTCCATAAAGGTTCCCTTAACCTGTGCCGCAGGCCGATATTCGCCTTTTGCTCTGAGCTCCTTGAAATTCCCGTCAGGCAAATCCGTTGTGAAAAAGTAATAAGCAATACCAGTTAGAAAGCACACAGCGCCTGCTGCGACCATCGAAAGACGCCAGGACCAAAAATCCGTGAAACCAAGCGCGATAAATGCCGCAAAGACAAGGGGCATTACCATCTGTGTTACCCCTCCGCCAAGGTTGCCCCAACCGGCAGTTGTTGCATTTGCCGTACCGACAACATTTGGGGCGAACATCACAGAGCTGTGATATTGAGTAATTACAAATGATGCGCCAATCACACCTATTGCGAGCCTGAAGAGCAAAAAGCTCTCATAACTCTGAGCAAGCCCGATAGCCATCACCGGAATTGAGCCGAAAATTAAGAGCCCCGTGTAAGACAGCCTTGGTCCTATGCGGTCACAAAGCCATCCGATAAACAGACGGGCCAGAATTGTAATGGCAACCGACGCGACTATAGTGTTAGCAATCTGAGCTTTTGAAAGATGCAGCTCCTCTCTTACGATGGCCATCAGTGGAGCGATACCGAACCAGGCGAAAAAGCACAGGAAAAATGCAAACCAGGTCATGTGAAACGCGCGCATCTGCGGCGTTGAAAGAGAAAAGAGATTAATACCAGTCGCTTTATTCTTAATATCCATTTTGAGTCCCCTTCTAGAGAGTTTGAGCTTTCATTAAGGATTCTTAATTTCTGCTTTCGGACCCTGGTAATACCACCAGTTCAGCACTAAACAAACAAAATAATAGATAGCGAAACCATAGAGCGCGTATTCAGGCGTGCCGGCTTTAATTTGCTGACCGAATACTTTGGGAATAATAAACGCCCCGTAAGCAGCGATTGCGGAAGTCCAGCCCAGAACCGGGCCTGCTAGCTCCTTGCTGAAAATATTTGGAATACTTCTAAATGTGGAGCCGTTCCCTATGCCGGTGGTCAGGAACAACACCATGAAACATGCGAAGAAAGGCCACCAGTAAGTCTCGGGAGTCGCGCTGTCTTTTGCCTGTATTATGAAGTAGGCGACAGCCAGAGTAGCGATGATCTGGGCAATGGTGCTGTACATCGTAACTGTTGCGCCGCTATTTATTCTATCGGACAGCCAGCCCCCGACAGGGCGGATCAGCGCGCCTATAACCGGCCCCAGAAATACCCAAGTCAGAAAATTGGGCGCATTGGGATTGATAAAGCCCGGGTTACTCGGGTCCGTATAGACGAATATATCCTGACACAGCTTTGGAAAAGCGGCGGAAAACCCAATAAACGAGCCAAAAGTCATGGTATAAATGATGGTCATGACCCAGTTGTGCTTGTTCTTGAATATTACGAACTGACCGCTCAAGTTTGTTCTGATCTCTTTAGGAGTGAGGAACCTCATTAATATGAGCGTTAAGACAACGACGACGGGGAGCACTATCCACATGTTAATCTTGAGGACCACGAGCATGTACGCGCCGACACCGGCGGCCAGCAAGCCAAGCACAATCAAATACAGTGTTTTGATGATCCCCTCAATGGTACTCGGTAGTTTAGGTGTTCCGGTAATCACATTATTCATTCCGAAAAACGCGGCTATAGCAGCAATAGCTAATAGCGGCACCCATACCCAGCCGGCGTTTTGAATACCGGCAAGCGCTTCACCGTTCACTATATTGCCGTTTTTGTTTATTGCGGAGAACAGGAAAACCCCGACGGCAAGCGGGATAACTTTTTGCATTATTCCTACGCCGAGGTTACCGATACCGGCGTTGAGCCCAAGTGAGGTGCCCTGAACGTTTTTCGGGAAGAAATAACTTATATTGCTCATGGAAGAAGCAAAATTGCCGCCTCCGAAACCCGACAGTCCGGCCATAATGGCGAAGGTTAGATACGGGGTATTCACATCCTGAAGGGCAAAGCCCGTCCCGATCACGGGAATTAACAGGAGCGCTGTTGTAATAAAAATTACGTTTCGGCCTCCCCCTATGCCAATTAGAAATGAATTGGGAATTCTCAGGGTAGCTCCGGCCAAACCTGCAATCGCTGGCAGAGTATAGTACAAACTGTTAATATCCTTGAGTTTTTCGGTGATTTGCTCCGGGCTCATCTCCGGTGTAATCATACCGAAGTTAAAACCGAACTCTTTTAACTTAGTGGCAATTACACTCCACATTATCCACACTGCAAAAGCCAGCAGCAATGCGGGGATGGATATCCACAAGTTTTTGGTTGCGATCTTTTTTCCAGTCGAATTCCAAAAAGAGCTGTCTTCAACATCCCATTTGTCTAAGCTGATTTTTCCCATAACTACCCTTTTTCCTCCATAGTATCGAACTCCTCTTTACTTATATGCTTATGCGCGATCGGAAACACTATGGAATCTTCACGAAAAATATGTAAACGCAGTAATTCAACGAGCGCCTTTCCCTGCTCAAGAGCAATATCCAGAACGACCAGCCTGGAGTCGTGGTCGGGGAGGCGGCCTGAGAGTGCAAAAATATTGAATACGGTAGCCGCAAGCTGCATGCTTTTAATATGATCGTCTTCAAGCATATCTACTGCTGTGGTGGGAGTGGGGCCTTGACTGTGCTCACCTTTTTCAATCAGCCTCTCAGCCAACAAAGGGAAGAGAACCTTTTCCTCTTTCTGATGGTGGGGAAGGGAATGATTATCAATATATTGGAAGAAATCGCTTAGCTTACTATTGGTTTCTTTTTCTATGCCATTTTCCTGAATTGAAAGTAGGACCTCTTCAAAATTGTTCAACTCTTTTGAAATTTCCTTATGTTCATCAATCAGCTTTTGTAAGAAAACATGCATTTCCTCATATGGAAC
>DEIM01000142.1 GCA_002352485.1 Candidatus Dadabacteria bacterium UBA2774
TCCGGACACGTATATGTCTCCGTTCGCGCTGAACGCAAGCTGTCTTCCGCTTGGGGACCACGCCGCGCTCTGCTCGAGCTTAAACGCCTTAGTGAGCCTAGTTTCCTTAACACCTGAGCCCAGGGTAATCACATAGAGATCCTGGTCCCACACTTTATCGGAGTTAAACACTATCTTATCCCCCGAGGGCGAGCAATGAGGAGACATCATGAGCGAGCTGTGTCTCGTGAGCTGTCTAATATTAAAGCCGTCGTAGTCTGAAATAAAGAGGTTCCTCTTACTTCTCCCCCCCTGAACATAAGCAATCTTTGATGTAAAGAATCCTTGTTTACCCGTTATCTGCTTCATTACGAGGTCGGCAAATCGGTGGGCAGCTTCCCTCACCTTGCCGGGCGTTGCCTCGTACGATCTCCCGAGTATTGCGCGCTCTTCCTTAACGTTAAAGAGCCTCACCGCAAATTTTATGCGGCCTCCGCTTGCCTGATACTGCCCGGCGACCAGATAATCCGCTCCGGAGTCGAAATAAGACTGAAATCCGATACTGTTAATATCACCTGCAATTTGAGTTCCCAAGCTCACATCGAAAAGCGCCGCGTTTTCAAGATCGTTTCCGAGCACCCTTGCAAACTCCTGCGCCGCTTCGGCGGACGGGCCCACACTCGAGAGCTCTGCAATATGCACCGGCAGCTTCTGCACTATCGGCCCTGTAACATCAGGGAGCTTAATCTGAGAATAGGCAATTCCCGAGAATGATATAAAGACAGTTAAGGCAATAAAGAATATCCTGTAAACCATATACCCTCCGAAAATGTAAGTTGATTTGTTAATCAAGTGATATTGGGAATAAATCTAGCTAATAGGAACAGAAAAAACCAGTGAAAATAATAAGCAGTTTAAAATAAAACTTTTGGGTTACTCTTCAAGCTCTACGTTCCAGTAGGAAATATCAACAAAATTAAGAAACGGCTCCCACTCCTTATACCTGACTGCTCTAATATAGATGTTTGAGAACGGGTCCCAAAGAGGCTTCTTGGGTTTACGGTTAAGTTTCATCCTGGCCTGTAACGGGGTCCTACCACCCTTCCTTCTATTACAGTCGATACAGCAGCACACCACGTTGTCCCAGACACTCTTACCACCCTGAGAACGAGGCACCACATGGTCTATCGTAAGCTCCGCTCTTGAGAACTTGTCCCGGCAGTACTGACACATCCCCCCGTCCCGTCTGAAAATATTTATACGGTTAAACTTGGCTTCTTTTCTGACAAAACCCTCGTATCTAACGAGCAGGATCACTCTTGGAGTCCTTATCGTGGTGTTTACGGTCCTGATTACGTCCTGGTACTCTCTTAGTATGGAAATATCAGCCCAGGAATCAAAATCAAATGTCTCGTAATCATTCCCTACCGCTTTCGCGACGCCGCTGTAAAGCATAAGGAAAGCCCTTTTAACACTCGTAATGGTGATGGGGACAAAGTACCGATTTAGGACCAAGACCGGTGAGGATAGCATACAGTGTAAGGAATTTACACTCTTTTCAATAGTTCTTCAAGTATACTGTGTTAAAGTTTAATTAAGTTATTGCCGGGCCTTATAGCAATTTAAACCATAAAATTCTTGACTTATACAAACCAGCGTACAAATTATTAAGGGAAAAAGGAAGCAATATGCAAACATTATTCAGCGGATTTATCATACAGCTCGTACTATCGGTACTACTTTTTGTACTCCTGATATACTTCGTAACGAAGAACGCCCGGCTCAAAAAGGAGATCGATCGAGCTACTTCTCCATCTAATGATCAAAAGGACAAATAAATGTATCCCGAAATAATAAGCGTAGGCAATTTCACTATATCATCTTTCGGTCTCATGATAGCAATATGCTTCATCGTTGGCTACTGGCTAATAATGTCCGAGGCCAAAAGAAAGAAGCTCGATGATAAGCTCATAAGCAATATGTTTCTAGCCACTATGATCGGGGGCATCGTAGGGGCAAAAATCCTTTATATATTTGAGAACGTACCTCTGTCCGAAATTTTAAGCGACCCCCTTACCCACCTTCTCTCTAGAGGGGGACTCACATTTTACGGCGGGTTCATCGGCGCGCTCGTACTCGTCTGGGCAATGGCGTACAGAAACAAGATAAGTATGTGGGTAATTGGAGACCTGGCCTCCCCTGCTCTTGCCCTGGCTTATGCCATCGGAAGAATCGGCTGCCTGCTCGTAGGCGATGATTACGGGGTCCCGTCCAATCTCCCCTGGGCCATGGCATTCCCCAAGGGGCTTCCCCCGACAGACATACCCGTACACCCGACACAGCTCTATGAAATAATCATAATGTTCATAGCATTCCTATTCATATGGAGAATCAGAACCCTGCCGAGGGCCGCAGGATGGCTCTTCTCGATTTATTTAATCATAGCAGGGTTCGAGAGGTTCTTTATAGAATTTGTGAGGAGCACTACGCCGAGCCCCATCCCGCATTTGTCCGTCGCGCAGGTCACAGCAGTAGGGCTTATTATTGTGGGTGCGATTAAGCTATATTCGCTTTACGCCTCGGGAGAAACCCAAGGTGGAGAGACACAGAGCAGCTCGGCCGGAAAGAAAATGCCGAGAAAGAAAAAAGCTTAAATTGTCGATCCGATCCTTCACATACACTGGGTCTTAGGTATCTTTTACGCTCAATGTCCAAGACAAAAAAACAAGATTTGGCGCTAAGCGCCCTCACAGGCGTTTTATTCCCACTCGCTTTCATGATCCCACATGCCGGGATACTAACCTTTGTTCTACTGGTACCTCTATTTTGGGCGATTGAAAATAAATCAGCTGGCGACTCATTCAAACTAGGTCTCTTTGCCGGACTAATCGCAAACTTTATCGGCACTTACTGGCTCGTAGGCACACTCAGCAGGTTCGGCGGCTTTCACACTATTATAAGCTTTGTTTTCATTGCGTTCTTAAGCGCGTACGCAGGGCTTTCCTACGGGATATTCTCCTATATAAGCTCAAGGCTAGGCTTCTTTAAAAAACCCGGGCTATTATCAATTATTCTCATAGCGTCCGTTTGGACATCTGTAGAGTACTTTTTTCCCTTCCTCTTCCCCTATGGTATATCAAACGCGCTATCCGATTATATAGGCGTGATACAGATCTTCGACCTCTGCGGCATATACGGGCTTAGCTTTATCATCGTTATCGTAAATTTAGCCCTCATGAAAACCATAAAGAGCTTAATCGGCCATACTAAAGTGCCAACGGCAGAGATAGCGCTATCGATTGCCCTTATTGCCGGAGCGCTTCTATACGGGCAATTCAGAATTAGCCAAGTTGACCGTGAGATAGCTCAGGCTCAAAAGATAAAAGTAGGGATGGTACAGGCCAACTTCGACTTTCTTCAAAAAACAGAGAGCCTTGAGGAAATAGTAACAGCCCGGCATAAAGAGATGTCTCAGGATCTTCTATCCGTTGATCTTATCATATGGCCTGAGACCGCGATCCAAGCCTGGTTTTCTAACGACTCCGATTACCTTTTGGTAAGAGACGAGACAGGCGTCCCAAATATAGAGGGGAAATACTTTATAGTAGGCGGCATGTCCTTTACCCCTAAAGACCCCGACGCTGAAATCCTGACGGACGAAAATCTAATAAAATACAATACCGCTTTTCTAACAAACTCCGACAGCCTTATTCTTGGGCGCTACCATAAAGTAAAACTTCTTCTTTTCGGAGAGTACCTGCCGTTCTCAAAGTACATACCCTCTCTCAAAAATTTTAGTCCCGCCTCGGGTGATTTTACGCCGGGCAGTGAGCTTGAGCTGTTTGAGATCAAAGAAAAGAATATAAAGATCGCCCCCATAATCTGCTACGAGGATATAATCCCCTCTTTCAGCAGGCAGTTCGTGGACAAAGGCGCAAATCTTATAGTTAACATCACAAACGACGCGTGGTTTGGTAAAACTACGGCGCCTTACCAGCATTTAGTCGTATCTATCCCCAGAGCGGTCGAGACCAGAAAGTACCTTCTTCGCTCGACTAACACAGGCATCAGCGCGATCATAGACCCCGTGGGGAGAGTGGTATCCAAAACAGACACTTTCGTTCAGACTAATCTAATTGGCGATGTGGGTATTATGGATGGAGAAAAAACTCTCTATACTAAAATAGGAGACGTTTTTCCTGTCGCTTGTTTGATTTTTTGGGTTGGCTTCGCAGCACTTGAAAGACTAAGGGGTAAGAATATCTCTTAGGGCATCAGTAAAAGAGTTATTCTCTTCAGGCGTCCCGATCGTAACGCGCATGCAGTTCTGCAGTCTCCCGGGCTTATTGAAATTTCTTATTAATATGTCTCTATTCACAAGCTCACTAAACACGCGGTCTGCGTCTTCTACCCTGAAAAGTATAAAGTTGGCGTCGCTTGAAAATGGGTCGATACCGGAAATTGATTTAAGCTCGCCGAAAACTCTTTCCCTTTCCTTCACAACAAGCTGTATGTTCTCGGATACGAATTCGTGATTCTCAAGTACAAGCTCAGCCGCCGCCTGGCTTAAGGAATTAATATTATATGGGTAGCGCACCTTATTAAGCTCGCGCACGAGCTCCGGTTTTGCATAGAGCATCCCGAGCCTGAGACCCGCAAACCCAACTTTTGAAAGCGTCCTCATGATCACTAGGTTCTCGTTCTTCTCAAGTAAGGGCATAAACGTATAGCCGCTGAAATCAGAATACGCCTCGTCCACTACGACAATCCCTTGGGCATTTTCAATTATGCTTTTAATCCTGTCCTCCGAATACGCATTCCCGGTCGGGTTATTGGGGGAGGCAAGAAATATCAGATCGGGGTCTGAATTCTCTATTATGCTAAGAGTACTCTCAAGATCAATATCGAAATTCTGATCTAGCGGCACTTCTATGACTTCTGCGCCCATTGCGGTTGCGCTAAGACCGTACATCGAAAACGTGGGCGTCGGATAAAGCACTCTCTCTGTCGAGCCTGTACAAGCCAGTATGAGCATCCCTATAAGCTCGTCAGATCCGTTGCCCAAAAGAACCCCGTCTGTCGGAATACCGCTTGCCCGGGCTATCTTCTCTCTAAGCACTCTTGCCTCAGGGTCGGGATAGCGGTGTATATCTATACCGATTAAAGATTCCCCTAACTTCTCCCTAATATCAGCTGGAAGCTGAAACGGGCTTTCATTGCCGTCAAGTTTTATACTGCAATCAATATGCGGGACACTGTAGGCTTCTATCTCTTTGATATTCCGCTTAACCCTTCTTTCCACAATGCCCGCAGCTGTTGCGCTTTTATCCTTATCCATGGCTGTTTATTATAATATCTTGATTTGATTATGTCCTATAATCCAGAGAAATGAAATGAAACAGTACGTGTTTAAGATTCGGTACGGACTTTCACCGATAGAGCGTGCGCTTCAAGCTCTTCACTGTATGCTAGGTTCATAACCGCGCTGTTTAGTTCCTGGAACCCTCGTTTTGAGATTGAAATTACGCTCGGCATTCTAAGAAAATCATAAACACTCAGGGGAGATGAGAACCTGGCAGCGCCTCCTGTGGGGAGCACGTGACTCGGCCCGGCGATATAGTCCCCGAACGCTTCGGTAGACATGGAGCCTAAAAAGATTGCGCCTGCGTGCTTTATCTTTTTAAGGAGTGTTTTTGGCTTCTTCACGCACAGCTCAAGGTGCTCTGGAGCTAGCATGTTTGCAATCTGAGCCGCCATATCGATCGATTTAACAACAAATATCCTTCCCTGTTTTTTCACCGATTCCGCCGCTATGTCCTTTCTTTTAAGCGCTTTTAGCTGAGCCGAGACCTCTTTTTTAACTTCCTTTGCGTATTTCTGAGAATCCGTGACGAGTATAGGCACAGCCATCTCATCATGCTCGGCCTGCGCCAATAAGTCCGCAGCAGCCCACGCAGCTGGCGAGCTTCCGTCAGAGATTATCAGCACCTCGCTTGGCCCCGCAATCATATCTATATCCACTTCACCGAATACGAGCTTCTTCGCAATCGCTACGTAAATGTTTCCGGGCCCGACTATCTTATCCACCTTCGGTACCGATTCAGTCCCATATGCGAGCGCCGCCACCGCCTGCGCCCCGCCTACTTTATATATAGAATCCACTCCGGCGATCTTAGCCGCAACCAATACGGCAGGGCTTATATTCCCTCCGGGCGTAGGTGTCACAAGTGAAAGCTCCTCCACACCAGCCACTTTTGCCGGTATCGCTGTCATCAAGACCGTCGAAGGGTACGCGGCCTTGCCCCCCGGTACGTAAAGACCCGCTTTTTCGATGGGCCTGATAAGCCATCCGAGCTCGTTTCCGTGACTATCCCTGTACAAATGACTATCGGGCATTTTATGTTTGTGGAATTCTCTTATTCTTCTGGCAGCCGAGTTGAGATCAGATATTAATTTCTTAGAAACTTGTTCGTGTGCTTTCTCTATCTCTTTTGCTGTAACCCTTATACTTCTCTTTGTAAGCTCAACCCTATCAAACTTTTTTGAGTATTTAAATAACGCCCTGTCGCCTCCGCGCCTTACGTCATCGACTATTGCTCGAACAACCGATTCAAGCTTGGGGTCGCTCACAGATATACTCGTCCTTAAGCCTCTAAGGTGCTTTTCAGAATCGTTTTTTCTAAGCTCAATTATCTTCATAGCGAGAGAGGATTATACATAGGAAAGCCGGTTAGCGAAAGTGATCAGACCACTATAGGACTTAGCACTCCTATTTGGGAGTGCATAGTATAACATTCAATGAATTTAAAATAACCCGGGGACTTAAGCCTAAACTCTGAGTGAAAAAAGTATCTCTGTAAAATTAAATAGAGTCGAGGAGTACATAGCTTAAAATACTTCCGTGTAGCGACTCCGGTTTTAATTGACAAATCTTAGATCCTAAAGATAACTAACATCATGCTCTTACCACTTAGCAATACAGGGTTTATACTTTTTATATGATTATAATATATTCGTATTAATACATCACATGTTCATCAAATGATTTTCTCTATTGAACAATAGGTCATTTATCAAAGAATAGGGAATATACTAATCACTCAGAAAACGCGGATTCACATTTACCAGTAAATAAATAGAAATTAGCAATGTCGAGTCTGTATCTTTAGCCGAATAGACAACTAATATGATTCGTCAAATACTGAAAAACAAACTAGTCCAGATAATTGTAATTCTATTAAGTATTAAGATAGTCTTGCAGCTTTATTTCTATCATTTGGGCTTTGTCGCTGTATCTGCAGATGAGTACCTTCGCGGAATAACAGCTGCACGCTGGGCGCTAGTGGGTGACCTCCCTACAGTGCTCTATACAGGCACGTGGATGCCATTTGAACTATATCTTAACGGATTATCTTTAATGATATGGGATAATGTAATATGGACACCTAGGATTACAGTCTTTATCTTTTCTTGCTTTTTACTAGTGTATTTCTTAAAGATTGTCCAATATTTATATAATCTTTATTCAGTGACTCTAATTGCCGGACTCTTCCTCATTTTCAACCCTTGGTTTTTATGGCTTAGCGGTACTCCGATGCTGGATATATATTATTTAGCCCCCTTCACCGGAGGCTTATTTTACTTTCTCAAATGGACAAATACGAACTCTAATCGATATATTGTCATTAGCACACTTTTATTCGCCTTTTCGACGGGCTTTCATTTTCAAAGCTGGATTCTTGTCAATATGGTTAATTTAGCTGCTTGCTACTTCATTTGGGAAATATACAAGCAAAAGAAGTACAAACACATATTTATATTGATTGGCTTTTTCATCGGAAACAATCTATTTATTTTCATATATCTTGTAGCTGAAATGATTACTACAGGTGAATTTTTACATTTTATTGGCGATCACACTGTCGGCACAAAATTATATTATGAAGGATATGAAGTGGGATTGTTACAGAAGCTATACTACTATCCACGACTGGTTGCAACCTGGGGAAACTTAATCTGGATATTTCTGCCTATTGGCCTTTATTGGCTAGGTGCAAGAACTATGAAGACTACTAAGCTCTTCCCATTCGCAATAGGAGTAATCGGCCTTGTTATGTTCAGTATTTTTAATCTCTTTTCCGTCCCCGCAAGCGCGGCACCGGGGAGATATGCGCTGCCTTTCATTATGCTGTTTATCCCATATTCCGCATTGGGGATATATGCTCTATTTAATGAGAGCGGATACTTCACAAATATAAGCTTACGCCGGGTCTCAGCTGTCACACTTATTGCATGTATATTGTTCGCAAACTTTGCCCTGGCATCTAATTTTGTCAGCAAAACTGATAAGTCCGCAATTAAGGTAGGTTATTACCTTAACAGTTTGCTGGAATCAGAGAATGCCGATTCAACAACCACAGCTATGCTTGAGTTAGCGTATTGGGACTTTTTGAAAATAAAACTTTCGGCAAGAAAATTTGCTCAGATACGTTTGGATAGAGATTTTGTTGAAGAAACAGCAGAAAATATAGCCAATAGAATTCCATCGATTTTTCTGATAATGGAAGATAAGGAAATCTTACAGCATTTGCAGAGGGGAAATACAAGGTTCATTGTAGTCAAGGATGAAAAAATAAAACATCGGTTGAAGAACTTGGATTTCATACACAAGTTCAAAGAGTTGGATAACTGGGATTTCTATAGAGTCGACTTAGGGAGATTTAATTAACACGAGAGAGTCCCCGACTAATATAAAACTCCTCTTCTACAAAAATATATTTGAAGGTACAGTCTGTGGAGAGTAAAAGTAAAAGGATATATCACAACTATAATCCGACGATATATAAAAAGTGTATACTAAAATAGTGCCGGATTACTCCGAGTACGATAGGTTTCACTTAGAGCCCCTTGAAATTATATAAGCTACATAAAAAACAAGAGCTCGGGATAACTAAAGAAGAGGCTTGGGAGTTTTTCTCTAACCCGGGCAATCTGCCTCTCATAACACCCCCGTGGCTAGATTTCAGGATTACTTCAGATGAAAATTCCGAGATGTACCCGGGAATGATAGTCACTTACACGGTAAGCCCGTTTTTGAATTTCCGCATGAGGTGGGTAACCGAAATAACACACGTAAAAGAGCCTGAATACTTCGTGGACGAGCAGCGCTTCGGACCATACAAGTTCTGGCACCACCAACACAAATTTACGGATATTCCCGGTGGAGTCCTGGTGGAAGACCTAGTGCACTATGCGCTGCCCTTTGACCCCATTTCAAGAATAGCGAACGAGCTTATTGTGAAAAACCAGCTCAAGGAAATATTCGATTTTAGAAGAGAGTACTTGGAAACCACATACGGCACACAGGATTAGTCTTTAAATTAGTTTCTGTTTAACGAGAGGGATATTTTAATTCCCTCATAGCGAGCGAAGCGCAGCAATCTCCTCCATGCTACCCATATATCTAGAGCAATGCCGGGGACGGAGGCGAGAACTTCACAGCGATGCCGGGAAACTAAGTTGACACACTTTTGATGCAAAATATACTTTAATCCCATGACCGATTCCGTAATAGACCTTAAACAGTATAAATACGATGAGGCTGAGAAAGAGCTCCGGATGAAGCTTACAGAATATTCAGAAAGACCCGAATTTCAGTCGCAGATCGCTGAAGCGTTCTATATCTGGAAAAACGACCCCGATATTAGCAGTGAAGATATCACGGAAGAGCAGGTAGACGACCTGACGTTTGAGAAGTTCTTTGATTGGTTTCTCTATGACTTCAAGCTCTTTGACACAAACGAGCGGCTGATTGAAAAATACTACAGAGAAGAAAGTGGGAATCTGGACAAATTAGAGAAAGGGATGATTAAAGACTGGCTTCAGAGCAGATACAGTTATTTTGAAGTGGAGCATGTAAAACCCGGGGAAGAGTGCACATTAAGGGATATTATTACAAAAAAGCAGTATCACGTGCAAGACAAGGCTTCTTCAAAGCAGATCAGAACCTCGGATATAATAGGTGCAAGGCCCATTAAGTGCGGTGATAACACCTATTTCTCTGCCGTAATATCCGTATACCCGGCTGCATTTAATTCACTCATCCTGGACTTCTTCAAGGCAGAGTTTAAAGAATACAGAAAATCAAACGGCAAAGAAAAAACCAAGAATGACTACCTACAAGATTGGGGCTATCAGATAGGCCACTATTTAGAGGATGTAGCCAGTCACCCTAAATATGTTACCCCAGAGGGGGACGAGTTTGTACTAGCTCAGGCCTCTTACCGCCTGAAGAACAACGAAAAAGCGCTAACTAAACTTGGAAAAATTAAATCATTAGTGGAGATTGGCGGGAGTACCGATGACCTCAGGATTTTCAGCTGGGATAAAAGAGGCAAAAACACTATTACAGGCACGATAGAGATAGAGGATGACAATCTACGCATCGAGTGCTATTCGATAGATATGCTTTCCAAGGCGAAGGCAAAAATTGAAAAGGAGCTCGGTGTTTTGATTGGGCATATTAAAGACAGCAAAAAAGAGCTCGGAAGCTTTATACAGAGCGGTAAAGAGAGATCTCCTGCGCCCAAAAAATACCCTTTGGGGATCAAAAACCGAAAGGAGCTCGATTCGGCGCTCGACCAACACTATCAAAACTGGATAGATCAGCCGCTTGGCATGTTAGGCGGTCAGACTCCCAATGAGGCGCTAGAAACAAAAGAGGGTAGAGACAAGTTAAGCTTAGTATTAAGCGAGCTTGAGAACCTATTTGAGCAGGCTAAAAAACGTGGTGAGCCCTATTACGATGTAAGCAAATTGAGGAAACAGCTTAAGATAATTTAACAATAAAACCAACCTTAGTCTTAAGCACTCGCAATACTTTAGTATTAAAAAACTATTACCCCCTAATACTTTTGACCAGTAAAAAATTAAACCCTTTAATTTTTGACCCGCATCTAGGAACTGCTGTATACTTTAACTAAGTATTATTGAATAGATGATGGACGGGAGGAGTGATATGTATAGATTAAACTTAAGATTTTTATTTGCGTTTTTTGTAATAAGTGCTGTGTGTTTATCAGCAGCAACTTCCTATGCACAACAACAAGATGCTTTAGGCGAAATTCACGCAAAGGGGCAGGAAGTTGTAGTACAGTTAAGCGACGGTAGCGAAATAACCCTCAAGAACGGCGAGCAGTACCCCCTATATCCGGGCTCTATAATTATGACGAAGGAAGATAGCCAAGCGGTACTTAAGGTAGAGGGCGGGACTTACGTAATAGAACAAAAATCGACATTCATAGCCAACCTACTGAGCTTGAAGAGCACTAGTCTTAGCATTGTGGGGACTAATCCCGGCGAAGTATGCTATTGTTTTCAGCCAAACGCCCCATTCTTAGTAGACACCCTCATTACAAAAACCACACCACACCAAGCTCAAGTAGAACAAGCCAATTACAAATTGTTCGTTCAGGGAAGAACGGATTTAACCGAAGGGAATGCAGCGGCTTATCAGCTCGAAAATAAAGTAGATTTTGCTACGCCTACTTCAACATTTGTAATTGAAGAGGGCGAAGAGAAGTACTATCCGAAAACCGAGAAAGAAGATGACGAAGAGGATGTATTCGAATCGCGCGACGGATGCTGTGTTCCGGGTGCAGCAGTGATACTAACTAGCAGTCCCACGGAATACATACTACCGATAATTTTGGGGACAGCGGTAATAACCGGGACTATAATAGGTGTAACTTCGGGTGATGGTGATGGCACATCCAGTAACGTTACACCATAGCAATTAGGTGAAATTCTCAATTAGGCAAAAAAGAATTAATCCGAACTCATCGGGTCAACGTAGTAGTATGTAGAACAGAACGAGTTGCAAAAGGTAAACCGCAATGAAATGGCATAAAAATACAATCATCTTAATATTTTCCATCTTAATATTCACTGCCTGCGGATCTAAGTCCAACACAGGACTGCAGACCTTACCCAAACCTCAGGCAAGTAAACAGATCAGTAAAGAATCCCAAAAATTAAACAGACAGATAATAGAAGAGACATTCTCCGACCATTCGACGGTTGATTATAAAATTGGCCCCGGTGACTTATTGAATGTTAAAGTTATGCAGGCTCCGGAATTAGACTCTCAAGCCAGGGTTAATTCTCAAAACTCTGTTTCACTGCCTCTTCTAGGAAACGTTGAAGTGGCCGGTCTTACGGCAGGGGGTGCACAACAGAGAATATCTGATTTATTATCCCAGAAGTATATGCATGATCCCCATGTTGTTGTGTCGATAGCTGAATACAAAAGTAAAAGAGTAGCGGTAATCGGAAGCGTGCTAAAACCTGGGACATATGAGCTTCTTGGAAAAGGCTCATTATTAGACGCACTCGCTCAGGCAGGCGGGCTTGCTCCGGACGCGAGCGAAATGGCCTTTGTAACAAGAAGGGACGATGCGGGAAACGAAAAGTCTGTAGAGATAGACCTCGATCTTCTTTTGGATAAAGGTCAGAGTGACTTAAATATTCCCATTCAAATGGGAGACGTGGTCTATATTCCTGAAGCGGGCGTAGTATATGTCGACGGAGCAGTCGAAAACCCGGGATCTTTCCCTCTTGGGGAAAATATGACGGTCAGTCAGGCGGTTACGGCAGCCGGGGGATTAAATGACGTAGCAGAAGACTCCAAAGTTAAGCTGGTTCGAAACGTAAACGGTCAAGTACAGGTTACCCCTATAGACCTGGAGCAGGTACACGAAGGAACAGAGGCGGATATTGAGCTTCAGGACCAAGACGTGGTTGTAGTAGGTAAAAGCGGTATCAAAAGCTTCTTGGATGCTATAAAGTTCGGGCTGTTCTTCCCGCCCTTTAGTGTGGGAGTACAGTAGGTATTAATTTTTAAGGCCAATAACAATGGATAATAGACAAAACAGCGACGACAACAGAAGAGGCGGACAGTTAGTCCCAGCTCGCGAAGATAGAGCGCTCAGAGATTACGAGCAGACACAGGAGATATTAAGGGCGTACCCTGTTGAAGAGGACGATATTAGCATCCTTAGATACCTCGACGTAGTGCTCCGACGTAAAAAGATTATAATAGCTTTTTTCGCTATAGTCGTCGTCACAGCCCTTATAGGTACGTTTCTTTCAGACCCCCTGTATAAAGCAACTGCTAAACTGGAAATTTCCCTCGACAATCAACGTATCGTCAATTTTGACCAGGTAGTCGAAATTGAAGGTAAGACCCAGGAGTTCTATGAAACTCAATATTTACTATTAAAAAGTAAATCTCTTGCTAAAGAAGTTGTGAATGAGCTTAATTTATCGGAGCATCCCGAGTTTTCAGGCTCAAACAAAGGGCCGGGGCCCATATCACAAATTACGAATGGAGTGAAGAATTCTATATCCGGCGTTATAAACGGCATAAAAGGTCTTGTAGTTAAATCCCCCGAAGGCGACAAGCCTATAGATCCAAAACTTTCCCAATTAAGAAGACAGGATGGTCTGTCCAGCAATTTCGTAAGCAGAATAACGGTAGAACCAATAGGAAAGTCCAGGCTCGTGAATATAAGCTTCGAAGCTCACGACAGACAGCTTGCGGCAGACGCGGTAAACGGGCTCGCTGACGGCTTCATCGACTGGCTATTGGATAGAAAAGTAGACGCGACGAAAAAAGGCCGGGATTTTCTAAAGAAACAGTTAACTCAATCTCAAGTCAACTTGGAGAGCTCGGAAGAGGAGCTCAATAAATTCGCCAAGAAAAATGATATCGTTTCTCTCGATGAGAACATGAACCTTATTTACCATACATTCTCTACCTTAAACGATGCTTTGGCAGATGCGCAAAAGGTAAGACTCGAGAAAGAATCGCTATATAACCATGTTAAAACCGGAAACATCGAATCGCTGCCGCTTATAATAAACGATGCATATATACAGGGGCTCAAGGCAGAGCATGCTAAAATCAAATCGGAACATAGCAGGATGAGCGCTACATTTAAGCCTGAATATCCGACATTAAAGGAGCTTGGCGCAAAAGTAGCTTCTCTTGAAGCTAAAATAAACGAGGCCGAAAACAATGTAGCAGCCTCAATTGAGTCCGATTACAAAGCGGCACTTGAAAAAGAAGAGACGCTGCAGGCAAAGTATTCCGAGCAAAAAGACCTTGCTCTGGATCTGAATGAAAGGTCCGTACAGTATAATATATTAAAGAGAGATGTCGATTCCAATAAGTCTATATATGAATCGCTACTCCAGAGATTAAAAGAAACAGAAGTGGCATCGGCAATAACAGCAAGCCATATTCAGGTTGTAGACTACGCCTCTGTACCACTTGCTCCCTTTAAGCCCAATCTAAAGCTCAACTTGCTATTTGCGGGTTTCATAGGCATCTTCGGCGGCGTCTGCTTTGCTTTCTTCCTTGAATATCTCGATAACACGGTAAGGACTCCGGAAGAGGTAAGAGATAAATTAGGACTCCCGCTCATCGGGGGTATATATGAGCTAGAGAAAACAGAAAAGGAGATGCTCCCGGTTGAGAAATCGTTTTTACTCGATCCGCGCTCACACATAGCTGAGGCTTTCCGTACCATAAGAACCTCTATAATGCTATCTACTCCCGGGAACCCCCCGCAGACGATACTTGTTACCAGTTGTTTTCCGTCTGAGGGGAAAACAACCGTATCCATAAATCTGGCGTCGTCGTTTGCTCAAGCTGGAAGCAAAGTGCTTTTATTAGAGGCTGACCTGCGCCGGCCAAGGATCGGCAGCATACTTGAATCAAACGGCAATGGTCTAAGCAGTTATTTAACCGGCAATGCTAGTTTAGGTGAAGTAATAAAAGAATCGGATTTACCAAACCTTTCGATACTCCCAGTAGGTGCTTTACCTGTAAATCCCTCAGAGCTATTGGGCTCTGAGCAAATGAGAGACTTAATCGAAAAACTAAGAGACGAGTTTGAGTATATTATTGTTGACGGACCGCCCTCACTTGGCTTTGTCGACTCTCACCTTTTATCTAACATTGTCGACGGAGTGGCTGTCGTAATCAGAGCAGGAAGCACACCTCGCAATTCAATCAGGGAATTGATCGATAAGCTGTACAGTATCAGGGCCAACTTCCTCGGAGTTATAATTAACGGAATAGAGCTTAATCAAAGCGGATACTACTACAAATCATACAGCTACTACTACGGAACTAACGAAAAAGATTCAAAAAAAGAAGATAACTATCTCCCAGATCATGTAACAGAAGAGAACGATAAAAGTGATTTCCAGTCCCCAAAAAATCCAACGTCTTGATTTTCTTCCATATACCAAACGACAGTCATGAATCTTTCACTGCGTCCTCGTTATAAACAAATACTAGCTGTCATAGCAATCATAATAATTGTAGCTTTATTAATTCAGAGCTCCTTTAAAACCTGGCTTGCTTACTCATACGCGGAAGGTCCTCAGCCCGAGGGGCTCAGACTAGCATCCGCAATTGATCCCAGTAATCCCGACTATTCTTTTCTGATCGCATTTTACCTAATGGAATACGATGACCAATCATCTTACGAAACAGCATTGGAAGAATACAAAAAAGCCCTCACCCTCTCTCCCTTCAATCACAATTACTGGTTTTATCTGGCCGAGCTTTTGCATTATGGAGGCCAACGTGAACAAGCTCTATACGCTCTTAGTGAAGCTACAACACTCTCACCGGGCTCTGTGTCACTCAGGTGGAGAGCCGGCATGCTGGCCTCTAAGCTTGGAGATCGAGAATCAGTGCTTGATAATCTTAGTGCTGTTATTGAATACGATCCCCACAGACGCTGGAAAGCTTTTGCACTACTCTGGCAAGCGGTAGGTAATGAAGATAAAATTTTTAACAGCATTTCAGATAACGCATTATCTTCCTATTTTTACTACCTGAGAACAACCAGCAGAATTGATCAGGCTGGCAAAGTTTTTGAAAAACTGAGAAAGCTAAATTACGATACAAGCATAGTAGCTTATAAATATGTAGCCGATCTGATTCGCGATGGCGACATAGACTCGGCACAGCAAATTTGGATAGGTACATATGGTGATTGGGATGGAGTATGGAACGGCAGTTTTGAAGAAGATATGAAAAACGACGGATTTGATTGGAGACTGGGGAGAGTAGAAGGGGTTAAGATAAAGAGAGATATAGACTCTCACAGCGGAGATTACTCCCTTATGGTCAATTTTGATAGCAAGCACAACATAGAATTCAGCCATTTATCTCAAGTAATTCCCGTTCAGGACAAAAGTAGCTATACAATAAATCTGTACGTTAAAACTGACGAAATAGTAACTTCCGAGGACTTACAATGGCAGGTCTATTGTTTATATACTGATGAGCTTGACGCTCGCTCAAGTCTGATACTCGGCACGCATGACTGGAAGCCATATACCATATCATTCACTGCACCACAGGGCTGCGGGGCAATAAATCTTCGCCTGATATTGGATAAAAGCGATAAGATCAATAAGCTCATATCGGGAACCCTATGGGTAGATGAGGTAAGTATGACAAGAAACAACTGAGGCACATTACTGAACACTATTATGAGAAAAACTCCGGAGTTAATCCTCGATATCCTTATCAGTGCCGGTATAGCGATAGTACTGCTCAGTCCTTTCCCCTACGGGACCGTCGAGACATGGTCCGTCTCCTTATTTGAAATAGTGTCGTTCCTAACTTTAGGGTTATGGTGTCTGAGAGAAGTTATAAGCGCTAGAATAAGACTTATACCTTCCCCCCTTTACCTTCCTATGGGTTTATTTTTTATTCTGATTATTATCCAGCTAATACCTATACCACTGACGATTTTAAAATATATTTCCCCTCATACACAAGCCATGCTCAATCAAGCTACAGAGGGCCTTAATTACATTTTCGGAGAGAGTGCGATAAGCTCTTTCACTATCAGCATAAACCCCTATGCGACTAAAGAAAAATTACTACTCTACTTCTCATACGCAGCATTTTTTATAGTTACCTCAAACTACATTGTCGGCAGAAATCAGCTCAAAAAATATTTTTGGCTAATACTGGCAGTAGGAGTTATTCAGTCCCTAATAGGGATATCTCAATATATAAGCAGCGAAAGCGTACAAGCTGCATCCGGCACATATATTAATCCAAATCACTTTGGAGGAATACTAATTTTAATTATCCCCTTATCTCTTGGCTACATATTATATTTGAGCCAAAGAACAAGGGGCGGAGACAATCTTTATAATATTATTAGGCAATCCAAATTTTCAAACCAGTTACTGCTCTTCTTCGCTACTATTTTAATGGGAACGGGGCTGATAATGTCTGAATCACGGGGTGCTCTGATGTCGGTTTTGGCTGCGATAGCTATATTCTACATACTTCTTTCATGGAAGAAGAAAACTCGATCAGGAACACTCTTCATAGCATTATTCCTGGCAATTATTGCAATATACTCATTTTGGATAGGCATTGATCCTGTTATTGAAAAATTTGCAGAGACCTCTGAGACACTACCTAAGCGAACATTTATTTGGAAAGACACACTGACAATAATTAAGGATTTCCCTATCTTCGGGACGGGGCTCGGCACGTATAGCCTCAGTTTTTCTCTATATAAAAATGTTGCTTACTGGCCTACGATTATACAGCACGCTCACAACGATTACTTAGAACTCTTGTCTGAAACGGGAGTAATTGGATTTTTACTTGCAATGTGGGGAATAGTAATGTTCTACAAGCGGGCTATATCGAAATTTGTAAGAAACAACTCTCAGAATGACCCTCTTAGGTATTACTTGCTGCTTGGAGCTATAAGCGGCTCACTTGGAATGATGGTGCATGTGATTACGGATTTTAATTTTCAAATCCCTGCAAACGCATTCTATTTTACGTTTCTTCTTGGAATATCAACAAGTATTTATAATGTGTCAAGGCAAAAGAAGAACGCTTAAATCACATAGTTTATTTCCATTAAAATTTGATGATGGATATGACCCGACACAGGTCTGATTTTACAAAAAGCTACATTAATTTTAGTGATGCCTTAGTCACATCACTGGACTCTTCAATATCCCCACATTGCGAATTGCTATAAGTAGGTACCAAATTTTTTATACCTGATATAATGATTTCATTCGAGTCGCCTCTTTCTGAAAGGTTTATCAGCCTATCTACAACATCAAGATAATCCACTTGCTGAGGGTTTTTATCGTGCGCTATGAATATCTTTTTTCTTATAGTAACGGTTGTATCCTCTTCCGCCGTAAGAATTTCCTCATATAGTTTTTCGCCGGGCCTAAGTCCTGTGTAAACTATTGGTATATCTTTATCCGGCACAAATCCAAAAGAGTGGATTATGTTTTTAGCTAAGTCCAGAATATTAACCTGCTTGCCCATATCTAATACAAAAACTTCTCCTCCCCTGCCCAAGGCCCCTGCCTGAAGTACTAAGAATACAGCTTCATGAATACTCATAAAATACCTCGTCATATTGGGGTGAGTAACCGTGACAGGCCCTCCCCTCCTTACCTGATCTTTGAAAATAGGTATAACGCTCCCTCTACTATCGAGGACGTTGCCGAAACGTACAGATACAAATTCGGTTTCATCGCTGTGTATCTCCTTGAGCATATTTTCAGAGACTCTTTTTGTTGCTCCCATGACACTTGTCGGGTTTACAGCCTTGTCGGTGGATATAAAAATAAATTTCTCGACATTATTCTCTAACGCAAGTTGAGAGGTTACTTTGGTACCTAATACATTATTAAGCACAGCTTCCCTGGCATTATTCTCCAATAACGGCACGTGCTTATATGCTGCGGCGTGAAAAACTACATTAGGAGTGTGTTCCTTAAATATCTTTCTCATCCCGATTTCATCTTTAACATCAGCCACAATCGACACATTTGGCACATGCCTGAGCTTTTCACTCATTTCCTTGTTGATATAAAATAGCTCCGTATCCCCAACATCAACAAGTACAAGAAGCTCTGGCTCAAATCCCGATATCTGTCTACAGAGCTCAGACCCTATAGAGCCTCCGGCACCGGTGACCAACACGCGCTTACCTTTAATATATGAAAAAATGCTATCCACTTCTTGACTTACGGATTTTCTGCCCAAAAAGTCGTCCGCTGACACCTCTTTAAAATCTCCGACTGTGACTTTCCCCGCAATAACTTCGGGCAGTCCAGGCATTATTCTAATGTGATCAATCCCCGATTCCCGACAGTACTCAAGTATTTCGCTGATCTGCGATGACGTTGCGGTAGGCATGGA
>DEIM01000126.1 GCA_002352485.1 Candidatus Dadabacteria bacterium UBA2774
CCCGGCACAGGTTTCCATGAGGAATGCACTGCCCCAAGAGCCTCATAGCATTCTTTTAGGGAGCTTGTGATAATCCTAAACGCTATAACGTCGTATACGTTTTCGAATTCGAGATTCTGAGCCTGCATCTTACTGTATATACCGTGTATATGCTTGAACCTTCCCGTGACCTCTGAGCTTATATCAAATTCCATGAGCTTACTTTCAATAATTGTTTTTATGTCATCTACATGCTTTTCCCACTCAGATTTACGCTCTGTAATCAGCTTTGACAGTCTCTGGAACTCCTCACGGTTTATATAGCTGAAAGCTAAATCCTCAAGATCGTTCGTAACCCAGTTTATTCCCAGCCGGTGAGACAGCGGAGCGTATATATCCATAGTCTCCTTGGCTATTCTCTTCTGCCTGTCTTCTGAAAGGTGCTCGAGTGTGCGCATATTGTGGAGCCTGTCCGCAAGCTTTATAAGCACCACTCTAATGTCCTTTGCTGTGGCCAAGATAAGCTTTCTGAAACTCTCTGCCTGACGCTCCTTTTTGGACGAGTAAGGGAGCTGACTTATCTTTGTAACACCGTCCACAAGATAAGCGATCTCTTTTCCGAATAGAGACTCAATCTCCTCTGTGGTAGCGAGCGTATCCTCTACGGTGTCGTGCAAAAGCCCCGTGATTATGGATGAGAGATCAAGCTTCATCTCTGAAATTATTCCGCTAACCTCAAGGGGGTGGCTGAGATAAGGCTCTCCTGAGCTCCGCTTCTGTCCGGAGTGGACTTTTGCAGAGTATACATATGCCTTTTTAATAAGCTCCACATCTTCTTCATTTAAAAAGAGATATGAATTAACTCTGTCAATTATGTCGTTTAACCTGATCATATCTTGCTCATAAGACCTTGTTTAAATACTAGGGAGCTTCTTCATACTCCCGTCTCTTTGACTCTATAATATCCTTAAGAGCGCTTACGGCCTGTTCTAAATCGTCGTTATGTATAATATAATCATAGTGCTCTGTCTCTTCCATCTCCTTTTGCGCAACAGAGAGACGCTTTTGTATTACGCTGCTCCCTTCACTGCCTCTAAGAGTAAGCCTTCTCTCAAGCTCCTCAATGCTTGAGGGCGCCACAAAACAGAAAACCGCCTCAGAATATTTATCTCTTATCTGCTTTGCCCCCTGTACATCTATATCGAGAATCAGGTCAACGCCGCATTTTTTCGCAATCTCGAATTGATCAATTGGCGTACCGTACAAGTTGCCATAAACATTAGCGTATTCAGCAAATTTGTTTTCTTTTACCATCTCATTGAATTTGGACACAGAAACAAATCTATAGTCCCTGCCATCCACCTCTCCTTCTCGGGGTTCCCTTGTGGTACAAGAGACTGAAAACCTGAGGTTATCAAGATCTGCCATTACTCTTTTAGTAAGAGTTGTTTTCCCACCACCTGATGGGCCTGAAATTATATAAATGATTCCCTCTCGCATAATATTAGCCTTTAATCCGGATACAAAACTTTTCTTAGTTTATAAGAATTCTAGGACAATTTTGAGAATTTTCAATTAATAAGGGAGGTTGGATTAATCACTCTTCCCCAATTTCCCGAGCTCTTCCACTATTTTTTTAACGTCCTGTGAGCTTTCTTTATTCAGCACCAGCAAAGCGTCTTCAGTATCAACAACTACCAGGTCCGAGACGCCGACCAGCGCTACAGTCCTTCCTTCACCCATGACCAAACAAGATGAGGAATTAATAGATACAGTTTTCCCACGTGTTAGATTTTGGTTACTTCCCTCACTTAAATATTCATATAGGGCTTTCCAACTCCCGACATCACTCCACGGAAATTCTACGGGTATGACGAGAGTTTTGTCCGAGCGCTCTAATATTAATTTATCTATTGAGCCGCTTTTTATCTTAGAGTAAACCATAGAGACAGACTCAGATTCTTCAGGTTTTCCTATCACTGTCGAAACATCACTAAAGCTGGCGAACCATTCGGGCAGCAATGAAGCAAACTCCCTTAATATCGATGATGTCTTCCAAATAAACATACCGCTGTTCCAATAGTAATCGCCCTCGTTCAGGAACTTGATTGCCGTATCTTGATCAGGTTTTTCCGTAAATTTAAGCGCCTTGTATGCCTTAATGTCATTTGACGATATAACTTCTTCACATCCAGCCTTTATATAACCGTACCCCGTCTCGGGGGATGTGGGTTTTACTCCGAGAGTTATAAGCGGTGTTTCCCCCTCTTCAAGCTCGTAAACCGAAGCCTCATAAGAAAATTTAAGCACCCCTCTGAATTCCTCTTCCTTACCTATGGCATGATCGGCAGGCAGTACCACTGTAACCGAGTCAGGATCTATAGCAGCAATCCTGAGAGAGCCGTAAGCAATGCAGGGCGCCGTGTTCTTTCCCTCAGGCTCAAGGATCAGGTTTTTCGGGGGAAGCTCCGGTATATGTTTTAAGGTCTCTTCCGCATATGCCTTAACGGTGACAATAAAAACTCTCTCGATCGGTATGAGCGGCAGTATCCTGTCTACCGTTTGGCGTATTAGTGATTTGTCACCAAGGAGTGAAAGAAACTGCTTCGGCTTATCTTTAGTGCTGAGTGGCCAGAACCTTTTCCCCTCGCCGCCTGCCATAATAAGAGCATATAGATTCATAATTTAATAGTAATAGGACTTTAAATATATCTCAAATACATCTAAAAAAGCGCCTCGAGCTCATCTAGTCCCAGTCCTTCAAGGCTATCTTTAATTAACTGGGCTTGAGAGAGCTTTTCCCCGGGGTAGGAGTTTGTTACAGCAAGACATTTCATTCCGGCACAGAGGGCAGCTTCAATCCCTGATACCGAGTCTTCTATTACCAAACAGTCGCTTGCTGCAATGGTTCCTGAATTGCGGGGTTCCCTATTAAGGCGCTTTAGCGCTTCCACAAAAACATCAGGGGCTGGTTTTGATCTCTCAATATCGTCTGCGCTTACAATTACTTTAAAATAGCTCTCTAACCCCACATGTTCCAGGATTTGTCTAATCTCGCGTCCTAGAGCTCCTGAGCCTATGCCAAGCGGATACCTATCACCCGCTGATTTTATGAACTCTTCCACCCCAGGCAATAGTTTGATATTCCCACTTATGAGATTATTGAAATGTGCAGATTTGACTCTCATCATTTCATAAATTTTTAGCGCTTCAGGCTCAATTTTTCTGTCTTTAAGCAGCTCAAGGAAAAAAGTCTTGTCGTCATAGGCAAGAAACTTATCAAAATATTCCTCTTCCGTAAGCTCTATATCATAATTAACTAGAGTCGTCTGGAATGCTTTTAGGTGCACGGGCTCCGTGTGAGCTATAATACCGTCGAAGTCAAATATAATTGCTCTTAACATTTCTATACTATTCCTTTGGCATCACAATTCTAAACACTTTTGGTCTAACCCAAAATATATATCTTATAAGAGGACTTAGCATACCATAATCAAAATATCCCTTCAGATTAATAAATCCTAAAGGATTACCAACTGTCTGTAACATGCTATTAATTATGAGTATAGTTTGACTTAATAGAGCTCATCTCATATCTTCTAGGTATGAGGCTGAAATGTGTCAGAGCCCCGCATTTATTTTTATTTTGGCCATTTCAGAAATTGGCGCATCTTTTGAAATAAACCTTCATCTAAACCTTGGTATGCATAACGTTATGGATTCAACCAAATGCGCAAAAGTTCTGAGAGCCCTCGGAGACGATACGCGACTTAAAATACTGGACTTTCTATTTAGCGGAGAGTATTCGGTCTCGGACATATCCGAAGGGGTGGGAGTAGAATACTCCCAGGTATCTCATCACTTGAGCGTACTTCGAAACGCCGGACTCGTATCTGACAGTAAAGACGGAAAGTTCGTTATGTATAAACTGCACCCGGTTTTTTACGACGAAAATTCAGACAGAAAAAATGTGCTCGACTTTGAGTGCTGCAGTATAGAGTTTAACAA
>DEIM01000097.1 GCA_002352485.1 Candidatus Dadabacteria bacterium UBA2774
TATTCACCCTCGGACTCCGCACCGGTTTGATTGTAGCCTGCCTTATCCCGGCTGCCATGTTGATGTCACTTATGATTATGGGTTTCCTGAACATCGGGCTCGATCAGATCTCTCTTGCCGCCCTTATAATCGCCCTCGGAATGCTGGTTGATAACGGCATTGTGATGTCTGAATCGATTATGGTTCAAATGTCAGGAGGCAAATCCGCAAAAGACGCCGCCATAGATTCTGCAATGGAGTTAAGGCTGCCGCTTCTAATTGCCTCTCTGACAACTGCCGCGGCATTCCTGCCCATATACCTCGCAGAGTCTGCCGTAGGGGAATATACGGCTTCACTATTTAAAGTCGTATCCATAACGCTCCTTAGCTCGTGGATATTATCGATCACAGTGATTCCTCTTCTTTGCGTAAAGTTTTTAAGGGTAAAGCCAAAAAGCGCAAAAGATAGGTTCGGATCAAGTTTCTACACTTTCTACAGAAATGCTCTAATAAGCGGACTCAAAAACCCGTATATCTCCATAGCTATCGTAGCCATAGTATTTATACTCGCGGTCTATTCTTTCCGCTTTGTTCCCTCTATATTTTTTCCCCCCAATGACCGTCCGACTTTTACGATCGACCTAAGTATGCCAACGGGTACCCCTATAAAACGCACTGAAGCCGTTACCATAGAGGTAGAAAATTATATCAAAGACAATTTTGAGATAAATGAAGAGCGCAAAGAAGGTGTCATCAACTGGGCAGCTTTCGTCGGTCAGGGAGCACCCAGGTTTATACTCTCATACGGCCCCGAGCCCCCAAGCCCTGATTACGCTTTCATTATCGTAAATACCACTTCAAGAGAAATAATTGACGGAATTATCCCCCAGATAGAAAAATTCTGTCTAGATACTTTCCCGGACTTAAAACCCACCATACGCCCGCTCGAAGTAGGTCCCCCGGCGTGGCCGCCCATTGAGGTCCGTATATCCGGAAGAGATACGGATAAGATCTTTGATATCGTAAATGAAGTAAAGGCAAAGCTTGCAGTAATTCCAGGAACTAAGCTAATAGACGACGACTGGGGAGCTAGATCAAAAAAGTTTCTTGTAAATATAAACCAGCCGCGCGCGCTCAGGGCCGGGGTCACCAGCCAGGACATTGCCGTGTCGCTTCAAACCTATTTAAGCGGTATGGACACAACGGAGTTCAGAGAAGAGGACAAATTAATTCCTGTGACCATGCGCTCCGTAGCCTCTGACCGTGACAATATCAGTAAGCTAGAGAGCTTAAACGTATTCGTTCAGAGCTCAGGCAGATCACTCCCCCTAAAGCAGGTCGCGGACATAGAGGTCGCCTGGCAGCCGGGTAAAATTGTCCGTAGGGACAGGCTCAGAACCGTAACGGTCGAAGCCGCGCTCGATCCGGGCTTCACTGCCGCAGAGGTGAACGCTCAGCTCATACCTTGGCTCGAAAAAGAGCAGGAAATCTGGGGTCTCGGATACTACTGGGAGCTCGGCGGGGAAACTGAATCGGCGGATAAGGGTAACCAGTCCATTGCCGACAAACTACCAATTGCCGCCATGATCATACTCCTCCTACTCGTAGGGCAGTTCAACTCAATCAAAAAACCTATCATCATACTGATTACGATACCCCTTGGGCTTATTGGAGTCGTAATAGGTCTCCTCATTACCGACCTCTATTTCGGATTCATGACGCTTCTAGGAATCATTTCACTCTCAGGGATTGTAATAAATAACGCGATTGTACTCCTGGATAGAATAGACATAGAGATTAACGAGAACGGGCTCGAGCCCGCAAGGGCCATAGTCGTATCCGCCGTGAGACGATTCCGTCCTATAATACTTACTACAGTAACAACAGTTTCAGGACTCCTTCCGCTCTGGATAGGCGGCGGGCCTATGTGGGAGCCTATGTCGGTAGCTATCATATTCGGTCTCCTGTTCGCGACCATGCTTACTCTGGGCGTAGTACCGGTGCTTTACTCCTTATTCTACAGGGTGAGTTTCAGGGACTTTAAGTACTAAAATTTGACTAAAGCTCGAATTTTGCATATTGTCATATTCCTAGGCGGGGATCTTAATACAACTTTAGTAGTATATCAGTGAGGATTGGAGCGAATGAAGAAATTTCTATCAACCGCTGTCTATTTTATAGTTTTAGGCGTTTTATTCATTTTTCAAGCAAGCTGCGGGGGTGATCAGAACCCCGCGAATCTACCTACCCCTAAAATCCAGGTATATGTAACCAAAGCTACCGATGTACCCATATTCAGAGAGTTTGTCGGCGAAACCCTTGGGGACAGCAATGTGGATATAGCAGCCCGTGTGCAGGGATTTCTCGAGGCCAGGCACTTTGAGGAAGGCTCTTTTGTAAAAAAGGGGCAGCTTCTATATACAATTGAGAGCCAGCCCTTTGAGGAAAAAGTCGCGCAGAGTCAAAGCCAGCTCGCGTCTTCACAGATAAACCTTGCAAATGCACAGAGCGACCTCAGCAGAATAAAACCTCTTGCCGCCGAGAACGCAATCAGCCAGATAGACCTTGACGCAGCCCAGGCAAGATACGAAGCCTCTATAGAAGCGGTAAAGGCCGCTGAGGCGGGTCTCAGAGCGGCTGAGCTTGAGCTGAGCTACACTAAAGTCTATTCACCCATAGACGGCGTTATAGGCAAATCCAGAGCCTCTGAAGGTGATTACGTGGGCGCAAGCCCATCCACCGTTGTTCTCACTACCATTTCATTTATAGAGACAATTGCAGTTCAATTCTATTTAACACAGGATGAATATCTTGAGGCTGCTCGTAGAATCGAGGAAGAAACCGGCAGCGCAA
>DEIM01000166.1 GCA_002352485.1 Candidatus Dadabacteria bacterium UBA2774
CCCCTCGTCCCGGTACGAGGGGGAATTAAGGACATATACAACTAATAGTTCCGGAGCTACCCCTCCCTCAACACCTGTCAGAGAACCTTACACCATACGCTCATATCAACGACATTTCTGATTAAGTATCCAAGATTATATGGTATTTTATAGTGGTATAAGTCTTGCCTAATCTATTCATGTATAAGGACGAGCTATGTAAGAAATTGAGACGTAAAGTAAAAATTAAGGAGATATAGCAGAACTTTTAAACAAGGAGAGAGAAATTTTATGACACGATTCAATAATATACTTCTGGTATTACATGGCACGAATAACGAAGAAGCTGTCAAAAGGGCCTTTGCACTTGCCAAAACCAATAAGGCGAAGTTAACCATAGTTGACGTCCTAGAGGAACTGCCTGAAACAATGAAGGAATATCTTGAAATTGTTTCGGTTGAAGAACTTGAAAAGATAGTCTCTGAAGAAAGAGTCTCGGAAATAGAAAAGCTCATTAAATCCAATGTGAGCGGGAAAGGCTTTAACCCCGTGGTAAAAACTCTCGTCGGAAAACCTCATGTTGAGATTATAAAGGAAGTACTTAGAAATAAGCATGACTTAGTTGTGAAGACCTCTGAAGGCGAGGGAGGCACAAAAGAGGCTCTATTTGGAAGTATTGATATAAATATAATGCGCAAGTGCCCCTGTCCGGTATGGATGATTAAACCCACAGAATCTACAAAATATTCTCGGATTCTAGCCGCAGTAGACCCCGACCCTTATGATAAGGTAGGAGATAAGCTTAACCAGAATATAATGGAATTAGCGGTCTCCATTGCCCAATTAGAGAAAAGTGATCTCCACATAATTCATTTATGGAGCCTTTATGCAGAAAAGACTTTGAGTGGACCCCGTTTTCGTAAATCTCCGAATGTTATGGCAAAATTGCTTTTAGATGCTAAGAATTTTCATAAACACAACCTGGATAAACTTTTAAAGAAGTTTCCCTTAGACAAACTTAAGCACAAGATACACCTGCTAAAAGGTGACCCTGCACAAGTAATACCCAAAGTGGCGAAGAAACAAAAAGTCGATCTAATAGTAATGGGCACAGTCTGCCGTACGGGACTGCCGGGTTTTATAATTGGAAACACCGCTGAATCTATTCTGTATAATGTGGACTGCTCTGTGTTAACCATAAAACCCCATGGGTTCATCTCTCCTATCAAGCTTGAAGATTGAGTAATGGTACTCAGAATCAGGTTAACCAAATTTACGGATAGAATTTTGTCCGGATAAAGGACTTCAAATTTTGTCAAATAAACCGCAAACAGCCGATTCCTGGCATGCGATGGATCTGCCTTCAATATTTAAAGTTCTCGATGCAGCCGAGAGCGGCCTCACGGATGCTGAAGCTGCAGCCAGACTAAGCAAATTCAGCCCCAACAAACTTCCACAAAAACCGCCTGCGCCTATATGGAAAATATTTCTTAGACAGTTCGGCAGCCCACTTATATATATCTTAGTTTTTGCAGCCGCTATCTCTATATTGATTAAGGAACCCACCGATGCTGCTTTTATAATGGCTGTATTATTGCTGAATGCTTTAATAGGCGGGTACCAGGAATACAAGGCCGAGCAAAGTGCTCAAGCATTACAAAAGCTGCTCCAGATAAAAGCCGCCGTCCTAAGAGATGGAGAAGTTTCAGAAATTAATGCTGAGAGCGTTGTTCCCGGCGATGTTGTTTGGCTGGAATCTGGAAACAGAGTGCCTGCTGATATCAGACTTCTGACGACACGTGGTCTGGAGGTGGATGAATCCTTGTTGACCGGGGAATCTCTCCCGGTACTAAAAGACAAATCTTGGACAGGTGAAGTAAACACACAAATTGCGGACCGATTAAATATTGCCCATGCCGGATCAATTGTCACGAGAGGCCGCGCTAAAGGCCTGGTTGTTAGTACAGGCATGTCTACTGCGGTTGGACTTCTAGCCCTGGATATTATGGGAGCTTCGGGAGGAGAACCGCCTCTAATCCTTAGAATGAAGAGATTTACCCGCGTGATCGCAGTGGCTGTGCTTGTTTCTGCCATTGCCATAGGGGCGCTTAACGTATTACTGGGCAGATACGATTTCACAGAGATGCTTCTCTTTGTCGTGGCCCTTGCAGTTTCCGCAATACCTGAGGGTTTACCCGTGGCAATGACTGTGGCTTTGGCGATTGCAACAACCAAAATGGCGAGGCGGGGAGTCATCGTTCGCAGACTCGCCGCGGTAGAAGGGATGGGCAGTTGTACTTATATTGCAACGGATAAAACAGGGACAGTTACACGTAACGAGCTTACGGTGAAAGAGGTGCACCTACACACAGACGAAACATTCGAAGTAAGCGGTAGCGGATTTGTCCCTGAAGGACAGGTACTCCTTGGCAATAAGGTGGTTGATCGGATCAGTAACCCGGAGTTAGAGCAAATAGCAACGGCGGCCGTGTTGTGTAATGAGGCTGATTTACATCATAGCAATGGCAGTTGGCACTGGCGGGGGGATACCGTTGATGTAGCACTGCTGTCATTTGGTCAAAAGCTAGGTTACAACCGAGAAACCCTACTGGATTTATACCCCCAGGTAAACCAAATTCCTTTCGAACCGGAGCTTCAGTTCTCGGCTTCTTTTCATAGGATTAATGCAGACACAGTTAAGGTTTTCGTAAAAGGCGCACCTGAAAAAGTCTTAGCAATGTGTGAGCTTGAAGAAGTGAAAGATAAGATCGATTATCTTGCCCGTGTGGAGGAGATGGCTGAAAGAGGCTACAGGGTATTGGCTTTAGCTGAGGGAAATTTTAAAGGAGATCTCGATTACTCTAAGATACCGCCGGAACCATCGGGTCTTTTGCTGCAGGGTTTCGTAGGAATGATAGATCCCCTGCGGGAAGGGGTCCCCGAAGCAGTAAAGAATTGCCAAGAAGCCGGCGTTACTATTTCTATGGTTACCGGAGATCATAGTGTTACGGCTCTGGCCATCGCTCGTGATCTAGGTTTGGCAACCGACACTGCACAAGTCGTCACTGGAGCTGAGTTGTTAGGAAAATCAGAAGAAAATATGCGTGACATAGTCGCTGAAACAAAAGTTTTTGCGAGAGTAGCGCCTAATCAGAAGCTCCAAATTGTAAAGGCTGCACGGGAATTGGGGCATTTTGTTGCCGTAACCGGGGATGGTGTGAACGACGCGCCAGCCCTTAGGGAGGCAAACATAGGAGTGTCTATGGGAAAAGATGGCACCGACATCGCCAGAGAAGCATCAGAGCTTGTCATTAGTAACGACAATTTTGCTACTATCGTTGCAGGCATCGAAGAAGGCCGTGTGGCTTACGACAATATTCGTAAAGTAATTTATCTGCTTGTCTCAACAGGGGCTGCAGAATTGGTGTTAGTGACTCTTAGTGTAATAATGGGTCTCCCTCTCCCCCTCCTTCCGGTTCAAATTCTTTGGTTAAATTTAGTTACGAACGGGATTCAGGATGTTGCGCTAGCTTTTGAGCCCGGCGAAGACGACATTTTAAAAAAGAAGCCCAGATCACCGAATGAAAGGATTTTTAATAAGCTAATGATTGAGCGGACAGTGATAGGTGCATTAACTATGGGGTTTGTTGGCTTCGGGTTATTCTACTTTATGATGGAAAATGGTTGGAGCGAACATTCCGCACGCAACGCATTACTACTTCTTATGGTCTTGTTCGAAAATGTTCATGTAGGAAATTGCCGCTCCGAAACTAAGTCTGCACTAGTTCTATCACCATTTAAAAGTCCCGTTCTTCTCATCGGCGTTATAAGCGCGTTCTTGATTCATGTGGGTGCAATGTACTTACCGTTAGGGCAAAAAATACTGCAAACAGGGCCTGTTGACCTGGACACCTGGATTATATTATTAGCACTCGCTCTGACCATTTTTATCGCAATAGAAATCCATAAGCGTCTATGGGCGCTTAGGCACAAGTAAGTTAAATAATCTAACGTAACTACAAAGAGTTACAGCTCTCATCAATTCTAATATTCTGAGGTATGCGTTGTCAGCTCCCGTTGCGGGAGTGTATGAATACCCTTAGACCCGTAGCGCCTTCCGACGCAGAACTGCCTAGTAAGACAAACTGTTGGTGAAATATGCCCGGAGACGATACCCAGCCGCTGAAATTAACCAGAGGGCAGAATACGTTTCTCCCAGATGGGGTAGTCTACGCCGGCAAGCCGATTTACAACAATTGCCTGCAACACCAGCACTACTACTGCAAGCTCAATGATGAGCAGATGAACTGGCGCCGTAATGATCCCAAGCGAGATAATTAACGTCGTAGCTGCTGCGGGAGGGTGCACTGCCTTGAACAGAATCATGAACGCTCCAGTCCCAGCCAGCGATACCGCGGCTGCGATGATGCGGGGATCATGCACGCCCATAACGGTCACGGGAGCCGCATATTGCAGGCCAGTCAGCCAAAGTGCGCCGTAACCACACAGGATGCCAATTGCATGACCGAGGACCGCATTGCGAGGACTTGCCGAGGACGACGTCGGCTTAAAGAAGAACATAAACGCAGTCGGGCCGAGGGAGGGAAAGATGAAAGTAGTTTTCAATACCATGGCTATCGAGGCAAGGATTGCGCATGTAACGAAGCCGTTGACGAATACGAAAACCGCCCAAACAATCCTCTCGGGAAAACTCTTCAATAAGCTGGGGAGACGTAGTCGCACCAACACTTCATGGCTCTCTTTTCGGGGTTCTTTTTCCATTATAAGAAATCCTCCATCAAATTGGCATGCGGTAGCCAAAGAACTCGTGGTCCTCGTTGTAACCGCCCTGTCCGGCGCCTAAGTGAGAAAAGCTCTCGACAAACTCGATGGCATCAATCCATTTGACCATCTTGAATCCCAGCTCGTTCTCGCACCGCAGTCGCAATGGCGCTCCGTGCAGGACACTCAAGGGCTGCCCGTTCATTTCGTAAGCAAGCAGCGAAAGCTCGTGCCACATGTTCTGAATCCGGTGTGCGTCGTAGTAGCGCCCACCCTCAGCACCCTCACCAAATGAGTAAAAGACGACATATTTCGCCCCGGGCTTGGGCTTCACAAGCTCCAAGACATGCCGCATTGGGACACCGCCCCATTTCGCCACACCTGACCAGCCTTGAATGCAAAAGTGGCAGGTGATCTGCTCTTGCTTCGGCATCGCCTGAATTTGTGCATAAGTAAACTCCCTTGGCTCCTCTACCAGACCACTCACGCGCAACTTATATGAATGAAATCTGTCATTCACTATCGAGTTAAATTCTTCAGATGCCGGCAGCTTGCCGTTGGGCCAAAAACGGGGTGAAATATCAGCTTCGGTGTACTGGCTAGACACGTCCCACCATTCTCCTAATCCCTTGATGCGCCCCAAAAGCATCTCACCAACTCTCTGCACAAGGCGGGCATTGTTGAGGGTAAAGGGCGAAGCCCAGACCCATGCGACGAACACCACGGTCATAGCGGCAGCCGCGACCCACAAGCCTTGTGAACCTTCGGAGTTTACGCCATAGAACATGTGATTCAGGTTTGCTCGCAACCCGGTTATAAATACCATCGTCACGTGAACACAGATAAAGAACAAGAACCAGCATAGCACCAAAAAGTGAATCGAGCGGGCGGCCTGCCTATTAAATATGCGTCCCAGCCAACCGAGTTTGTTCCCGATCGCAGGCGCTTGCATCAGTCCGGTGAACATGGCAAGCGGCGCGGCGACGAAGACCGTTATGAAATAGGCGAGCTGCTGAAGACT
>DEIM01000204.1:0-3508 GCA_002352485.1 Candidatus Dadabacteria bacterium UBA2774
TGGTTAAAACCCGCTTCGCACGTGACATTTTTTATATCATCGGTTTCTCAACAGGTGCCAGGCCCCTTACGACAAAAGAGCTTGCGGTGACCACATGGGACTCAAACGACCCATTTACAAATATTCAGGAAGCGCTCGCCTCAGCGGCAAAAACTCTATCCAAGCACAAGAATTCAAATAAACAGATAATACTGGTAACTGACGGCCAGCCCACAGCCTACAAAACTGACGGGTATCTTCAGGTGGAGCTCCCGATGTTCTTCGGAGGGCTTAGCCCCAGGGCGACATTCGAGACTTTAAAGGAAGTAAAGAGAGTGACTGCAATGGGTATTCGTATTAACACTTTTATGCTCGATGACAGTCCCTCGCTAAGGCGTTTCGTTGACGAGATGACGCGCGTAAACAAAGGGCGAGCTTTTTTCACGAAACCCGACCAGCTTGGTAAATATCTCCTGGTGGATTATCTGAAGCGTAGAAAGCAAGTGCTTTAGTCACTTTCAACATCACCGCACTCATAACTCTTTGAAAGCGTGAATACTTCGTCAAGGTGCGGGATATAATCAAACCTTTTATGGTTTCTCACCTGTACTAGCACTTTGTCTGAGCCGCAGACAAATGTGAGCACTCTGGACTCGGATTCTTTCATACCCCATATTTCAGGTCGGATGGATGAGAGGTGAATAAACTCCGTGCCTCCGAATTCTTCTTTTTCGACCGTAGCGTTCCACATCGAGTGCGGCAGGTGCAGATGTCCAGAGAGCCATAGATCAACATTATACTCTCTAAGAACCTGAGTGAATCTCTCTGAGTCGATTATCTGCCTGTCCGTAAATCCCGAGAACGGTATTCCGCTCCCCTCAAGCGGGGCGTGCGTTGTGACTACTATAATTTTATCCTGATTATTAATTACGAGTTCTTTCCACCAATTAAACACCTCGTCGGGTATCTCCGTTGCTTTCCCCCGCTCGGCGTCTGACATGAAGATAAAGAGTATATTCCCGACCGTGATCGAGTAATCGACATCTTCACGGAGCTTTTCTCTGAATAACTTTCCCCTGTCTGACTTCAGGTCATGGTTGCCGATGATCTCGTACCAGTCCTCAATGTACGAGCCGCCCCGTGTCTCTACATACCAATCAAACACCTCTTCCTCGGTATCATTAACTATGTCTCCCGCTACTATGGCAAGATCAACGCCTGGGACGTTTTGGTTAATGTCCTCTATCGCAATTTCAAAAGCTTCCCTGTCCCCTTGTTCCGTTGGCTGTATATCGGCAAGCGCCCAGACTGTGAGAGTACCCTCAGGGTTGTACCAGGCGGCCTGAAGGAGCTCGTCACCCCCCGAATACCCGATCCGACACGATGTGAACACGAGATAGAGAATGAAGATTAACGGTGTGATTTTGTTTCGCATTAAGAGATAATTATAATGATATTTGTTCTAATGGAGTAAATTATATTAAAGCAGTAGTTCCGATAGCTTCTTCGCCCTTTACTCCTGTTATGGTTACATCTACCTCATCTCCTACTCTGAGGTCCTCGTCCTCGAGCCTGACGGAAATATAGTTAGTCGTTGTACCCTTTGAATGAGTTTCAACGAGCACGGGAAAAGTTTTTCCTACGAAGCTTTTTACAAACTCAGTTTTCTTTTTTGAGCCAAGCTCTCTGAGCCTTTTGCTTCTGTCCTTAATAATATCCGGGCGCACTTGGTCAGGCATTACGGCTGCAGAAGTCATCTTTCTCTTAGAGTAAGGGAAAACATGGAAATATGTGAGCGGTGATTCCTGAGCGACATCATATGTATTCAGAAACTCCTCTTCGGTCTCGCCCGGAAAACCGACCATAATGTCAGAGCCAATGGCGGCCTCAGGCATGGTCTTTCTTATCCGATTCGTAAGCTCAAGGAACCTCTCTGGAGCGTAGCGGCGCCTCATTCTCTTTAGCACATCCAGGTCTCCGCTCTGAAGGGCTACGTGGAACTGTGGGCAGATAGTTTTGGAGGAGGCTACAAACTCTATAAAATCAGTGTCAAAATCTGCCGGGTCAAGAGAAGTTAGCCTTACACGGTTTACGATCTTGGCCTCTTCAATTTGTTTCATAAGCTCAAAAAAGCTCGTGCCTATGTCCCGCCCGTAGCTTGCTATGTGTATGCCGGTGAGCACTATCTCTTTATATCCTGCATGAGACAGCTTCTCCATACGGTTTAGAATCTCAGGGACCTCAAGGCTGCGGGAGCGTCCCCTTGCCCTGGGTATGATGCAAAAACTACATGCGTAATTGCAGCCGTCCTGCACTTTCAGGAATGCTCTGGTACGTCCCGGGAAATTCTCAATATCCGGGCTCTCAAAGCTCTTTTTCTTCTCTTTGAATATGTCCGATCTAAATACACGTGGTTCAGTTTGCTGTTCCCCATCCCTTATCACCTTGAGAAGAGACGTAAATTTGTCTGAATTGCCGACAACATAATCAACTCCATCCACACCTTTTAATTCTTCTGATGATACCTGTGCGTAGCAGCCGGTAACCACGACTACGCCCTGTGGGTTTGCGCGCTTTGCTCTATAGACATAATTTCTGGCCTCGGCATCTGCTTTATGGGTCACGGTGCATGTGTCTATTACGTAAACGTCCGCTTTTTCCGTAAACGGGACCGTTTTGTAGCGGCTCTTTGGTAATTTGTTCATCAATACTGCCGTATCGTATTGATTTACCTTACAGCCGAGTGTGATAAATGATACTGTTTTCATTTTATTAACTACACATTACTATTTATTTAGCTTATTTATATGACCTTTTCTATCCAGCCGCCCCCGAGCACCTTCTCTCCGCTGTAAAATACCACTGCCTGGCCTGGGGTAATGGCCCGTTGACGGTCAGTGAACTCCACAACTGCGTCAGTTTCAGACTTCATTGTTATAGTTGCATCACTTGCGGGGTGCCGATATCTGACCTTAGCCTTTACTTGAAGTATGTCAGTTAACTTGCTGTTATCACGTGTATTACCGACCCATTTAATGTCATGAGCGAGTAGTTTGTCTCTATATAATACGTTATCGTCGCCTACAACCACTTTGTTCTCGACTGGCTGTATAGAGGTAACGTACATAGGCTTGCCGGTGGCTATTCCTAGCCCCCTCCTCTGCCCCACAGTGTATGAAAACACCCCTTTGTGAGTGCCGAGCACTGCTCCCTGTGTATTTACTATCTCACCCTCAGACTCCTTAAACTCTGAGCGGGCTTTGAGATAGTCCCTGTAATTCCCTGTAGGAGCAAAGCAAACCCCCGTGCTGTCCGGTTTGTCGGCGGGTCTTAGCTGAAATTCCCTGGCAAGCTCGCGTACCTGCACCTTTGTGCGGTCTCCGAGCGGGAACATAAGCTTTGAAAGCTCTTTTTGCCCGAGAGTATATAGAAAATAGGTCTGGTCCTTTGTTTCATCGACCGCTTTATTAAGTGTGTAAACGCCGTTTTCTTCCTCTACTCTGGCATAATGCCCTGTCGCCAGATAATC
>DEIM01000204.1:3542-6173 GCA_002352485.1 Candidatus Dadabacteria bacterium UBA2774
GGGATAGGCGTTTTTCCGGACTCATACTGATTCACATAGTCCTTCAATACATGTTCTTTGAACTCATCAGTGAAGTTGACTACATAATGGGGAATCCCGAGCTCTTCAGAGGTCCTCCTCGCGTCCACTACGTGGTCAAAACCGCAGCAACCGCCCTCAGCGTCTGTATATTCCAGAAGCTGCATCGTGATGCCTATAACCTCATGGCCCTCTTTCTTTAGCATCGCCGCCACAGTGGTGCTGTCCACACCGCCCGACATTGCGACGACTATCTTTTTCTTATTCATGGTTTATCAGGAAATAGTACCTTAGGTTAAAATGTGAGACAAATGGGGACAGAGGCTGGGGGCCGTGAGTAAACGTAGTGTGTGAGCGAGAGCAGGATCAAATAAAGCGGATAGCGATGCCTGGGCAGGAATAAAATTAGAAGAGGAAAAGAATGCACAAGCTTAGTTTTAGTAGGATTGCTTCGGCTCAGACTGAGCCTCGCAATGACAACAGTTAAATAACCCCTTCTTCAACGCCTACGATTGAGAAGTAGGACTCATCGCCGAGCTTAAGCTCCCTTGCTTCGACATAGGACCCTAAAGTTTGGTATACATCGGCTGAAACGATTACTCGCCAGATGGGGGCTACGGTGCTAATGTTTCTTGCTATGTCGGTAACTTCTTTAATGCCGTGGGGAACCCCTGACTCTTCGTAAACAGAAAGCGTCTTGGTTCCTATTCCGATCTTACCGCTGATAGCGGCCTTACCCTCTATCTTGCGCTCTCTGGTGATGCTTGCTAAGAGCTGAAGCACCTCTACAGCCGAGCACACTGCTCTAAGCTCCGGTTTGTTCTGCTCGTCCGGGGCGTTGAAGAACGCTACGATCTCGTCTTTAAGCAGGGCTTCAATTACCCCTCCGTAATTGGAGATTATTGATGATGCGGCCTTTCTGTAATCAGCCAGAAAAGAATTGAACTCTGCTGCATCAAGAGTAGTTGATAGCTCTTGAAAGTCTGCGATCTTGGCGACAAACACCGTTACATCTCGGGTTTTGGGATGTCCGAACTCTTCCTCTGCTTCTTGGGCAGATATCAGAGTCGGCTGAAAGAGCGATTCCTCTTCCGGCAGATCAAAGTCCTTTCTGCCGAGCATCTCGGCCATCTGGTTAAAAGTCTCAAATGCTCGGATTTCGTTCACATCATCAGATGCGTCGGTCGAATGTAGTCTTGTTTTGAAATCTCCACGGGAAATGCTCTTCATGCCTGAAATAAGAGTCTCAAGCGAGTCCGTTCTGGTGCCGTTGAAAAGGGAGAATATAAAAAGAAGGACGATAGACACTGCAAGCCCTATAAGAGCGCTCCATAGAACTGAAGAGAGCACTAGGCTCCTCTGATCCCCCGCATGAATGCCCATAACTATAGTTTCGTTATTCGCTGTTGTGATGGGGACTATTTCCAGCTCTTCGCCGTTTTCGGTACCGAAGCTTTCCTTGAGTGTGCCTTCCTGGTCAATCAGCTGAATGTAAACTACTTCCTGGCTTGAATTCAGTATGCTCTTTGCGGTATCTGCAAAGCTCTTGTCCGGATTGTTAAAGAGAGCGGTAAGCTCCTCAGCTTTTTGATCTTTTATGGTTGTGGTGAAATAATACGAGTTGAAAATTGCAATTGCTACAGCTACCAAGATAAATATTATTATTAGAAAAAAGCCGTTTCCGGGATTAAAATTCTTCATCCTGGCTTGAAGTCCCATATATCATCATTCTCCGGTAAAGTTGTTGAGCCTTTATTAGTCTGCAGTAAGAGCCTAAGCTTGTAATACGCACACCTTATCTCATATTACTGATTAAATACAAACTAGTAAAGAGGAAATTGCTAAAAAGCTGAGTACAGCATTTATATAACCGATATAAAACTGTATGTCGAGTCCAGTGGCACAAACTCTGATTTGGTTTACTGCTAACTCAATAAATTGTGTACGGTAAAGACCGTTTTACTTAGGGAGGTCTTTATTCCGATACCGGCTGGATGTTAACCTTGGTCTTGCTTTTTCCGAACCGCTGAAACTCTACGGTTCCGTCAATGAGCGCAAATAACGTATGGTCTCTGCCTATACCTACGTTATCGCCCGGATGGAACTTTGTGCCCCTCTGTCTGGCTATAATGTTTCCGGCTATGACGCTCTCACCGCCAAAGCGTTTAATGCCGAGTCTTTTCCCAGCTGTGCTTCTTCCGTTTCGTGTACTTCCGCCGCCTTTTGATGTCGACATCGAGTGCTGCCTCCTAGTTTACAATATCTGTAATTTCTAAAGACGTATAACGCTGTCTATGACCGTTTTTATTCCTGTAGTCTTTCCTTCTCTTGAATTTAAAAACTACGATTTTTTTCCCTTTCTTCTCGCCGAGAATCTTAGCCTTAACCACCGCTTTGTCTATTAAAGGGGTGCCTATGCTTGCTTCGCCCTCATCTGGCGTAACCATAAGCACTTCATTGAGCTCTATTTCGTCTCCAGGATTTCCCTGAAGCTTTTCTACTTCTATTATATCGCCTGTGGTTACGTTGTATTGCTTACCACCGGTTCTGATAACTGCCTGCATGATACACCTCTCCTGAGTTACTATAGCCTAACATTATTCCCTGCTTAGC
>DEIM01000140.1:0-4441 GCA_002352485.1 Candidatus Dadabacteria bacterium UBA2774
GCGCGTTATGAAAAGAGCCGTGACATATCTGGAGCCCTATATGGATGCTGAAAAAGCTAAATCGGGCAGAGGCTCTAGCAAGGGCACCTTTGTAATAGCAACTGTTAAGGGCGATGTGCACGACATAGGTAAAAATATCGTCTCTGTAGTACTCGGGTGTAATAACTACGATGTAATTGATCTTGGCGTAATGGTCGCCTGTGACAATATCCTGAAGAAAGCAAACGAGGTTGGGGCAAGCGTCATTGGGCTTAGCGGGCTCATTACACCTTCGCTTGACGAGATGGTTTATAACGCCTCAGAGATGGAGCGCCAGGGCTTTAAAACGCCTCTTTTAATAGGCGGGGCCACAACTAGTAAGGCGCATACGGCAATCAAGATCGCGCCTGAATACAAGGGAGTCGTAAGCCACATACAGGACGCTTCTCTAGTAGTAAACGTTTGCAACGATCTTCTTAACCCGGAAAAGTACGAAAAATTCGCATCGGAGCAGCAAGAAAAGCACGAGGAGCTCAGAAAGCTCCACTTAAAATCAGTAGAGAAAACGAATTACTTAACGATAGAAGACGCCAGAGCAAAGGGCTTAATAACCGATTGGGATAAACTTAAACTAGATACCCCTTCAAAACTCGGCGTTGAAGTTATTGACGATATACCTATCGAGCACGTGCTTCCCTATATAGACTGGTCTCCTTTATTCTGGGTATGGGAGCTCAAGGGCACGTACCCGAAAATACTAGAGCACAAAGAGCGCGGCGAGCAGGCAAAGAGCCTTTTCAACGATGCGCAAAAACTGCTCAAGAAAATAGTGCTTGAGAAGCGCTTCAAACCCAAAGCTGTTCTTGGGTTCTGGCCCGCTAACAGCGAGGGGGACGACATTGAAATATATAGCGATGAAACCCGTAAGCAGGTTATTGAGAAATTCCACTTTCTCCGCCAGCAAAAAGATAGAGGCGAGGGCACATACCTTTCGCTCGCGGACTTTGTAGCGCCTAAAGACAGCGGTGCGGCAGATTATATCGGCGGATTCGTCGTCACAGCGGGACAAGAGGTAGAGGAGTTTTCTGAATCATATAAAGCTTCAGGGGATGACTACACAGCCATTATGGTTCAGGCCCTGGGTGACCGTGTAGCCGAAGCGCTTGCGGAGATGATGCACAAAAAAGCAAGAGAGAACTGGGGCTACGGTAAGGACGAAAAACTCTCATACGATGAGCTGACAAAAGAGAAATACAGGGGCATAAGACCCGCGCCCGGTTATCCCGCGTCTCCTGATCATACGGAGAAGGCTATTCTCTGGGACTTACTCGATGCTGAGAACAATATAGGCGCATCGATCACGGAGTCATTTGCCATTTACCCTCCTAGCTCTGTGGCGGGGCTCTATTTCGCACACCCGGAGTCAAAATATTTTCACGTAGATAAAATCAATAAAGATCAGGTAGAGGAATATGCCAAAAGGAAGGGCATGACTGTAGTAGAAGTAGAGAAATGGCTTATGCCGAATTTGGGATACTGATATGAAAAACGGACATATAAAAACAATATTCTTTGACGCTGCGGACACGCTCTTTTACATCCGCGAGGGATTGGGCAATACCTATGCAGCTGTAGCCCGTAAGCACGGAGCGGAGAACGCTAATCCGGAGCAAATTAAAAAAGCTTTCTCAAAGTATTTTGGCTCTGCGCCGCCTCTGGCATTCGGCGGGGCTGCGGAAAAAGAAAGAAAGGGTCTCGAAAAAGACTACTGGAAGGCTATAGTTAAGAGCGTATACAATGAAGTAGGCATGTTCGAAGGGTTTGACGCTCATTTTGACGAGCTATTCGAGGTATTTAGGAGTAAGGCCTGGGAGCTATTCCCGGAGAGCGAGGAAACACTGAGCGCGCTCAAGGCCGCGGGGTTTAAGCTCGGTATAATCTCAAATTTTGACTCCAGGGTATACGACGTAATGAAGGACTTTGCAATTAACAGGCACTTCGACTATTTCGTGATTTCCAGCGAAGCCGGATTTGCAAAACCGGAAACCCGGATATTCAGTATAGCTCTTGATCGAGCAAACGTGACCCCTTCCGAGTGCCTGCATATAGGCGATAATTTGAATAACGATTTTCACAGCCCGAGGAGCCTCGGTATTAAAGCACTGCTCTTGGACAGGGATGGGGAGAATGAATCTATAGGCCGTGGCTACACCATAAAAGACCTTAACGAAATTCAGAAATATCTCGAAGTTACAGAATAGTCAAAAAATTCATTTTTCCGATGCAAGCTCGGTGACCGCAGCTCCCGAGCTCCTTACGAAAATCACAAAAGCCATGGAGGGCCTTTTGGAAGACTCCCTCATAGCGAAATGCACGCCTTCAAGCACCCAGCCTTGAGACACCCACTCGTTTATAACCCTTTCGAGCTCTTCATCGGTGACTGTCGTTATCTCGACTACTTTATATGCTGGATGTTCCATGGTCTATCAATCTATTTTCCGGAATTTAATAATTTGGCCGCTTCTTTGGCAAAGTAGGTGATTATAATATCAGCCCCAGCGCGCTTTATGCTCATGAGCGATTCCATCATTACACGCTCCTCTTCAATCCACCCTAGCTTGCCCGCGGCCTTTACCATCGAATACTCCCCACTCACGTTATACGCAGCAAGAGGGTGATCGAACTTATCCCTAGCTGCTCGTATCACGTCCAAGTATGGCAGCGCGGGTTTTATCATAACTATGTCCGCGCCTTCCTCTATGTCGAGCGCTATTTCCCTCATCGCTTCCCTCACGTTAGGGGGGTCCATCTGATAACTCCTTCTGTCTCCGAACTTTGGCGGCGACTCGGCGGCTTCACGGAACGGGCCGTAAAACGCCGATGCGTACTTTGCGGAATAGGCCATAATAGGCAGGTTCTCAAAACCACTTTCATCCAGCACGTCCCTTATTACTCCGACCCTGCCGTCCATCATGTCAGATGGGGCCACAATGTCAGCTCCTGCCTCTGCGTGCGAGAGCGCCATCTTTGCCAAGTACTCCACGGTCTCGTCATTATCCACGTCCCCGTTCTTAATAATCCCGCAGTGGCCGTGGTTCGTGTACTCACACATACACACGTCTGTGACGACAATCATATCCGGCACTTTTTTCTTAATCTCACGGAGCGCTTTCTGAACTATTCCTTCCGCGTGATAGCCCTGTGTGCCCATCTTGTCCTTTTTCTCGGGTATGCCGAAAAGCAGTACCGACTTCACCCCGAGCTTTCTCACTTCTCTCATTTCTTTTATGATGTTGTCGATCGACTGCTTGAAGATGCCGGGCATAGACTTCACCTGCACCTTCTTGTTCTTCCCCGGCATGACGAACATGGGGTATATGAAGTCCTTCACTGAGAGCCTGGTCTCTGACACAAGCTCCCTGATGTCTGCACTCTTTCTAAGCCTTCTAGGCCTGTACGCTGGAAAATACATGAGAGAATAGTTTAATTGCAGATTTACAGCTAAGTCAACTCAACGGCAGTCATTGCGAGGAAGCGAAGCGACTGTGGCAATCTTTATCAAGCCTTTACAGTCAGCCTTTTGTTGTCATACCCGAATGTCTTTATCGGGAATCCATGACCCGGATTAGCACACCCTCTACAAATCTGTATAATATTCATCCCATGCTGAGGATAATTGTGGATACTTTGAAGGTAGCCCAAAGTTGGAATATATATGGGGACAGAGGCGAGCGTATTAGTGCGATGCCGGGGAAGGAATAAATATGACACAGGAAACAGAAAAAAAGAGCCTCGATTTTATAAGGGCCATCATCGAAGAGGACATAAAGAACGGCAAGCACGAGGGTAGGGTGGCAACCCGCTTCCCCCCGGAGCCAAACGGCTATCTCCACATCGGGCATGCAAAGTCCATCTGCCTTAACTTCGGTGCGGCCAGAGAGTACGGCGGCACATGCAACCTGCGCTTTGACGATACGAACCCAGTAAAGGAAGACACTGAATATGTCGAGTCAATAATCGAGGACGTAAAATGGCTCGGTTATGACTGGGATGACCGCTTGTATTATGCGTCTGACTACTTCGGGCAGCTTTTTGAGTATGCAATCAAGCTGATAGAAAGGGGAAAGGCTTATGTAGACTCCCTGTCTGCCGAGGAAATAAGACAGCACAGAGGCACACTGAGTGAGCCTGGGAAGGAGAGCCCTTACAGAGACAGGAGTCCTGAGGAAAACCTCGATCTATTCAAGCGCATGAAAGAGGGCGAATTCAGTAATGGCGAGCACGTGCTCAGGGCTAAGGTAGATATGACTTCGGGCAACTTGAATATGCGCGACCCCGTTATGTACAGAATTTTAAAACAGACCCATCACAGAACAGGGGATGAGTGGAATATATATCCAATGTATGACTTCGCTCATGGCCAGTCTGACTCAATTGAAAAAATAACACATTCACTATGCAC
>DEIM01000140.1:4495-5121 GCA_002352485.1 Candidatus Dadabacteria bacterium UBA2774
CGCCAGATCGAGTTTGCGAGACTTAACCTTAACTACACAGTGCTAAGTAAGCGTAAGCTCATGCAGCTTGTAGCAGACAAGCACGTCACGGGTTGGCAAGATCCCAGAATGCCTACAATCTCAGGACTGAGAAGAAGGGGCTATACAGCCGCTTCCATAAGAAATTTTTGTGACAAAATAGGCGTTACGAAACACGATAGCATAATCGACGCTTCACTCCTCGAACAGAGTGTCAGGGAGGATTTAAACAAGATTGCCCGGCGCGTTATGGGAGTGCTTAACCCCCTAAAGGTCGTCATTACAAACTATCCTGACGATACCACCGAGGAGATAGACGCAATTAATAACCCTGAGGACGAGAGCATGGGAACAAGAAAGGTGCCGTTCTCTAAAGAGCTTTACATCGAACGGGACGACTTTATGGAAGACCCGCCCAAGAAATTCTTCAGACTGGCTCCCGGAAGGGAAGTCAGACTACGCTACGCATACTTCGTAACATGTACAGACGTTATCAAGGACAATGAAGGAAATATTACTGAGCTTCACTGCACTTATGACCCCGAGACCAAGGGTGGTAATGCCCCGGACGGAAGGAAAGTCAAAGCAACTATGCACTGGGTATCCGC
>DEIM01000140.1:5171-5479 GCA_002352485.1 Candidatus Dadabacteria bacterium UBA2774
GCAAAGCTTGAGCCAAGCTTAAAAGAAGCTAAGCCCGGAGTGAATTATCAGTTTGAGAGATTAGGGTATTTCACACCTGACAGTGTGGATTCAGAGCCCAGAAAACCGGTTTTCAATAGAACAGCAACTTTAAGAGATAACTGGGCAAAGGCAAGACAAAAATGAGATTAGCCCGGGTATTGGAACCCACTACCGTCTAATTTCTGACCGTCTACGTATATATTCCCCGCCTCGTCCACACCGGCCCTGCCTTTTGCGATCAGCTCATGCACAGCGTAGGGGAAGATCACCCACTCCCCGTCCTCGCG
>DEIM01000176.1 GCA_002352485.1 Candidatus Dadabacteria bacterium UBA2774
CATAAACTCAGGCACGCCGATATAGCCCCCGAAAATGGAGAGCACGGCCAGAATTATCAGCGGGATAGTCATCGTGGCAGGGGATTCGTGTATATGATTTTTAACAGCGTTTGTGATCCTGGACTTACCCTCGAAGGTGAGAACGTAGAGCCTGATCATATAAAGCGCAGTAAGGACAACTGTGATCAGTGCTATGATCCAATGGATTGTGTATCCGCCGTGATAAAGGGAAGCCAGTATCTCGTCCTTACTGAAGAATCCCGATAGGAAAGGTACGCCTGCAATAGCCAGAGTACCGATTAAAAATGTGATGGCTGTGATGGGAATAAATTTTCTGAGCCCGCCCATATTCCTAATATCCTGCTCGCCGCTCATTGCGTGGATTACGCTTCCTGAGCCTAAGAACAATAGTGCTTTAAAGAATGCGTGCGTTACCAGGTGGAAAAGACCTGCAGTGTAGGCTCCGACCCCTATTGCCATAAACATATAGCCGAGCTGGCTGACTGTGGAATAGGCCAGGACTTTCTTTATATCATTCTGGGTAATCGCAATACTGGCGGCTAGGATAGCGGTAAAAGCCGCAATGGATACGACTATCATCTGGGCAGTAGGGGACTGAGAATAGAACACATTACAGCGTGACATCATGTATGCGCCCGCGGTGACCATGGTGGCCGCGTGTATGAGCGCGCTTACCGGAGTCGGGCCAGCCATAGCGTCAGGGAGCCAGACGTAGAGCGGGAACTGAGCTGACTTACCGACGGCTCCTATAAAGAGAAGTAATGCGACTGTAGTTATTGCAACTCCGGACACTCCGGTCATAAACGAAGGGTCGAGGGCTTTTGCGAATACGTCCTGATAATTGACCGAGCCGAACAGGAAGAATATGAGGAATATGCCGAGAATAAAGCCGAAATCACCGATCCTGTTTACTATGAAAGCCTTTCTGCCGGCATAGGCTTTTTCCGTGTCGCTGAACCAGAAACCGATGAGTAGATAAGAGGCGAGCCCTACACCTTCCCAACCTACGAACATGAGCAGGAAGTTGTTTCCTAAAACGAGTGTCAGCATGAAGAAGATGAAAATGTTGAGATACATGAAATATTTGGCGTAGGCTTTGTCGCCGTGCATGTAGCCGATTGAGTAGACATGAATAAGGAACCCGATCCAGGTGATGATGAGAGCCATGACGCACGAGAGTGTATCGAAGAGGACCTCAAAGCTGACCGTAAACTCACCTGAGGGTATCCAGACAAATAAGGTCTCTATGATCTGCCTGTCGGCAGGGGCCATAGACAATAACCTTGTGAATAATACCGTTGATAATATTGCGGATATTAGTACTGCTACCGAGGCGATTACGCCTGAAATGCTGTGCTCTGTATGCTCGTCGCCCCCAAGCACCTTCCTATAGAAGCCAGATGCGAAGAAGAGGCCGTTGAATATGGCTCCGATGAGCGGAATTAAAATAATCCAGGTAATCATATCTATCCTTTAAGAAGCTTTAATACGTCTATATTTAGTGTCTCTCTGTGCTTGTATATGGCTACGACTAGAGCAAGCCCTACAGCCACCTCTGCCGCCGCCACAGTAAGAGACATAATCATGAATATATGTCCCGTCATATCGTCAAGCGCCCGTGAGAAACCTACGAACGCGAGGTTTGCGGCGTTTAGCATGAGCTCAAGACACATGAGCACGATAAGTATATTCCTTCTCGTTATTACACCGAACGCGCCGATGAGAAAGAGAATTGCGCTAAGTACCAGATAATGCTCAATGGATATAGCCACTTCAGCCGTCCCTCCTCTTTGCTATAGCCACGACGCCAATGATGGCGGCGACAATTAGAACAGAAGTTAGCTCGAACGGAAGAAGATAATCTGTGAAAAGCATAGTGCCTACGCCCTTAGCTGAGCCAAAGTCTACAGATTCGGTGTAACTTCTCTTAAGCCCCCTGCTGAACCCGAGGCTTGCGAAATAGCCTACAAATAATAGTAGAACCATGAAAACGCTTATCTTAAATTTCATGTATTTGGAATCGAATTTGAACGCTTCGGGGCGGATGTTGAGGAACATGACTGTGAACAGGAACAGGATCATGATAGCGCCCGCGTATACGAGTACCTGCACGACAGCCACAAAATCGGCGTGCAGGAGGACAAACAGGACGGCCGTGGAAAAAAGCGTGAGTACAAGGGAAATGGCACTGTAAACAGGGTTACTGTGAGTTACCACAACGATTGCGCCTGCTACAGCGAGGGCCGCGAATACGTAAAAAACGACTGTTTCCAAGTTTTAAAAAACCTCCGATAAATTAAGGGAAAATTATTTCAGTTTACGGGTTAAGAATTATATTTGGAATGGAGGGATAGTCAACATTGGTATTAACAGCAAATTGACCCGAATAGGCACTAAGAAAAGGCAATACTAATAATCGGGCTTATTAAGCAATTCAGGACATCCTGTTTTTTTATCCTTGATACCTCTTAAGATATCTGAATCCATTTTAGCATTAAAAAGTGTTTGAGATTGACAAAGTTGTGAAACCGTAACATGGAGAGCGCCTTCGAGGTTTGCCCCTTGTAGGATAGCATTATCGAGATTAGTATCTCGTAAATAAGCATCTTTTAAAATAGCACTATAGAGATAAGCACCCTTAAGATTCGCATTACTTAGATACGCCCCCTCAAGATTTGTATCAGAAAGATCGGAATCCTCAAGATCTGCACTCGCAAGCATAGAATTTTTTAAATCAGCAAAATTAAAACTAGTTCCCTTTAACATAGCGCCAGCAAGCCGTGCATCTCGAAGATCTGAACTTTTTATATTATTTTTATCATCTATTAAGATTCCACCAAAAGTAGTCTCCTGAAGATCAGCCCCTCGCAGATCAGCCCCAACAAGATTCACAGCCCAAAGATCTGTATTCTTCAAATCTACATATGATAGGTCTGCACCTTCTAGATTCGTCTCTCTAGAATAAATATCCTGAAGATTAGCAGCCACAAGTTTGGAGTCTCTAAGATCAGCCAAATTAAAGTTAGCTCCCTGAAGGTTTGAACTAGATAAATCTGCAAATCGAAGGCTCGCATTATCGAAATTTGCGCGCTTTAGAACACTATTGTATAAATTTGCACCATTCATATTAACATCTTTAAAATTAACCCAATAAGCTTGTTTAAAATCTTTTTCCTTTTCAGGAACCACAACTAAAATTTCATTCTCAAGATCAAGGTTTGCCCATTTTATTTTTCCAGCATTAATATTTGGTACCAGAATTAAGGCTAGCCAAAAAACTGTAATATAAACTAAAATAGAGGAAGCTGCGTACTTTATGAGATCATCATATTCGTAATCACGTAGCTTATTCCAAAACCAAAACACAATTAACATCGATATGAATGGTAATGCGACAAAAACATACGCCCAATATTCCTCATGCTTTTTTACATATTTACCTGCAAAGATAAATAGTGTTATTGGAAGCGTAAACCATAAAGAAAAACTGGTTATATATCTTTGTAGAATAGCCACGCCACCGTATTCTTTATCCGGATCTTCCGCTATGTTGAACATCCAGGGAAAAAGAAGACGTTTGTTAAAGTCTTTACCCAAAAGAACAACGAGACTTTTTAGACGCACGAGATAAACCATAAAATATACAAAGAGGAATATCGCTATGAGAGGAGCATAGAGAAAAAAGCCCTGCAACGGGACACCTATATTCAGTATAGGCAATAGAGCTTGTTCACCTGGAAGTGCAAGTTGCCTATCAGTAGTACTTGCAACAGTAAGTATGCAATAGGTTAAGAACCCTATATATAGATAAAAAATCCTTCTTGCATGCTGGGAAGCACTATCAACTATTTCAAGAAGCCGTGCTTTATCCTCCTTATCCATTAAAAACTATTTTAATAGGTGAGGTATTTAAAGTCTAGGATTCCAATTAGCAACGATCAACTAATAGTTATTAACACGAGCCGGGATAGTCAATAATCAGGATGCAGGATTCATGATACACGACACATGATGCAGGATGCCGGAAACCTGTTCATACTTTCCGCCTTCGCCGAAGGCTATGGCGAGACAGGCGAGAGCCTCAGCACGAACGGGTTTGCTTGGTTGCTGAGATTGCTATGACCTTCCTTCAGCGTGATTTAAATATTGTTCAACATTCTTCTTTTGAGTGATCACACACGAAGTGTGATTTACTAAAAGATTACAAAAATCACCGGCTGGACATAAAATAACTAGAAATAGCTTCATCAGGCGAAACTTCACAATTCCGCCCACACCCCGTGTGAAGTTTTTAACGCTTCCATAATTCACTTTCTTAACGTAATTTGGCAGTAGGTAGTATTTAGCCAAGAAAGTTACGGATTACATCGTTGGGTACAGAGACCGATTCCTCACTTGATCGAAATCGTTTCTGCATGCCGGAAACTAATCACCCTTCGAGGGGTTTTCCCCCTTCGCCAAGGCTTCGGGGGACAAGCAGGGTGAGCGGGGTTGTTTCACCCCCATCCTTTATCCTTCCCCC
>DEIM01000175.1 GCA_002352485.1 Candidatus Dadabacteria bacterium UBA2774
GATTCTGTAATTATCAACATGGCCTCGAGCTTAAACTCGTCGTTTAGCTTACTGCCGTTATTTTTAAGAACTTTGACAAGCTGCTCTCTATCTTCCTCATCGAGTCCCAGGCTTTGCGCGCAGCTATTTGAAACTTCTTCGGCACTGTGTATTTTGGGGGATTCGATTTTGTATTTCTCACCGAAACATCCTGAGAGGGCTAGGGTAAATATGCCAATAATCATTATTGCGAGTGGTGCTGAGCTAGTTGTGATTAATTTTTTCATAGCCCCTATTCTACAGAATAAACGTTATGGTTGTAAAGTATTGAGTCCTTAGAAGGCCTCTAGGTAGGATGCCCCCCCTACCTTTAGTCCTCCCCCACAATGGGGGGAGGAGAAGAAAAAAAGCAAAAGAAAAAGATGAGATCCAGGCTCGTAGGCCGGGATGACAATAGGAATGGGATTGCTTCGCTTTGCTCGCTATGACGATATATTTAGATAAGAATGTAGAACGAATTATTTACTTGATTCTATTAGTTTTTTAAATTCATCTTCAGTGAGAATCTCGATCCCGAGAGACCTTGCTTTTTCGTACTTTGAGCCCGGGTCTTTTCCTACGACCACATAGCTTGTTTTTTTTGTCACCGATGAGGTCGTGCGTCCTCCATGGTTTTCGACCAGCTGCGCAGCTTCGTCTCTGCTGAGTGATTCGAGCCCCCCCGTGAATACGAAAGCCTGTCCGTTTAACTCATCACTCTCCCGGGTACTTTCAGGGTAATTTATGCTGATTCCGGAGTTGAGCATTTTTTGTGTCAATTCTCTATTTTTCTCATTCTCAAAAAAGTGAGCGACACTCTCAGCTATCTCAGAGCCTATAGTGTGTATAGAGATAAGCTCCTCTCTGGTCGCGTCCATTAATACAGTTATATTGTGGTAATTCTGTGCCAGGATCTGAGCCGTACGCTCCCCGACGTGGCGGATGCTCAGGGCGTTTATGAAGCGCTCAAACGTTACGGACTTAGCTTTTTCTATCTCCTTCTCAAGGTTCTCGGCAGATTTCTCAGCGAACCTTTCAAGCGGCAGCAGGTCTTCTTTCTTTAGATAGAAAATATCTCCCATATCCTTTACGAGACCTACCTGCATAAGCTGCTCCACAATCTTTTCCCCGAGTCCCTCGATGTCAAAAGCCCTGCGCGAGGCAAGGTGGGTGATGCGCCCCTTTAGCTGGGCTGTACAGGCAATGTTGGGGCAGTAAAAGTATGAGCCCTCTTTTTCGACCGGAGTCCCGCATGAAGGGCAGGTATCGGGCATAACGATCTTTTTCTCTTCCCCACTCCTTTTTTCCTTAATTGGCATCACAACCTCGGGTATGACGTCTCCTGCTCTTTGAACGAGAACCGTGTCGCCTATGCGTATGTCTCTTTCGTTTATTATGTCCATTGTGTGAAGGGACGCGCGCCGGATAGTAATCCCCGAAATTTTTACAGGCTCGAGCTCGGCTACAGGAGTGAGAAGCCCGACCCGTCCGACTTGTATCGTGACATCGTTTATTGTCGTTGTGGCCTGGCGCGGCTTGAACTTGTACGCTATGTTCCAACGCGGGTGTTTTGCTGTTGCTCCTAGCTCTCTTTGATAGTTCTTACTGTTTACTTTTATCACTATACCATCCGCCTCATAGGGCAGATTGTCTCTTACGGACTCGATCTCTTTTTGATAAGAGACGGCCTCTTCTATTCCTGTACATTGCATGATGCGGTCTTCGACCTTAAAGCCCCATGTGCGGAGAGATTCCACGATGTCCCATTCTGTGTTTATCTCGTACCCTTTTACAGCGCCTATGCCCCAGGAATAAAAATCGAGTGGTCTTGTGGCAGTGATTGCGGAATCCAGCTGTCTGATGGCTCCTGAGGCGGCGTTCCTGGGGTTAGCGAATAGAGGCTCACCCTGCTCGGCAAGCTCGTTATTGAGCTTCTTGAAGGATTCTAAAGGATAGAGCACCTCTCCCCTGATCTCTATAAGCTTGGGTACTCCTCCGTCTCCGCCTAACCTAAGCGGGATGGTATTTATAGTCCTGAGGTTTGCGGTAACGTCTTCGCCTACTGTGCCGTTCCCTCGTGTAGCGCCCCTTGTGAACAGTCCGTTCTCATAGGTTAGTGAGGCTGAGACGCCGTCAAATTTAGGCTCGGCCACATAGTCGATGACATCATTATCAAGCCCCAGGATTTTCTTCACCCTTTTATTGAATTCAAATGCCCCTTCCTCATCCGAAATATTGTCTATACTCATCATGGGAACAGCGTGTGTTATGGATTTGAATCCCTCGGCGACAGTGCCTCCGACGCGCTGAGTGGGGGAGTCGGGTTTTATCAGCTCCGGGTATTGTGCCTCCAGATGCTTAAGCTCGTTTAACATTGAGTCAAACTCCGAGTCAGAAATCTCGGGGTTGTTCTTCACATAATAAAGATTATTGTGGCGCTCAAGCTCCCTTGAAAGCTCTTCTATTTTCCGTACCGTTTCTTTTTTTGATAATTTGTTTGCTGAAGTCATAGGATTTCCTAATGTTTACAATCTATATCGGATCATCTGTACATCGAGAGCCATTCCAACAGCTCTTTAGTTTCTAGTGTATTGAGAACGGAATCTTTCTCCACCCAGCCCCTTCTGGCAGTGCCTACTCCGAGCTTCATCTGAAGAAGCTGCTCGGTGCGGTGGGCGTCGGTAGAGATTATAATTTTAACACCTGCCTCCACAGCCTTTCTAACATGGAGGTCTTTTAAATCTAGTCTAGGGTAAGAACCGTTTACCTCAAGCGCCTTTCCGTGCTCGAGCGCGGCTTCTATGAGTCTGTCGATATCGACCTCGTAGGGGTCTCGCTCATTTATGAGCCTACCTGTCGGATGGCCGATCGCGTGTACGTAAGGGTTTCTTACAGCGCTCAGAATGCGCTCAGTCATTGTCTCAATATCCATTTTAAAACCGCTGTGTACAGAGGCTATAACGACGTCAAGCTCCTTAAGCACCTTATCCGGATAGTCGAGCGTACCGTCGGGCTTTATATCGACCTCGGTACCCATAAGTATCTTGATCCCCTTTATTTTTTTGTCAGCTTCCTCAAGCTCCTTCTTCTTTAGAGCAAGTCTCTTGAGCGAAAGACCGTTTGCAATTACAGAAGAAGGCGAGTGGTCTGTGATTGCGATATAGCTGTATCCGAGCTTTTTAGCGCTCTCGGCCATCTCTTTTATGGTTGCTTTTCCGTCGCTCCAGGTGGTGTGCGTGTGGAGGTCGCCTTTTATATCGCTAAGCTCAATCAGATCGGGAAGCGTATTCTCTAGGGCTGCTTCAATCTCCCCTCGGTCCTCTCGGAGCTCGGGCGGGATGAAAGGGAGGCCGAGGGATTCATATACCTCGTGCTCAGTCTCGCCGGCTACTTTCTTGTCTCCCTTGTACACGCCGTATTCGTTTATCTTGAGCCCTTTCTTTGTGGCTAGGGACCTGACTCTTACATTGTGGGCTTTTGAGCCCGAGAAATACTGAAGCGCTGCGCCGTAAGATTCGGGCCCTACGACCCGGAGATCCACCTGTATGCCGGCATTAAGGCTGTCACCCGCGATAACGCTCCCTTTGGTGCTCCCGGAGGCCAGTACGTCCTTTACAAATGGCATCTGGGTAAACTCTTTTACCGTTTCCTCTGTGTTATCGGACATTGTCAGAATATCTATATCCCGTACAGTTTCTCTGAACCTTCTGAGCGAGCCCGCGACCACGGTGCCTTCAGTGCCCGGGATATTTTCAATAGCATTTATTATCAGCTCTGAAATAGGAAGTGCAACTCCGAGCAGCGTTCTTTCTTTACTCTCCTTAAAAATCGAGATTCCTTTCTTTATGTCCTTAATCTTTTTTTCGGCCAGGCCTCTAAACTCTAATATTTCGTCTCCGTCGAGTACTTTTTCTAGGTCTGAAAGCGATCTCACCTTGAGCTCTTTGAAAAGTAATGAGAGGGTCTTGGGGCCTAGTCCCTGGATTCTCAAAAGCTCGATTAATTCAAGCGGTACGGTCTTTGAGAGCTTCTCGTACTCTGTGATTTTGCCAGTGTCTATATATTCCTTAACCTTGGCCGCTAGATCTTTTCCGACCCCCGGAATCGAGGTCAGGCCATCTTGCTCGGCTCTTTCCACTATGTCTTCACCGAGCTCGGATATATTTAGCGCTGCTTTTTTGTAAGCGCGTATTTTAAACGGATTTTCGTCCAGCACGCTAAGCATGTTGGAGATGCGCTCGAATATAAGTGCAATTTCCTGGTTCTTATTCATGAAGTTCCTTCAAGTAACTTGGTAGCGCTTATTGGTCTCATATGTTTAGTATAATTGGAATGAATAATAACATGTAACGTGTGAGAATATAATTCATCATGGTAGTGAGATATATGCTTAAAAGCAGGTTGATGTCTAACAGGATCGTTTATATGAAATCATATTATTACTTCTTTTGTATGATCACACACGAAGTGTGAATTACTAAAAGATTACAAAAATCACCGACTGGACATAAATGACGCTAAAAATAAATCATGGTAGTTGTATGATCCTTATAATTCCACCCACACCCCGTATAAGGTTTTTAACGTTTCCATGCTTCATTTTCTTAATGCTATTTATGTATGTCGGAAACTGTACACTCTTCGACAAGCTCAGAGTGAAAGGGTATTGGTTGGGTGCTTAAGTGATGGAATGATAGCTTATTAATGTACCGAGGCAGTTTGGACTTCGGTCGAGTAGCGTTTGATGCCTGTGAAGATGCCATCGGCTAGATCGTCAATATAACCGTTTGATTTCAGTCTTTTCTCTTCGGTCGGGTTGGTTATAAAGGAGGTCTCGACCAGGATTGAGGGAATGTCCGCGCCTAAGAGGACGATGAAAGGAGCCTTTTTCACCCCTTTATTCTTAACGGGTTTATATTTGCGTGATAGGTTTGTAATTACCGAGCCCTGGACATAGCTTGCGAGTTTTTCGGACTCATTTATTTTTGCGCTCAGGAGGTATTTCTTAAGCACGTTATCCATATCGCTTCTGGATATTCTGGTGGTAGCGTTCTCACGAGCGGCCACTGCAAGAGAGCGCTGGTCGTTCGTGAAGCTCAAGATATAAGTTTCTGTACCGTAAGCGTTTTTGTTGCGTGCGGCGTTAGCGTGTATCGAGATAAATAGATCGGCGCCGAGTTTTTTAGCTATACCGGTCCTTTCCTCAAGAGGTATGAATTTATCCGTACCCCTGGTTAAATGGACTTTTGTGATACCGAACTTCTTCCCGTCCTTATCCAGTTTGGCTTTAAGGGTTTTTGCGATTTTCAGAGTTACGTCTTTTTCTTTGAGCCCTGTGTGACCAATGGCTCCGGGATCATGCCCGCCGTGCCCTGCGTCTATGACCACGGTCCTGATCTTAAGCCCAAGCGCTTCTGAGAGGGACGACACATTGTCCTCGGGAAGGCCCGACTCATACTTATAATCACCGCTATCCTTTTCTTTTGCGTAGTATTTCCCTTTGCCTGCGCCGCTACCGTGTATGTCCATGACTATCCTGAAGGGGTCCTGGAGAGCAAACACTTTGTAGTCCTCAAAGCTGTTGATATAGAGTACAACCCTTACCTGGTTGCGGGTATTGCGGGCGAACTTAATTTCCTCAAGTAGTCCGTTTTTTATAGGCTCTACATACAGGTTCTTGTCGACATTCGTGCCCTTAATATCTACAAAGAGTCTTGGGGGTTTCCCGTTTTTCGGGTCGGCTTTAAGGAACCTGGAGGTAAAGGGCATTTCTTTATCAACGTGAATAACTACTCTCGTAAAATCATTAGTGGACCAATGGCGTATCTGGCTTACTTTCACGAGTCCCGAGTTACTTGCTGGCTTTGATACGGTCTTTGTTGAGGGCTTAAATGGAGCTAGGTCTTTGAGCTTGTGACCCGCGATATTTTTCATGTCGCCGTTTGGAAAATCATCAACCACTTTTTCGTATTCAGTGTAAGCGTCGCGTTTACTGCGTTTTTCCACTATACGCGCTACTCTCAGCTGGGCGTCGTCTGCAAGGCGGTTGTCGGGATATACCCTGACGAACAGTCTCGAATATTCGACTGCTGTATCGAGATCGTCCTGTGAGTTGAAACGCTCTCCCATTTCCTCATACATTTTGCCGGATAGAAATAAAGAATTAGGAGCCTTTGAGCTTGAAGGGTGATTTTTGTAAATGCTGTAGAAAGCCCTTGCTATTGTTTGCCAAATCTCTTTATTCTGAACTTTGTCAGGGTCTACGGCCAGAGACTTGTAGAGCGTAAAGGTCTCTGTGTAGAGCTTTTCACCCCTGTCTTCGGCGTGAGAAGGCGCGAACGAGGCGAATAATAGTAGCAAAAATAAAACTATCAGCGGTATAGTAGATGTCATCCTCATCGTCTTAGGAATATAATTATATTAGGTTTGTGGTCGTTTGTAAACTGTTTTTTATAATTTACTTTAACATTTTACCATGTCTCCTGAGGTTTTGCAGGGTCTATTTTTTTTGAAATAAACCAAAGATAATGCTAAATTTCTCCTGATGAGAGTAATTGTTCTTGGCTGCGCGACTTCAACAGGGGTACCTATAATAGGCTGCACTTGCCCGGTTTGCACGTCTGAAAACCCAAAAAACAAAAGGACTCGCTGCTCTTTATATGTGGAAACCCAGGGCAAGAATATATTAATAGATACCTCGACAGACTTAAGGTTCCAGGCTCTAAGGCACAGCATTACGAAGCTTGATGCAGTGCTTTATACTCATTCCCACGCAGACCATACCCATGGTATAGACGAGCTTAGGACTTATAATTTTATGAATAATATGGTGATTCCATGCTTCGGGAACACTCAAACCCTTGCAAATATTGAAAATAATTTCAAATATATATTCGATGGAGTAAGATCAGCCGGTGGGAAGCCAAAGTTAGAGCTAAATATCATAAACGGTGAATTCGGTATCGGTGACGCCAGTGTGATTCCTGTGGAGATTTACCACGCAGACTGGCTGATATACGGATACAGGATCGGCAATATGGCATACCTCACAGACTGCAGCGGTATTCCTTCTGAATCCATGGACAAGCTCCAGGGACTCGAGCTTTTGATCATAAGTGCGCTCAGATATAGACCTCATGAGGCGCACCTGAATGTAGAAGAGGCCGTCATGACTGTGGGAGAATTAAATCCAAGGCTTACGGTCTTGACACACATGGGTCATGAGCTTGAATATGATAAACTAAAGAGCGAGCTTCCGGATGGTATTGTGCCCGCATACGACGGTATGGAAGTCGAGTTAAACGAGCCGTAACTTGATTCCCCGGAAAAGTCGGGGAGAATGTTTGTAACACGTACACGAGGGGTGAAATGCAGGAAATAATAAAGAAGTTACAGCAACCAAACGACACGAAAATAGTGCTCTGTGTACTGGACGGGGTAGGGGGACTCCCTCAGGGAGGAGTGACGGAGCTTGAGGCGGCAAATACGCCTAATATGGACAAGTTGGCAAGAGAAGGCTCTACAGGCCACCACACGCCTGTCGCAGTGGGCATTACGCCCGGAAGCGGCGCGGCGCACCTGGGGCTATTCGGTTATGACCCGCTTAAATATGAAATTGGAAGAGGGGTGTTAGAGGCGCTCGGACTCGGGCTTCATCTGAGCCCGAACGACCTGGCAATAAGAGGGAATTTCGCTACAGTAAAATACGAAGGTGATACGCCGATCGTGACGGACCGAAGGGCAGGAAGGATCCCTACAGATGAGAACATCAGGATCGTATCCAGAATTTCAGAGGAGATTAAGGAGATTGACGGAGTGAAAGTGAGCATGACCTCAGGCATGGAGCACCGCTCGGCAATCGTGTTTACATTCCCAGAGCCGATCCCCGAAGGCGGGGACGCGATCCACGATACAGACCCTCAGCTAGAGGGCAGGAGCCCGATACCTCC
>DEIM01000003.1 GCA_002352485.1 Candidatus Dadabacteria bacterium UBA2774
AGCTCGAACTCATCCGCAACTTGACTCAGGTAGCCCGTGTAGATATCAATGTAGCTCTTCACCTTCTCATCCATACTTGTGTAATCGGTATCAGGGCATGGGATTAAGGTGTAGGGCACTTTCACCTGGCGGAAGAAATCCTTTCCCGTAGCGAGGGCGTAAACGTGCACGTCCTGGCCAAGCTCCTGCAGGCTCTCGGCAAGTGAAAGCGTATGGGCAACTCCGCCCCTTGGCTTTGTCGAATATGTCAGTAGCGCAATCTTATTCAAATTCCAAGAGCTCCTTCATCTCTATTCTCGAGGTAAGAAACCTGATCCCGTAATAAATGCCTATTGATATATCTGCCCCTGAAGTCGCCCCCACTGATATCAATTTTTTTGACATCTCGGCCACCTGCTCGGGGCTTTTCGTAACTATTGAGAGTATTACATCAAGCGCGTTTTCAGGACCTTCTCCTACTGCGGCCTCTTCTATTAAGCTCTGGCTGTAAATAGTGGTTTTGTCTTTTGCTAGATCCGAAATCTTGCTCGAAAATTTATCAAAGAAACTGACAGTTTCAGGCTCACTCCGGAATATAGAAGCCCCTGCGGTATTTATGCTCATAAGAAGCCCTGCCAGGAAATCATCACACGATGGAGTGAGTCCCGGACCAAGTCCCAGAACTTCCCCAGCGCTTTTAATTATTGCTTGAGTATCACCGCTGAAAATTCCCCACATGAGTTTATCTATAAAAGGCCGCGCTTTCTCGGATATAGTAGGCTTCTGCTCCTTTACGAAAACTTCAAGGGGTCCGTACTTCTCCACGTTCTCAAGCAGCGGCACAAGACCCTCCCTCGAAGGAGCTGTATATATAATGTCTTTTAGGATCCTCAGGTTTAAATTTATTTCTTCTACACTCAATAGGTGTGCCGGGTCGGGAACCCCCACATGCTCAAATACTGAAGCGTTTTCAAGGTTAATGGTTAAAACAAGGTCTTGAGCCAGTAGCGCATGATCTTCAAATTTAACTTTCGCACCTTCTAATATTTCAGCCGACCTAAAGCTCACTTCCTCCGTGCCCTCTACAAGTATCGACGCCGAGCCCAGGAATCCCTTATCCCTTATAATTTTAAGGAGCTTGCCGCTGAGGCTCTGAAGATATAGGGCATGATCGAATACTCCTTGAACCTTTAGAGAATTCCCCGAGTCCTCTATTGTTTTAAGGACCTTATTCCCTATTGTCAAAGCTTCTAGTTCAATGGATTTTATTTTTACTTGGGTATTCATTTGAGAGCAAAAACATTCGTCATATTGCTTTATTTATTTGTAATGACCTCAGACTATGGAGTTTTTTATTTCAATCAAATTTTTTCCAGTGCGGGCGCTTTCCCCCGGGGTAGGACGTAGCGAGAATGATTTTCTTGCGGATGCTCCAGGGTATCGCAAGGTACACGGGCACAAAGATACTCCGCCAGAAAAAGTGGTCTAAGCCTTTTTCCCTGTAGGGCTTTTCACAGGACTTAGGATAGCGGGATATCAGATCGTCCGCCGCCGCTTCCTGCAGGTGTTTTTCAGCGTTTTTTCTCAACCAGTGTCCGAATGCCATTTCATTATCTCCTGCACCGAGTCATTATTTCACGTGCTTTATGTAAGTAAGCCTATTTTGAAAGCTCTCTCAGTCCCGCCTGTGCCGCAAGCGCTATAGGCTCCATAAGCGCTCCAATTGGAGGCGAGTAGACGTTCTCCATCCAAGCGAGCTCATCTAGCGTAACGCCCCTTTTTATTACAAAGGCAAGGAAATCAGCCCTTTCTTTTATGCCTTCCCCTCCTGCCATCTGTGCGCCGAGTACCTTGTGCGTAGCCGGGTCAGCGATCAGCTTCACCCTCATACTGGTTACTCCGGGGTAGTATCTCGCCCTCGATATGCCCATCGAGAACGCCACAACGTGCGGTATCCCAAGCGCTTTATGAAGCGTCTCACCTAAAGACACGCCGCCTATCTGAACCTGCCCGCCTACCATGCCCCAAGGGATAAATACGGGATCATAGGCACGGTCGTCCCCTGCCGCGTTCGCCCCGGCAATTCGTCCCTGTGAATATGCGTGGCTCCCGGAAAGCCCCTGAATCGGAATATCCGTTACACCATGAACAATCTCCGTGCAGTCGCCCGCGGCGAAGACGTTATCCACAGAAGTCTTCATATGGTCGTCCACTAAGATCCCGCCCGTTGCTCCAAGCTCGATCCCGGCTTCACTGGACAGGTGGTTATTGGGTTTCTTATGCGCTGCTATAACAACCACGTCGCACTCTATCTCACCCTCTGAGGTGACAACACTCTTAACTTTTCCGCCCTCTCCTTTAAACTCGAGCACCTTTGTGCCAAAGTGCATTTGCGCTCCCATCTTCTCCAGCGATTCTTTTACCGGCTCCATTATGTCGGGGTCTGCAACCTCGGACATAAGCCATCCGCCTTCGTCGATCAAGTGAGTCTCAAGCCCCCTATGCGCCAGATTACCGGCCATCTCAATTCCAAGCGGGGTAGCGCATACGACTACTGCTTTTTTCATGGTCTCAAGCTCTTTGTCGAACTCCATTGCGCGCCTGATGTTCTTTACATATTTTATGCCGTCTAAATCTATTCCGGGTATGTCGGGCTCGTCGTACTCAAACCCCGTAGCGATAACCAGCCGGTCCCACTCAAACGCCTCAGAGCCTACGCTCACAGTACGGTCTTCAAGGTTAATGCCCGTTACCTTGGTCTGGAGCCTCAGGTCAATACCAATCTTCGCATAATGCTCCGCTGTCTGAAGGAACAAATTGTCGAAGTTCGGGATTTCCTTCCCCAATACAAATGGTATACCGCACGGGCTGTAAGCTACGTCCTCAAACTCCGTAAAGAGCGTAATAGAGGCGTCAGGCAAAAGCCCCTTTGAAGTAGACGCTGCGGATATTCCCCCTGCGCCCCCGCCTATAACTATTATTCGTAGATTTTCTTGAGCCATTTAAAACCACCTTTTACATGAAATGGAGTTAACTCACCTTAATCTTAATAGGCTTAATTAACTTCTTGAACTTCACATTCTCCCTCCGGGCCGCTTCCTCAAAATCCGGCAGCGCCGAGCATTCCCCGCAGCTCACGCACCCGGCAAGACTGCTCTTGGCCGGGTCTTCATATGCGGACATTACCTTAGCGACTTCCCTATATACGTACTCCATGGTTTCGGGACTCGGCGGTTTCACATTCTCCATCGGTGTCCCGGCAACAGGTCTGAACGGCACTATAAAGGGGTACACACCTATCTCGGCGCATAACTGAGCGCCGTCTATCACTGTTTGCAGCTCCTCGCCCATGCCCACGAGTACGTAAGTACTTACCTGCCACCTCCCGAAAACTCTCACAGCTTCTTTCCACGATTCAACATATCTATTAAAGCCGATCTTCGCTTTCCCGGGAGTTACACGCTCAAACACTACCGGGTCAAAGGTCTCGATGTGTATGCCAACCGCATCGACACCCGAATCTTTCAATTTTTGAAACCACGAGAAGTCTTCAGGGGGGATTATCTGCAGTTGTATGGGGAGCCCCGTTTCATTCTTTACCTGAGAGCAAATTTCAGCATATTTTTCTAAAGCCTTTTCCTCATCGGGAGCGACACCGGACGTAAATACTACATTTGTGATGCCGTCAAGCTCCTTTGCCAGCTGAATAGTCTCGACTAAGCTCTTAGCGTTCTTAAACCCTACAGTGCTGCGGTTTTTAAGCGTAAGCTCAATGCCGCAGAACTGACACCTTCTCTCATCGCGCCAGAAATCGCAGGTCTGAAGCAGTGTAGTCGCAAAAGTGGTAGGACAATGGAGAATCCCGATTTTCTGCATCGATACTCCGATCGAAGTCTTGTGCTCGGTGAACTTTGCATTTCCCATAGGCTCTACCTGAGCCATGGCCACATCGTCCTTGAATATCCAGTACTCTCCGTTTATCTCGTCCAGGTGATAAGGCGATGATTTAACAAAATCACCCATCACCGGGATATTCGCCTCACCGTCGGGAAGGATTTTCAGGTGAATCCCGCCCGTGGGTCCAGCACCCCCGCTCCTTATACCTTTTGTATCCGGAAGCCTAAGGCCCAGACTTTGCAACTCTACTTTAAGGGTAGTCGAGTCCATCTTGTGCCCCCTGTAAAATTATTTAGGTAAAGAACCACATATTGGCCTGTTAATGCTCGACCGGTAAAACAATGCTCCAAACTTTTAATACTATAAAGCTATATGACTTAGGACTAAATTACATCGTCCAAGTATTAAACATCATCGCTCCTGCCCTATGATGCTCAATAACTATGTCCAGAATATCGGTCGGATGTATCGGCACTACGCCCTCTATGAAGCTAGATTCATTCATACCCAAAAGCGCTGCTGCCGAGAAACGGCACGCATATACCGTAATACCTTCCTGAAGCATTCTGTTAACAAGGTTAGGGTAGAGCTGTATGCCTGCCCCGTAACCGTCGTCCCCTACGTTAGGCCATCCCCTGTAAACCGGTATAGCGGATGCAGGACCGTAGAAAAGGACTTTTGTATCATAGCCTTTCCTCTTTGTTCTGATAGCCGTAAGCATATTGATACCTGCCACCGATCCTTCATACGGAACTGAGTGGATAAGGAAAAGAGCCTTTTCACCCTCATTCGCCTGGTGATCCGGAAAAAGTTTCTCCTCATAATTCACTAAAGCTTTACCGTTTTCGGGCCTGTCGGCCTTTATTCTGTCTACTGCCATGATACGCACCTCCTAAGGTTAGTTTATTGGTACTCCTTTATCTGATCAAGGAGTCCGTTTTTGCCATGATTACAATGCTAAAAACTTATTTTCAATCTTTCCCATAAACGAAAAACCCCTCGTTTCCATCTTAAAATAAATACGATCTAAATTCAACATATTCTCGCTATTGCACGGTTCTAAAAAATGCTCAAATTTCAGTGACTATTTATAATTTGAGTTCCGCCTTCTCCTTTAATCGCAGATTCTATACAATCAAGCGATGTTATGATTGCTTTTTTTCCTCCGGCCTGTAAGAACTCAATAGCAGCCTGCATCTTAGGCCCCATACTTCCGGGCGGGAAATGTCCTTCCTTTAGATACTGCTGTGCCTCCTGCATGGTCATCTGCGATATAAACTTTTGCTCGGGTTTGCCGAAATTTATTGCTACCCGGTCAACCGGGGTGATCAATAGTAAAAGCTCGGCGCCTATGTAGCTGCCTATCCTCTCTGCAGCAAAGTCTTTATCAATCACGGCAGGCACGCCCTTAAGCATGTTTTTCTCATCCCTCAGTACGGGGATTCCTCCCCCACCGCACGCTATAACGACAAAATCTTTATCTGACATCTCCGCGATTTCCTTTTTCTCTATAATATCGAGGGGTTTCGGAGAGGCCACAATACGCCTGAAACCTCTTCCCGAGTCTTCTCTCATGAGCCAGCCTTCGTCTCTACTCAGCTTATCGCTTTGCTCTTTATTGAAAAAAGGACCAATAAACTTTGTAGGGTTATTAAACGCGGGGTCGTCCTTTGCGACGACAACCTGTGTGATGAATACAATTATAGGTTTATCTATTTTATTCTTTGTGAAAGTATTTCTGAGCCGCTGCTCGATCATGTAGCCGATCTGCCCCTGCGTCATAGCGTTACAGGCGTCAAGGGGCATAGGGGGTACATTCTCAGCCAGACACTCCTGCTGCATCAGGAAGTTTCCGACCTGAGGACCGTTTCCGTGGGTTATCAAAATCCTGTAACCCATATTAAATAGCGTGAGGAGCTTCGTGCACATTATGTCTGTTTTAACCATCTGCTCCTTATAGGTACTGTTGCCGTCTTCTCCCATAAGAGCGTTACCACCGAATGCTACGACTGCGGATTTTTGTTTTTCCTGCATGTTTTTATATTTCCTCTCTACTCGTTATAAGCCCTGAAGCCTTAGAAGCCATAGCGTTAGTCGGAAAAACCAAGACACCCTCGTTTCGAAGTTTTTCTACCTGCTCCTCTAAAATCTGAGGATCATTCTCTGTGCCACACACGTGGGACACAAACACCAGGTTCCGCCCCTTCTTTTTCGCGCGCTTTTTGGCCTCTACGATTGCGGGCAACAGATCGCCTGCGGGGTCGGGGCTTGCAACGTGCCCTAAAACTATGTCAAAAAGTATGACGCCCACGCTTGCTTTAGACGCTTCGCTTAAAAGCCTCTCGCTCCGAAGGGTCGCGTCTATCATCGGGTGGGGCCGCCCCACAGTAAATTCCTCTTCGCCTAAATCGATACAGGAGTTCCGCTCGCTTCTGTTCGAATCTTTCAGTTTGAAATCCTTATTAAGCGGGGCGTTTGAATATATATCACCCACAATAGGGCCGAGCACCTGCTGCGCTTCATAGCAAAGAGTGCCTCCGGAATACAGCCCCCTCAGATATTTTTGTCCTGGATTTAGGGATTTAGCTGATTCA
>DEIM01000239.1 GCA_002352485.1 Candidatus Dadabacteria bacterium UBA2774
GAAGGCTGGATATGGGTGTCGGATGAGCCCTGGGGATGGGCCACATACCACTACGGAAGGTGGGTTCCGGATGACTATTACGGCTGGGTATGGATTCCCGGTGTAGATTGGGCCCCCGCGTATGTCGAGTGGTACGACAGCCCGGGATATATAGGCTGGTCTCCCCGCCCGCCCGATAGGAATTTCTTCCTGGAGATAGGCATCTCTATAGGCGGATACGGATATTATCAGCCCAGCTATTATGGCGGCTATAACTACTATAAACCCTACTATTACGGAGGGCATAAGCATCATAAAAAGCACCACAGAAAACACCACAGAAAACACCATTACTATGATCATGCAAAGCATAGCGTCTATGTTCCCTACGAGCACTTTTCACGAAAGAATGCAAAGCTTGTGGCCATTGAAGGGTCCCATAACACTGTTGTCTACAAAAACACCAAAAACATAAATAACGTTACGGTGATCAATAACCGAAACGTTTACAAAGGACCCGACAGACATGTTGTCGAGCACCGCTCCGGTAAAAAGATAAAGCGGGTCAATGTGGTGGACCGCGATTTGGTCCAGGTTAGGGGTAAGGGAAATGTAAACGAGCTAAGAGGCAGCCAATACAACACCTACCGCCCCAAGGTAGTGAAGAAGGGCTACGAGAAGCCGACAAATATTTCAAAGAGATACAACGGAAGTGAAAGTTTCAAGTCTGGAAGTCGCGAGCATTTGGAAAAGAAGGGAATAAACAAATCCAATACAGATACGGTCGTTAATAGAGGCGCAAGGAATTTAAGCAGCGACTTTAACGGCAGAGAAGGTTATCAAAAAGGCACCGCTCAAAAATACACTCCCAAGAGTCAGTCCAATAAATCTAAGTCTCATTTATCTCCCGCAAAAAATCACAAACAGATAAACAGGAATAAAATCTCAACACAGTACCAAAGCCCCAAGCGCTCACAGTTAAATAAAAATACGGGTCATAAAACCCAGGTACAAAGAAGCCCGAATCAATCTCAGTATAAGTACAAGCCAAAAGAGAATAAGCTCAGCGGTAAGTCTAATAAAAATTTAGTGAGCCCGAGGAATTATAACGCGCAGAACGTTAATAATAATCGGAAACCCTATAAGACTTCAAACAAGAGTTTAACACCAGCTAAGTCTAAAAAAAGCCAGACCGTTTACAAAACAAAGAAACCAAATGTTAATAAAGCACAGAGGCATCAAAAGAGCTTTAGCGCGAACAAAACAAATCAACAGGTGAATAGGAAAAACACAAATAAAGTTAATTCGTATAAGAAAACTTCTAAGAAAAATAGCTCAAAAACCACGACCACCCGCAATGTGACAAATAGAAACGTCAATAAGAGTTTTAAGAGCAGCCAGGGCACGATGAGGAATAGGGGTAACAATTCTTTTAACACTCAGGTAAGAAGGTAGAGGGCTTTAAGAGAAGTTAAAATGTGAACAATGAGATTCCGGAAGGGGATAGGGGTCTCATTGTTTGCAATTCCAATTACCCGGAAACATTTTCTTTAAACACCTATCCAGATATTATATTCACACCTTGAGTATTGATGAGCGCGTGGACAAAATACATATATCAGAGATAGACCAATATCTTGCAGCCAGAATGTTGGATCGAAACGGAGTAGCTCTTGGGATACTTGTCGAAAAATCCGGTGATGAGGGCTATATCACTATTACGGATACTAAAGAGAGTAGGGCGCTTGAAGAAGATGCGATAGACTTTGAGCTTTCCCCGTCTGAGTATTTAAACCTCGAAGACCTGGAATTAACCGAGCTCTTGGCTTCCCCGCTTATCACAAGCTCGGCCCTGGAGTTTTTTGACTTCTTCCTACTTAGATTTATGAAGTTTGAATGCGTACTGAAATTTACGGGAAACGCCTGGAAGTTGAAGGTTGTAAAATTCACAAAATAAAAGACTGAAAAAGCACTATATGCGATGCTATTGGGTTTTACCGCGCAATACATTTTTGATTGTACTGCTAAGCGCCTCTGCCCTGTAAGGCTTTTTAACAATATCGACAAACCCGTATTTCTTATAGTCCGACATAACAGGGTCGTTCGAGTACCCGCTTGATACCACAACTTTTACATCAGGGTCGATGGATCTGAGAATTTTAGTCGCTTCACACCCGCCCATGCCCCCCGGTACTGTGAGATCCATAATAACAAGGTCGAAACCGCCGTTATTTAATGACTTCCTATATTTATCTACGGCTTCCTCACCGTCTGACGCGAACTCTACCTCGTAACCCAGTTTCTTTAACATCCGTCCAGTTGCGATTTTTATTAAGTTCTCATCATCCATCAGCAATATCTTGTCTCTGCCCTCGGATATTTTACTGTCGGTTCTTATAGGAGTGTCTGCAGGTTTATCACTTGCGGGAAGATAAACATCGAATGTTGTTTCCATACCCAATTGTGATTTTACGTCTATACAACCTTCATGATTTTTCACAATCGAGTATACGCTTGAAAGACCGAGTCCGTGACCTTCTTCCTTAGTCGTGAAATAGGGGTCGAATATCTTCTGTAAATTCTCCTCCGGTATTCCTATGCCATTATCTTCAATTGTGATCTTGAGATATTTTCCGTTTCCAGACTCAATGTGATCATATTGATTCACCAAAAATTTGCTTAGACCTATCTTAATAGTCCCGCCTTCAGGTATAGCTTGCTGAGCATTCAGCACCAGGTTTTGGATGACCTGACTTATTTGCCCCTGATCTGCTTCAATGCCCCATAAATCTTCCTCTATATCAAACTCACACTTAACGTTTGATCCGCTCACCGTAAAATTTGCAACTGTTTTAATAAAGTCACTAAAATCGGGGAGTGGTTTTTTAACCGGGGCGCCGCCCTTGGAAAAAGTAAGCAGTTGTGTCACCAGCTCAGATGCCCTAGTAGTAGCTTCTTCCGATTCTAGGAATAATGCCAGAAGCTCTTGATCAAGATTGGGATTTGTCTTTGCATTACTTAGATTGCTCATGATCGAAGTGAGAAGATTATTGAAATCGTGCGCAATGCCGCCCGCTAAGATGCCCAAGGATTCAAGCTTCTGTGACTTCCCAAGCCTTTCCTCCATCATCTTGCGTTTGGTTATGTCCTGCCACATACCGACAATAAGATCACCTGTGCCGCTTGATGATTTTATCAGCTTTGCGTGGTCGTAAAACCATTTATATGAGCCGTCTGCGGTACGCCAGAGATACTCGTACTCGTGATATCCTCTATCAAGTACTTCAGAAATATTTTTTAAGACCTGAGGTTTTTGATCCGGGTGTATATTATCTACCCATAAAGAGTTCTCCCTAATAAAGTCCTGAGGCTCATACCCGCAAATTTTTCTGACATTATCACTTACGTAGATGGTCCCGAAGTCACCTTCAGCTTTACATGAGTACAGTGCTACAGGCAGCGATTCCAGCATGAGCTCAAGTTTTTCGACGGTCGATTCTAACTCCCGCTCTACTTTCTTGCGCTCTTTGATTTCTTTTCTAAGCTTTACAGACCTCGCTAGTAAAAATACCAATACTGCAAAAAACAATATTGTAGAAACACCAAATATTTCATCCAGTTCCATTAATTCGTATCTGGTAAAGATACCGTGGAGAAATTCAAACATATCGAAAAACGCTGCTAGCGAGTAAAAGATTATAAAGATTGGAATAAAAATGAAAAATTCCTTATAATCGGTGTATATACGTCTAAGAACTTTTTTCCAGGTACCCATTATAATCTACAGTACATGCTTCCCAGTAGTTTCTTCACATTGCTAAATAATAGTGAATATTTATATTTTAGCACCATTCATAACAGAATAATGTTTAATGATAGCTTAATGTTACCTAAATTAATAGTGTCGACCTTTGGACATGATCCCTTTAGGTTTTCGCTTTATATTCCAAGGTTTGAGTGCAACTAGAGTTAGCTGTAGGGTAAAAGTTTATTTAAAACATATTTATGACTTCATAGTAGGTATTTCTCTGAGCGGGAGTGAAGCCTGCCGAGCGTATCATATGCACAAGCTCGTCAAGGCTTGCGCGGAATTTGTTTTCAGCGCACGTTAGTACGTTCTCATCAAACAGTGTCCCTCCAAGGTCACTTGCCCCGTAGTGCATTGAAAGCGAGCCCACTTTGTTGCCCTGCGTAAACCAGGAGCCCTGTATATGGGCGAAGTTGTCCAGATATATCCTCGAGAGCGCAAGTACGCGCAGGTATCTGTCTCCCCCGACTTCGTTTGGGAGCTTTCTTTCAAGAAAAGTGTTTTTGGGTTTGAACGTCCAGGGAATGAACGCCAGGAAATTGCCGGTTTCATCCTGGAGAGTACGAATTCTCTCAAGGTGCTCGATGATATCTTCATCTTCCTCAAAGTGCCCGAACATCATTGTCGCAGTGGTTTTAAAGCCTTGAAGGTGGGCTTCTCTGGTGACTTTCATCCACTCATCGGCGTTTATCTTAAGGGGGCTGATTTTCTTTCTGACTCTGTTGGTCAGGACTTCGGCGCCCCCACCCGGGATCGTCCTTAGCCCCGCGTCCCAGAGCTGTTTTAATACATCCTCTGTAGAAATTCCCGAGTACTTGGCGATTGCGCTTATCTCAGGCGCAGAGAACAAATGCAGGTGAAGATCAGGAATTTCCTCAGTAGCTCTTTTTATAAGAGTGGTGTAATAATCAAGCCCGATCTTTGGGTTATGCCCGCCCTGCAGAAGCACAGTTGTAGCGCCGTTATGATAGGAAGTCCTCATTATCTCTATCACTTTATCGGTACTAAGAGTATATGCGTCTGATGCGCCCGGAGGCCTCCAGAAAGCGCAGAAAAGGCATTCCGTATCACATACGTTCGTATAGTTCGGGTTCGTGTCCGCGACAAAAGTAACAATGCCGTCGGGATGAAATTTTCTTTTTTTCGAGTCCGCAAGCGCTCCCAAGCGCGAGGTGTCGCATTCTTTTAGTAAATGGAGCCCTTCATCAGAGGAAATCCTCTCTTCATTCAATATTTTATCGATAATCTCGTTTACTACCATAGTGCAGTTAGTGAACCTAATGGTGCTCATAGTGTCAATCCGTTAAATATTCTTGTCCGCCACAAAAGTTAGTGTAAATTATCCTTTACATGTTTTACTCATCTCTAAAAACTTTCATTTACGTAACCGCACTTTTATTCTTCTTCAGCCCGTTGTCACAAGGGGATGGGCCCGTCCGGAGTGAAAGCCTGATGAGTATATATTCAGACGGCGAAAAAGTAGGTTATACCAGGATCGTAATAGACGAGGAAGGTGATAAAACCAGGGTTGATGAAAAAAGTGAATTAAACGTCACTCTGCTGGGTAACGAGCAGACTGTAACAATCGATGCACAATACTCACTCAAGGATTTCATATTACAATCTTTTGATTTTAAGATGAGCTCAGACGCGGGTGATTTGTCTTCTTCCGGGACGATGCAGGGAGAGGGGCTGAGGATAAAAGTAAAATCGGTCTCGGGTGAAACCGAGTTAACCCTCCCTGCAAAAGAAGGTCTTACAATATTCGCGCTTCTGCCCAAGTGGCTTTCTGAGAGACCGATGAAGATCGGCCAAGTGTACAAAATTCACCTTTTTGAGCCCTCGGCCGCGATAATGGGCGCTCAAGCGGAGGATCTGATTTCAATAAATAAAGTAGAGGCCCTGGAGGTTATAAAAACAGAGCATTCAGGAGTAGTCGAAACATTCAGGGTAGCGACAGAGTTTATGGGCTCTGACTACACTTCCTGGATTACCAGGGAAGGTGAGGTACTAAAACAGACAATACCGCCCGGTCTTACGGCTTCTAAAGAACCCGGTACCGATAACCACCCCGAGTCCTTGTCGACTTATGATATTACTGCTAAAACCTCTATTCCAAGTGATGTAAAAATTAAAAACCCAAGAGCTCTAGAGTATCTCCG
>DEIM01000123.1 GCA_002352485.1 Candidatus Dadabacteria bacterium UBA2774
GCTGCCATGTCTTTCGTGCCTCCTCAGATAATATCTGATATTTAAATTCTAATTAGTCGATTACGGCCAGAATCTCATCCTCTCTGAGGATTATATATTCCACGCCCTCTATCCCGATCTCAGCCCCACCGTACTTTCCAAATACGACTTTGTCGCCCTTTTTGACGTCCGGTTTCTTGATACTCCCGTCTTCGAGAACCTTCCCTCTCCCGACTGCTACCACTTTACCTTCTTGAGACCTTTCCTTGTCAACGGTGTCGGGAATGATGATACCGCCCTCTGTTTTTTCATCTTCAGCGGTTTTGGCTATTAATACTTTGTCATGCAACGGTTTTAGCTTCATTACAAATTCCTCCTTAAAATTTTAATCTGGATTTATTTCCGGTTGGATGTCTGCAATATGTATATAGCGACCCTGTATTTTACCTTAAGATATCTATTAAGTGTGTTTTGTCAAGGTCCCTAGGCCTGAAAAAATATAACCAGGCACTATAAATGAAAATCTGAGTAAAAACAAACTATACTCAGAAATTATGTGTCACGCCCCAGGCGGCTTGAAAATACCGTCCAAAATAGATATGTTTTCCGCTATGTCAAAAAAAGTTGCGATTATAGTAGGCAGCGATTCGGACCTTGGGAGTATGGAAGGTGCCTGGCAGGTACTTGAGGACCTGGGTATAGAGTATGAGCTCAGGGTAGCCTCGGCTCACAGGACACCTAATAAGGTCAAAAATTATGTTCAGAGCGCTGAAAGAAGGGGTATTGAAGTTATTATAGCCGGCGCCGGTTGGGCGGCTCATCTGCCGGGGGTTGTGGCGGCTTATACTACGATACCGGTAATAGGCGTGCCGGTGGACTCGTCCGCCCTAAACGGCCTTGACGCACTGTTGTCCATTGTTCAGATGCCCCCGGGAATCCCGGTAGCTACTATGGCTATCGGAAAGGGCGGCTCAAGGAACGCGGCTTTATACGCAGCCTCGATACTAGCTGTTAAGTACCCGGACATTAAGAAAAAAATCAAAGATGCCCGGAAACAGCTGGCCAGAAAAGTAGAGAGAGCAGCTAAAAAGCACGACAGATAAGCGAAGAACATAATCTTTGACTGAAGTAATCAAAGCTCAAGACCCGGATTCAGGCAAAATAGCTGCCGATGCGCTAACCAGAGGCGGTGTTATCGTGTACCCAACCGAAACACTATACGGTATTGCTGCGGCGGCTCTGGACGAGAGGGCTGTAGACAGGGTATTTAGGATCAAGGGCAGGCCAAAAAACATGCCCATACCTTTACTCGTGAAAGATATCGACATGCTGGCCACGGTGGTGGAGGTCAATGACAGGGCCTTTGCGCTTGCTGCGAATTTTTGGCCGGGGGCACTTACACTTATACTGAACAAAAAGGGGAACCTGCCCGAGGTAATCACAGCGGGGACGGGGAAAGTAGCTGTAAGAATTTCCGGTCACAACTTTGTAAAATCCCTCTTTCATTATTTCAATCAGCCGATAACATCCACTAGCGCAAATGTAAGCGGAGGAGAAAATTTAACTAATTTAGATGATATACAAAGGGCGTTTAGCGAAAGAGTTGACCTTATAATCGATTCTGGTAATATCCCAGCGTCCAAGGGCTCTACAATATTGGACTTAACGGTAAATCCGCCGAAAATACTTCGCCCGGGGGATATTAAAGAACAAGAGCTAAAGGAGTATATTTGATGGCTATAGTTAATGGTTTTAAGGCAATAAGATATAACCCGGAGATAATTAACGACTTTGCTAAGGTACTTGCGCCTCCGTACGACGTGATAAACAAGGATGAGCAGGAAGAGCTTTTTGAGAAAGACCCGCATAACGTCATACGACTGATACTCCCAAAAGGTGAAGGGAACTCTAAATACGAGCTCGCAGCCAAGACATTCAGGGACTGGTTTGTGGAAGACATCCTGATGCAGGACGAGGATGAAGCCATATACCCCTACTATCAGGAGTTTGAGGAGAAAGGGAGAAGACTGACCCGAAAAGGTTTTATAGCAAGAGTTAAGCTCGAGGATTTTTCAACAAAAATCATACTCCCACACGAAAGGACTTTCCCGAAGCACAAAGCGGACAGAATGAAGCTTATGACTGCATGCAAAGCCAACATGAGCCCTGTTTTCTCGGTATATTCAGACCCGGACGGGACCGTGGAAAAAGCCATTGATTTGACTATTACAGATAAACCGATATTTGAAGTTGAAGGTAATGAAGGCGTGGTCAACAAGATGTGGCAGATATCGGACCCAACCCTTCTAAAGTTAGTGAAAGAAACCATGGCGGATACAAGCCTGCTTATAGCAGACGGACACCACCGCTTTGAGACGGCTCTTGAGTATAGGAATAATAGAAGAGCGGATGCGGGAGTCGGGACGGGAGAAGAGCCTTATGAATATGTGATGATGTTTCTCGCGAGAGGTGAAGGCGAAGGCCTTGTAATAAACCCCACTCATAGAGTAGTAAAAAACCTCAATGGACTCTCAGACCAAGAACTTTTAAATAAACTCGGAGAAGAATTCGAGCTTAAGAAAATGCCGTTTAACGAAGCTGTTTCGGGTATCGGGGACTATGAATTTACCCTACTGCTTGGCAACCCTGACAATGCGTACAGGGCTACTCCTAAAGAGAGCGGGAGAGACCTTGGAGTTACTACGCTTCATGCAAACGTGTTTGGTAAGATCATAGACGAAGAAAGCGCTGGCATATTGTATTCGAAATTTCTTAACGAAACTGTGGAGCTTGTGAGATCGGGAGAATATAAGCTTGCATTTATACTACCCGAGCTAAAAGCGGGGGATATATTCGATGTGGTCTCAAGCGGAGACAGAATGCCCCATAAAACAACTTACTTTTACCCCAAAATACTGTCTGGACTGACATTTAACCCGCTTTGGTAGAGGGTGCAAGACACCTAAAGCGAGCGCCGCTGATTGTTGATTTATAGTACAAATTGCATTATTAATTTAGAGTGGTTTGTAAACACCAATCCAATCTAAACAGGAGGCGTCAATGTCCGGATTTCTAATTTTACTTATAATTGTTGTTGTAGTAATCCTTGCTGCTGTTGGTATCTACAACGGATTAATCAGACTCAGAAATACCTCGGAGCAGGCATGGAGCGATGTGGACGTGCAGCTTAAGCGCAGATACGACCTGGTGCCGAACCTGGTCGAGACCGTAAAGGGTTACGCATCCCACGAAAAGGA
>DEIM01000060.1:0-4705 GCA_002352485.1 Candidatus Dadabacteria bacterium UBA2774
TCCGGGCATTACGTGAAAATGGTGCACAACGGAATCGAATACGGGATGCTCCAGTCCTATGCTGAAGGGTTCGCCGTGCTAGAGAGCTCAGAGTTCGACCTCGATCTAAGAGCTGTGAGTAAAGTTTGGCAGTACGGAAGCGTTATTCGCTCGTGGCTCCTTGAGCTTGCCGAGCGTGTATTCAAAGACGACCCGACGCTGGAAGATTTGGACCCGTATGTCTGGGACAGCGGTGAAGGGCGCTGGACTGTGGAAGCTGCCATAAACCAGAACGTTCCCGCACCTATCATAACGGCTTCGCTAATTGCCAGGATTGCGTCAAGAGATACCGATTCTTTTTCTATGAAAACCATTGCAGCGCTCAGGAATCAGTTCGGCGGGCACGCGGTTAAGAAAAAAGACTAAAATTCAAGAAATATATGCCGGGAGAGATAAGATTTTACTCCCGGCCTGAAACTTTGGTAAAAACGGGCTTTCATAAAGCCGCAAACAATCTCAGACGTTCTTGTGTTAGAACGTAAAAAGAGTGAGGTGTTAAAATGGCGCAAGAGAACAATTGCGTAATTGTTATATTCGGAGCTTCGGGAGATTTAACGAAAAGAAAGTTAATGCCTTCTGTGTATGCACTGTATCGTCAGAACCTTCTTCCTAAGAACTTTGCGATACTGGGTACAAGCAGATCACCTTATACAGATGAGGCATTCCGGAAGAAAATTGTAAGTGATATAAAAACTTACGCCAATCTCAAAAGAGCCGATCAGAAAGAACTCGGAGCCTTTTCAAAACACCTCTACTATCAGGCGTTTGATGCGACTCAGGTCCAGCACTATGACGATTTAAAGCTAAAGCTCTCTGAGATCGATACGAAATTAAAAATCGGTGGGAACTATATTTACTACCTCTCCACTTCACCCAGCTTATACAGCTCGATCGCAAAGAACCTGGGGAAGAAGGGGCTTCAGAAAGAGGGTAAAAACTCCTCCTGGAAAAGGATTGTAGTAGAGAAGCCTTTTGGCAGAGATCTAAAATCTGCCAAGGCTTTAAACGCCGATCTTCAGAGTATATTCGACGAGGATCAGATATACAGGATCGATCATTATCTCGGTAAAGAGACTGTGCAGGATATCTTTGCGCTGCGTTTCTCAAACGGGATATTCGAGCCCCTCTGGAACCGTAATTACGTAGACCACATAGAGATCACGGCTGCGGAGTCGATCGGGGTTGAAAACAGGGGAGGGTACTATGACCATTACGGCGCAATGAGGGATATGGTTCAGAACCACTTACTTCAGGTACTGGGCACGATAGCGATTGAGCCCCCTTCGTTTTTCAACGCGACCGATGTTCGAAACGAGGCTGTAAAAGTGTTTGAATCCCTTCGTCCGATTAAACCAAGTGAGGTAAATAAATACGCGGTACAGGGACAGTATGTAGCATCCAAAATAAAGGGTAAGAAGGTTCTCGGCTACAGGCAGGAAAAAGACGTTGCCCCCGATTCCCGTACGGCAACGTATGTTGCGCTCAAGTTATATGTGGACAATTGGCGCTGGGGCGATGTGCCTTTTTATATTCGGACGGGGAAATATCTTCCGACGCGTGTTACCGAAGTTGTCGTCCATTTTAAGAAAACCCCGCACCACCTGTTTACGAAGACCGAGCTCTGTGAAGCCGCTCCCAACCAGCTTATTATAAGGATTCAGCCAGACGAGGGGATACTGCTTAAAATAGGTATGAAAAAGCCTGGCGCCGGATTTATCATAAAAGATGTCGGGATGGACTTTCTTTACTCCGAGCTTACGGACGCTTACATTCCCGAGGCGTATGAGCGGCTCATACTTGACTGCATACTAGGCGACGCTACCCACTACGCAAGGGCAGATGCTGTTGAGGCTTGCTGGAAGTTTGTAGACCCGATTCTAAAGACCTGGGAGAAGAACTCTAAAATTAAAATGTACGGTTACCCGGCGGGCACGTGGGGGCCGCCAGAAGCGAGGAAACTGTTCTATCACCCAGATGACGACTGGCGCTACCCCTGTAAGAACCTGGTTCATGACGGCGAGTACTGCGAGTTATAGGGAGTAAAAAGCTTTGGTTGTCGCTAGACGTTTTGGGAGATCCTAATGAAAAAATATTTATTCAATGATTCAAATGAGTTAGCAGGGCAGCTTGCCCGAGATTTTAGCGCGGCAGTAAGCGAAAAGGCTGCTTCAGGGGAATCTCTCGCTGTAGCTCTCTCAGGCGGTCATACTCCTAAAACATTCTTTGAAGTACTTGCTGATCAGTACCGTGACAGTATCTCTTGGAATAACGTCGTTTTTTTCTGGGGCGATGAGCGCTGCGTTCCTCCAGACAACGACGAAAGCAATTACAAAATGACAAATATCGCGCTACTTTCAAAGATAGTCATTCCTTCCGGCAATATACACAGAGTCCTTGGCGAAGACCCACCCCATAACGAGGCGCTTAGGTACGAAGAGGAAATTAAAGAGTTTATTCCAGAATCTGCAAACGGTTTTCCCCGTTTCGACTGGATATTTCTTGGAATGGGCCCTGACGGGCATACGGCATCACTTTTCCCCGGAGCCCCTACGCTTGAGGAAAGGGAGAAAATCTGTGTCGTAGCGACTCACCCTGAAACGGGGCAAAAGAGAATAAGCGTTACATTCCCGGTCTTAGATAATGCAAAGAGGGTTTCATTTCTCGTAGCCGGAGACTCAAAGGCCCCGGTGCTCAAAGAAATTATGGAAAGTGGTGATAAACCGCTTCCATATCCCGCGTCTATGGTAAACCCCCAAGACGGCGTGCTCGAATGGTACCTGGACAAGGCTGCTGCCCCTGAGCTTTAAACCCACTCCTTATCGCTGTACGAACCAAATGTATCTGGCAATGAATAACAAACTGAATACGTAGATCAGCCAGTGAACCTCTTAACCTCTGTCTCCTACACCTTTACTCCCTGATTACGAGTATTTTATCAATTGTGATAAAAAAGTATAATAACGCAACCATTTGTGTTTAATTATCTTCGTGAGATAAGGGAAATAAATGCCAGAATACTTGGAATTACTAATACTCTTCGGCGTAGGTGTGGTTGCAGGCGTGATCAACGTAATGGCCGGAGGCGGCTCGAGTCTGACCTTGCCCGCGCTCATTTTTTTAGGGCTCGATAGCGCCAGTGCAAACGGTACCAACAGGGTCGGGATCTTGATACAGAGCCTGATCGCGACTCTGTCGTTTCGTAAAGAGAAAATATCCGGATTAAATCTGAGCCTAAGACTAGCTGCCTTTACAATTCCCGGGGCTATTCTCGGGGCTTTAATTGCGATCAGAATAAGTGATGTGTGGTTTGAGAGAATTCTTGGACTGATAATGATTGGGATAATCGTCTCGATGCTTGTCCCCCAGTCAAAGAGCGGTATTACAACCCAGGAAGGAAAGAAGACCTGGCTTATATATCCTGTGATGTTCGCAATAGGGTTTTACGGCGGGTTTGTTCAGGTAGGGGTAGGGTTTTTGATTATGGCGGCTCTTTATCACCTGCTAAAGATAAACCTGGTTTTTGTAAATATGCATAAGGTTTTTATCACTATGATTTTTACAATACCAGCGCTTATTATCTTCATATGGACAGATAATGTAGACTGGATTCTAGGGCTCGTTCTTGCAGCTGGAAACGCGCTCGGGGGATGGTGGGCGGTACGTTTGTCCGTAAGGGGCGGTGAGAGAATAATCCGCTACGTGTTGATAGCAGCAATTTTCATTGTAGCGCTAAAGCTTTTCGGATTATTTTAGTCGACTGCTACTCAGTTCGTATGGAACGCTCTCACTTATTCACCGTTAAACATGATAGTTCCGAACCCAGTACCGTTGGAACCGCCGAAATTAAAGCCGATAATATTTGCTACAGCCAGGAAATTCGATGTAAAATCTATCTGTATGGGTCCCGCCGCATTCACGAACTGACCGGTTCCACCTGTAAAAATACCGACTTGAGTCGTAGATGATATATTCGTTCCCGGGTCAAAGCAGCTAACGCCGCTTTCCCATGTGCCGAATATAAGCTCGTTGTTTGAGAAACGCTTAACGAAATTGCCTCTTACCAAAGTAAACTCGACGTCGCCCGGATCGCAATCTGCATTTTCCAGAACGGGTTCAAACTCATTTAAGCTCTGTATGCTTACAGAACCAAATGTGCTCGTACCCATAAATTGCCCGATGTTTGCCGGGATGCCGTCGTCATTTGAGTCCGTAGCCGCGGGCGCGGTTTCAAAGCTTCCGGAATACGTTTCCGTAAACTCAATCTCATTGTCCTGTGCGTTACTGTCATTATCGCATGAGACAGCTAAACCCAGTACGGCAAATGCACAGATAACAAGCGCAACTGCTTTTAGCAGATAGTTTCTTTTTTTTATTAAGAGCTCCATTTTACACCTCCTGATATTGTTATATCAAACTCTCAGTTTACATCGTCATTAAAGGACTCTCTTAATCTGACAAAAACTATAAGCGATATTAAAGAGGCAAGTACCAGGTAGTAGCTCGGGGAAAGCTTATTCCCGGTAAGGTCTATAAGGTATGTAGCCACAAACGGAGCTGTTCCCCCGAATACGGCAAAACCCACATTATAACCAATAGACACGGCGCTCATACGAATCCTTGCCGGAAATAGCTCTACCATCATAGCTCCGAACGGTCCGAATACCAT
>DEIM01000060.1:4751-6362 GCA_002352485.1 Candidatus Dadabacteria bacterium UBA2774
TAGGCGAATATGGCTATTATCAGACATCCGGTGATCAAAACCGGTTTTCTGCCGATTTTATCCGAAAGAAGTCCCATAAAAGGAGTAATAACCATTAGAACAATCATGCTGAGGGTGTTTATATCGAGTGCGGTTGAGAGAAGTAGGTGAGTCTCGGTTGACAGATATGTCGTCATGTAGACGAAAATCATGTAAAAGTTCACAGACCCGACACACGTAGCGCCGATTACTGTAAGGATTTCTTTCCAGTGATACTTAAACGCATCTGTAATAGGTCTTTTAGATAGCTCGCCCGCAGCTTTCATTTTCTTAAATGCCGGTGACTCATCGAGTCCCTGTCTTAAGTATAGTCCGAGCAGTCCTATTACAAGCCCCAGAAAAAATGGCAGCCGCCAGCCGAAGCTATGTACCTGGGCATCGGTAAACACGTTTGTAACAAGTGAAGCAATACCCGATCCCAGAAGGATTCCGCCCAATAGACTGAATACTGTCCAGCTGCTGTAATAACCTCTTCGGTGGGGCGGGTAGGGAGCATTCTCAACAACATATGAAATGGAGCCTGTAAATTCTCCGCCTACGGAGATTCCCTGTATAAGTCTGATTATCGTAAGTAAAATTGGGGCCCATATCCCTGCGCTCTCATAGGTTGGCAGTACTCCGATTAATGTAGTAGGGACTGCCATCATGACTACTGAGATCTCAAGGGCTTTTTTTCGCCCGAATTTATCACCCAGAATTCCGAATATTACAGAGCCTATCGGGCGCATTAGGAAACCCACCGCGAAAATACCAAAAGTGGCTAGTAGCCCGGTAATTTGATCATCAGAAGGGAAAAAGAGCTTCGCTATAATAGGGGCGAAAAAACCGTAAAGAGCAAAATCGTACCACTCGAGCACATTACCTATACAGCCCGCTATTACATTTCTAGTGGTGTGTTTTTGTAAATCTTGCTCCGCCATACGCATTTCCCTCTTTTTGTGATATATCACTTTTGCATAGCAGTGTCAATAAAAACTGAGTACTATTGATCATGTCTAATCCGGGGCTTTTAAGTCTTATTTGCGTCCGGAGCCGTTCTGATAGTAAACTATAAAATGTCATATCTAGCAGTACTCAGCTTAAAAAACGGATTGAATAGAGGCACAAATTGAAGATAGATGAGCTTGTTGAGATGATTCTCGCAAAAGAGAAGAAGCATCCCTATGTCATAGCATTTGAAGGTATGATTGGCAGTGGGAAGAGCTACGAGGCGAATTTACTAAAAGAAAATTTAGGCGGAAAAGCCCAGCAAATATCTACCGACTTGTTTGTTAGTGTCCCGAGATCAGAATGGCCAAAGAGGATTGATGTACATGACGTCGTACTGCATACTTGGTATGATCTTCAAAAGATTAGAAAGGCCCTTCAGTCCGTTAAAAGAAATGAGCGGTTTAGCGTGAAAGGGCTTTATAACCTATCCAACGGGTTATTTGACGATGAACTTCAAATTGATGCCACAGATTGTGATTACCTGATTTTAGAGGGTCTTTTTTCCTGCCACAAAGATTTGGACGAATATGTTGATCTGAGAGTTTTTTTGGATGTACCGCAGGAAGTAGCTCTAGAGAGAGC
>DEIM01000060.1:6422-9055 GCA_002352485.1 Candidatus Dadabacteria bacterium UBA2774
AAGAGGGCGGATGTAGTTCTAGATTCAGATTAAATTAAGCTTTAAAATCCGGCTCGTCTCTTCCAAGATAAACTGACAATGCCCCTCCCTCAACAAATATCGTCTGCCCGGTTATATACTGAGCCTCATCTGAGGCAAACATCACCGCAGGTGGGACAATATCTTCTGGTTTGCCTCTTCTACCCTCCGGTATCCCTTTTGTCATATATTCGTCATACTCCGGATCAGCTGAAGATGACATCGGTGTCACTATAGAGCCTGGTGCTATACAGTTAACGGTTATTCCAGAGCTAGCTAAGTCAACAGCCATTACCTTTGTTATAATCATCACGCCCGCTTTGGCTGCATGGTAGGCAATTGAGATCGGGTGAAAATCCATTACCCCGGCTACTGAGCCAATGTTTATGATTCGGCCCGTGGTCTTTTGATCGATTATATGTTTTGAAAAATGTTGAGATAAAAAGAAAAGTCCTTTAAGGCTGATATCCAACTGCTTATCCCAGCTATCAGGGGTAACTTCAAATACTTCTTCCCTTCTGGCATAAGCTGCGTTGTTTACTAGAATGTCCACCTTTCCAAATGCGTCAATACTTTTGTGAATCAATTTCGGATGTGCGTCTACATCCCCAACATCCAGAGTATCATATATAGCCTCCCCGCCCATTTTCTCTATTTCCTCAACAGTTTCCACACATTTGTCTTCGTGAAGCGCAGCTATCACCACCTTAGCCCCCTCCTTCACATAGCCAAGCGCAATGGCTTTCCCAATCCCGGATGAGCCTCCCGTAACAATCGCAACTTTGTCCTTTAATCTCATATGTATTATCTCCGTGGTGAATTTTCTCTTGTACTAACATTCTTATATATTTACTCTAAACTTACAAGGGCTTTACTTAGATTGGAAATGTGCGGAAAGACTTAACTAACCTAGCTGAGTGTTGTATTTCAATATGAGTATTCACTGCTTACGGACAAGAGAGTAAGTCAGTATAAATCTGAGGGATCAAGCCTTTTATGTAGATAATCTTTGAGTATAGTTATACATAGCTTATGCATATTTCTGAGGAGAATTAATGCAAGTAATAGTAGCCAAGCCCAGAGGTTTTTGTGCCGGGGTGGACAGGGCGATCGAGATAGTAGAGCGCGCGCTTGAAATGTACGGGCCGCCGATTTATGTGCGGCATGCGATCGTGCACAATAAGCGAGTGGTGGAGTCACTTAAGAGTAAAGGCGTGAGGTTCGTAGAGTCTTTAGGTGAAATTGGTGAAAAAGGCGCAAAGGTGATATTCAGCGCCCATGGTATAAGCCCTCTAGTATGGAAGGAAGCCCGGGAGAGGGGTCTTGAGGTCGTGGACGCCGTGTGCCCTCTCGTAACAAAGGTGCACCATGAAGTAAAGCACTATGCAGACCTCGGCTACACGATAATACTAATAGGGCACAGAAACCATGTGGAGGTAATCGGCACGAGCGGCGAAGCCCCCGATAAGGTAATAGTGGTTGAATCTGTAGAGGAAGCACAGAGTCTTAGGGTTCCTGATCCCGATAAAATAGCATATGTTACACAGACTACCCTAAGCGTAGACGATACGCGTGAGATTGTGGAGATGCTGAAACAGAGATTCCCCAAAGTACTGAGCCCTTCAAAGCTGGATATATGCTACGCAACGCAAAACCGTCAGGACGCGGTGAAAGCTCTCTCCAAGCAGGCCGACATGATATTTATTATGGGTTCTCCCGAAAGCTCAAATTCAAACCGCTTGGTGGAAGTCGCTAAAGCAAACGGTGTCGAGAGGGCGTTTCTTATTGAGGGTGCTGAAAATCTGAGTAGAGACATGTTTAGTGAAGATACGGTCGTTGGTCTTAGCTCCGGCGCTTCTACACCAGAGACAGTTGTTCTGGAAGTTATTAAGAAACTTGAAGAATTCGGAGCGAACAGTATTCAGGAGCTTGACGGAAAAGAGGAGAACACAAGGTTTCCGTTTCCGGATTCAATCAAGTTTACGAGTGCCGCAAATCCTTAAGAACTTAGATAAAGCCCCTGCGGAATCGCACGTTTCCTTACTCACAGATAGTTATACAAACTGTAGCTCGGAATTAATCTAATTGAGTAAACCCTCTAGCACGTGACCGCGCTCTGAATGAGCGAGCTTATTCAGAGCTTCACTTTCTATTTGCCTAATCCGCTCACGGCTTAAACCATATTTAGTGGCGATTTGATCAAGTTTATGGTCGTCTTCGTAGTCAATACCGAATCTCATTTTTAGCACATCTCTTTCTCTCTCGTTTAATATACTCAGGGAGCATTTGATTTCCTTTTTTATCGATCTCATCGATAAGTAGAATTCCGGTCGTTTACTCCCGGGATCGGGGGCTATGTCCAAGTACGTCTTTGACTCGCCGTCTTCTGAATTTAGCTCAATTGGAACTACGAGGTCTCTACCCTGTAGAATCGTCTTTACCGAATCGACCGATACTTTAGCTTCCTTTGCAATTTGCTCGGGCTTTGCGGTAGTGTCTCTGTTATGCTCTATCTTATTTTTCGCTTTATAGACTTTAGAGGTCATTTCCTGAAGGTAGACCGGTATTGCTATCACATGGGTCTGCTCCATTGTGGCTCTCGATAGGGACTGATG
>DEIM01000130.1:0-3640 GCA_002352485.1 Candidatus Dadabacteria bacterium UBA2774
GAAAGTACTTAGCTCATAACGACAGAATTCTTGAGATCGGAGCTGGCGCGGGAAGTGTCTGTACTTTACTAGAAGCCGAGGGTTATAAGCTCACGCCGTTAGATGTAGAGGACCGTACGCTGACCGATCACATAAAACCTGTAATTTATGATGGAGAAACAATCCCTTATTCTGAAAAATCATTCGACACAGCGCTCATTTTGACTGTATTGCATCACACTAAAGACCCGGCGAGAATTTTATCCGAAGCCAAGAGAGTAGCTGGCAATATTATTATAATAGAAGACATTTACAATAATACCTTCCAACAGTATTTGACGTACATATTTGATTCTCTGTTTAATTTTGAGTTTACAGGCCACCCGCACAGCAACAAAACCGACAGTGAGTGGAAAGAGCTCTTCGAGGCGCTCGGGCTTACTCTTAAGGGCGTTAGATACGACAGGTTTTTATTTTTCTTCAGGCAGGTGACCTATTATCTGGAGAACTAGCTAAAAAGATCGCTTACGTTCTATATCTGTTATATTTATATACGGGAGTGTAAACGAATCATGGTCGAGCTTGAGAAGAGACTGAAGGAATATAGGGATCTTCTTTCCGGCATTTGCTGCCCGGAACGGAAGGTCAATATTCAGACGCTTGAAAAAGTAGTCCGCCTGGCTATGGAGATAGCGCGTGAGGGGAGAGAGGGCAAAAAGATCGGGACCATATTCGTCGTTTCTGACTCGGACGAGACGCTAAGGCATTCAAGCCCTTTGATACTGGACCCGCTTTACGGGCACAGCAACGATAAAAAGGACATAGATGACCCGAACCTGAGGGAGACCATAAAAGAGTTATCCTTACTTGACGGCGCTTTCATCGTTTCTGACAAAGGGGTATTTATTTCAGCCTGCCGCTACATAAACGCTTCATCGGTAGGTATCACTCTTCCTCTCGGTTTGGGGGCAAGGCACATGGCCGCGGCTTCGATCACAAAACACACAAACGCGGTAGCTGTCGTAGTATCTGAAAGCTCCATGGTCAGGGTATTTGATAACGGCGAGATTATCGGCGAGATTATTCCTGAGCTCTGGATGCTGAGACACTACACGAGCCACGTTACACAAGGATACGAAGAGCACACGGACGATGAGGTCGCTGTAATCAGTAAGAGCCGCTGAGCATCAAATCAACGCTACTTATTTTCTAGAGGGCCTACGAAATGAAGATTATCAACTTAGTAGACATTCACGGCAATAATCACCCCATTGAGAAAATAAGAGACGAGCTTTCTTCAGTAGACCTGGTTATTCTCTCAGGCGATCTCACTCATTTCGGAGGCGGAGAGCAAACGGCGGAGCTCATAGAAACCATAAGACTCTCGAACCAAAACATCATAGCTGTTACAGGCAACTGTGACACTAAAGGGGTCGATGATTATCTGGATAAACAAAAAATAAACCTCCACGGAAGAGCAAAAAAGACTGAGGGCATTAACTTTATAGGTGCTGGAGGCTCCTTGCCATGCCCGAACCCGACGCCTACCGTATATACAGAAGAGCAGTATAAAGAAATTCTGGCAAGCGCCTTTAAAGGCGCTAAAAAGAGCGCCCCAACAGTAATGGTATGCCACCAGCCCCCCTACGATACGACCAATGACACACTGGCAAACGGCGAGCACGTAGGAAGCCGCTCCGTAAGGGATTTCATAAAAGAGCATAAGCCACTTGTTTGCCTTACCGGGCACATACACGAAGCGGCTGGAATTGACGAAATTTACGGAACTACAATTGTAAACCCCGGCCCCCTTGGCGCCGGCTCGTACGCCTATCTGGAAATTTCAGATAAAATTGAAAGACTTGAAATAAGAGATTACTGACCCTGAGACCTTACTTCATTTAAACTTATTCCAGCATTTAATATCTAGTTACTTCCAATTATTTAGTGGTTAAACTGTAAGCAACAAAAATTAATCAATATGGAGGGATGAATATGAGTAAGATAGTAAAAATAATAAAATCAAAAGCCACAGTACGGTTTATGGGCGCTTTACTGCTCCTGGCGGCAGCTTCATTTGTGACGGCTGAAACGAGCAGTGCGGTTGATAAGTATCATCCGCTTGAGAATTATACGGTCGAGTACACCATGGAAGGCGTAAATACAGGAAAAAAGACCCAGTACTCAAAACAGTGGGGCAATTTGCTATGTTGGGTAGAGGTATCCGAACTTACAATGCCCGGTGCGCCCGCACAGAAGAGAAATGAAAAGGTGATTACTTATATAGAGGACGGCCAACAGTGGATTATCACTATAAACCAGGACGACAATACCGGTACAAGAATGAAAAACCCAATGTTTGAAGGTATTACCGCCGGAATGAAAGACAAAACTCCCAAAGAATTCAGTGAGCAGTTCATGAAGCAAATGGGAGGAAAAGAAATAGGCGAGAAAACAGTAAACGGTGAGAAGTGCACTGAATGGGAGATTATGGGCGGGGCTAAAACATGCATAACACCAGATCAGATATCCGTTGAATCGGGGATGAATATGGCGGGTATTTCGATGAAAGAGACTGCTGTTAAAATAAACCGGAAAGACGGCGGACCAAAGGACATTTGTGATCCCGGTGACGCTAAGTTAAAAGAGATAGATATGAGCCAAATGCTGGGTCAATAAGTACTAAAATAAGAGTATGGGGACAGAGGCGAGCGCTTCACAGCGATGCCGGGGAATTAATTTTACAGAAGAGGCCGTTTCAATGCGGCCTCTTCACTTAAAGTATTACTTTAACTACTCTTTTGTATCCCTTCTACTTCAATTGTAATCTTAATTTCATCTCCTACTAAAAACCCGCCTGCTTCAAGGGCTTTATTCCAAGTCATATCAAAGTCCTTCCTATTTACCTCTGTGGAAGCCGTAAATGCAGAGCGTTTATTCCCCCATGGATCAGTGACACTGCCTTCATAATCCGTGTCGAGAGTAACCTCTTTAGTTACACCGTGTATGGTAAGGTCGCCTACAATTTGCAGATCATCCCCGCTTCCTTTCACTTCTTTACTCTTAAAAGTGATACTAGGGAATTTTTCCACATCCAAAAACTCATCGGACTTCAGATGGTCGTCCCTTTTCTTTTTGTTGGTGTTAATGCTCGAGGCCACAATCTCAGTCTCTACAATTGAATTTCCCGGGTTTTCTTCATCGAAGCTATAGCTTCCGTTGAATAGATCAAAGCTGCCCCTAACGTTGCTGATGCCAAGGTGTTTAACTTTAAATGTCACCTGGCTGTGATCTGGGTCAATGTCATAAACTACCCCCTCAGCGCGCGAGTCCTGAGAGTAAAGAACTAGCAATGCTGCCGCAACTACCAAAACGAATGTGATGCCTTTTAAGCTTTTCATGGATACTGCCTCCTGGTGAGTTGGTCTTTTGATTTTTGATGAAACGATACAGTTATAGATTCAAAAAATACCACATGATCTTTAGGATTCTATAAATTTAACTCAGGATTGTTGAATGTAGATGAACTAAATCAGGACGAACGGGCTGCCTTCATTCTCCTCATGAACACAACACCTAAAAGTCCAAGCGTACCAACAAGGGCAATCAAACCCCACTGACTTAGAGTCGGTATGGGCCTTGGCGCTGCGAACGGCTCACC
>DEIM01000130.1:3706-4711 GCA_002352485.1 Candidatus Dadabacteria bacterium UBA2774
GATTGTCATCCAGAACCACTGACCGTTTGGATTAAAAGGCATATTCACCTGTACGGATACCCAATATGTCCCTGACGCAAGTGTGCACGGCTCGGGCAGGTTAATAATGAAATTCGGATCTAAAACATTCTGGGGCTGGATGTTCAAATACTCACAAGCAGGCACGACACTCCCGGGCAAGCCCTCGTTGTCTGTAAAGAAAACTACGTTAAGCGATTGGATAGGACCCATTGCTCCTGACATATAAAACCCGGTAGCTCTTACTGTCTCTATATCCCAGCCTGTCGCTCCCGGCACTTCAAAATCATCAGCGGCTCTACTGTCAAGATTATCTAATCCGCCCCCTGGATCGGTAAAATTCTGTGAAGCAACCCCGGTACCTTCCGCAGTGCCGATCTGGTCCCACAGCACCTGTGTAAACTGCGCAATGCTGACTGGTGGTGAGCCCTCGGCGCTAGAGATCTGAGCATTGGATTCTGTAGAAATGGAGATTACGGTCACAAATGCGAAAAACGAAAATATAACTGTCATGATTTGAATTCTATTATGAATGTCCATCGACATATTCCTCCATTGACGTTTCGAAAACTTTTTAAACCGGCAGTTACACAAGGTAAAACTAAGATGAAAGTATTTTAGCACTTTCGATATTTATATCAATTTCAGAAACCTTTTGCAGAGCCGCTATTCTTTGCATCATTTTTTGATATGATTATAGTTCATACAATTCTTAGCAGAAACGGAGCATAATATGTCCGAAGTTACAATACGTGAAGCAAGAGTCGAAGACGCGACGAGCATGGCCGAAATTCTAAGAGAGATTGGCTGGTCGGAGAAGCGAAACGCGCTTGCGCTTGAGGAAGTGTCGGGCCCGATTGAGAAGCTGATCGAGCACTGCGCAAAAGACAGCGACGGGCACAGTATGATTGTCGCTGTAGACGATAACGACAAAGTAATGGGATTTACAACTGTACACTGGGTGCCATTTGTAATGCTCGGGAGCAC
>DEIM01000118.1:0-6377 GCA_002352485.1 Candidatus Dadabacteria bacterium UBA2774
GCCTGGCAGTAGCCGGATTTAATTCTGTCCATGCCCACGAGTAAGGGCGGGGCCTTAACAATATTTGTAGTAAATACTCCCGCTGCTTTAGCTGGAACCTCGGAGAATATCAAAGCAAGGTCTTTTACACCTTTCTTTTTAACACCTGAGTGTACGCTGCTTCCAAGAAATCCCGGTATCTTGATCATAATCTTAGCTCCCCGACAGTCATGCTGAATTTATTCCATTATCAGCTTGAGATGGACTTAAATGTGTAAAAAGTCTTAACTATTCTGAGATTTTTTCAAGGTTTGATTCAATATAGAGCTTCTTCCCCTGATCTTAACTTTCCCTACACATTTGCTTAACCAAGCTTATAAACAATTTGGATTGGAATAACCGTGGTTTAATTTATTTAAAACGTGTATGAAAATACAACATCTGACACGTGGCCAGAAAAAATATTTAGTCGATCTAGGCGGTTAAAACTGGCATTAAATTTGCATCTAATATTGTTTAAATATGTAGTGATTTGAGACAACTAAAGCCCAAATTGAGTTTCTTGGAGGAGATTATAAAATGAACAAGCATGTAATTATTTTTGAGGCCAGGGGCGGGAGCGACAAGGGGCCGTACGGTTATCGGGTAGATTCGAAACCTATAGCGGATTCACTTAAGGAAAAAGGATGGACTGCCGAGATTATATTTTACTCAGATGAGGATAGAGGGGAAATATATAAATACACGGTTGACAATGCATGTGCCTATATAAGCCGGGTAAATCCCGGATTCCTGAAAGACGAAACAGGCTATTTCCAGATGCTGAACGAGCTTGTGAAGCGTGGGATAAAGGGACTCCCTCACCCACATGTAATGATTTACTACGGTGCAAAGAACGCAATTGAGAAGTTAAAAGGTACAGCGCTCGTGCCAAAGGATGTGTTCACTTATTATGACTTTGAGGCATTTAAGAATAATTTCCCGAGCAGCTTAGCGGCAAATACTCGGGTGTTGAAGCAAAACAGGGGGTCAACGGGAGAAGGAATATGGCGGGTCGAGCTGATGTCACAGAACGGCAACCCGGACGGCTCTAATGGAGCGGTATCCTATGAGACCGAGGTGAAGTGTACCGAGGCAAGGGACAATCACGTTGACATTATGAAGCTTGGCGAATTTATAGATTACTGTGTGAAGTACCTTGACGGCGACAGCGGTCTGCTGCTGGATATGCCTTATCTTGAGAGGATAACTGAGGGTGAGATAAGGGTTTTCATGTTAAGGAATAAAGTCGTATACATCGTCCACAAAAAACCTGTTGATAGTCCTGATGCTTTTTCGGCTACTTTGTTTTCAGGCGCGACTTACACGTATGACAGTCCTGATAATTGGCCCGAGCTTGTGGACCTCATCGAAAAGAATATTAATATAATAATAGAGCGTCTAGGAAACTATGATATGCCATTAATATGGACGGCAGACTTCATTCTGGATACTGATGAGAATGGTAACGACAAGTATGTATTAGGTGAGATTAACGCTTCTTGCGTGGGTTTCAGCACTCATCTGGAGCTGGGTGAGCAGATTGCGGACGAGATAATCATGCTGATGGAGGCTGAGGACATAGTTCACCATAACTGGATGCCATTTAAAAATTAGCGTGTCAATTACTCGAATTTTTCCAAGCGCCCTGCTTGTCTAAGGGGGCGCTTCCAATATGAAATACTCCATAGATTTTTTATCCCCTATCCACAAAGACCTTTAACTGCATTATCATATAAAAATAGTTCTCGCATATACCGCGGGGTGCATGAAATGAAAAAAATTCTCTCAATCGACGGCGGCGGCATAAGGGGCATCATCCCAGCATCTATACTTTCAGAGATAGAGCTGATAACGGGAAAGCCAATAGCTCAGATCTTCGATCTCATAGCCGGCACTTCTACGGGAGGGATGCTGAGCCTTGGGCTCAATATCCCCGACGAGAGCGGAAGTCCGCGTAACAGCGCGGTGTCTATGAAAGAGCTTTACGAGACTAAAGGCAGGCAGATATTCCAAAAGACGCTTTGGCGAAAGCTCAGCAGTATGTCGGGCTACATCGACACCGAGTACGGCCATAAATTCCTTGAAGGAATTCTGGATGAATACATGGGAGACCATACCTTTTCTGCTTCCATTACAAAGAGCCTCGTTACTTCATATGATTTGGAGAACAGGGAGCCTTTTATATTCAGGAGCTGGGAGGATAGGTTTCAGAATATAACAATGAAAGACGCCGGGCGCGCTACTTCTGCTGCCCCGACTTACTTTGAGCCTGCTGTGCTAGATATCGGGGGAAATAGGCATACGCTAATTGACGGCGGTGTGTTCCTGAACAACCCCGCGCTTTCGGCATACCTTGAGGCCGTGAGAATATTCCCCGAAGAGGACGAGTTCCTTCTTATCTCACTTGGGACAGGTGAGAACACACGGCCTATAACCTTTGAAGAGGCTCGGAGCTGGGGCAAGATCGAGTGGGCGGTGCCGATATTCGACGTAATATTCGACGGTCTCAACGACGCGATTGACTATCATCTGACGCAAATGCTGGGGAGTAACTATTACAGGCTACAGAATAAGGTGGCGCTTGAAGGTTTCGGGATGACAATGGAAGCCGAGACCGAGAGCCAGATAGACGATATTATCTCTGATGCGGCGGAGGTGGTCCGAAAGAACCAAGAGCTGATTGAGGAGATTTGCGGGAGGCTGCTATAACGGGCGCAAAGAGATGGATAGGCAGCCGCGGTAATTTCGTTGTCTTGCAATGACGAATATAAGTGCCGGTTGTAAGATAAAAATAGATGAAACTGTAATATGCACTTATCCGTATATGAGTAGTGTACGGAGGTAAATAACATGAAAGAGAATATTATTATGACAATAACGATGGTTTTTGTGCTTACGGCGCTTATGCCGCTTCTCGGAGGGCATGTTTATAAACAATTTGCGGCTCACGCGGAGCATTATGTGGCTCAGGCTTTTGACGAGGTGAGCTACAAAAAGGACTCTGACGACGAGCTAAAGCAAAAGCTTACGCCTATTCAATATAAGGTAACCCAGCACGAGGGCACGGAAAGACCATTTAATAACGAGTACTGGGATAATAAAAAACCCGGAATTTACGTTGACATAGTCTCGGGTGAGCCGCTGTTCAGCTCTACGGACAAATTCCGCTCCGGCACCGGGTGGCCGAGCTTCACAAAGCCTCTTGAGTCTGAGAACGTGGTTCAGGAAAAGGACTATAAGCTCCTTGTGCCTAGGAATGAGGTCAGGAGTAAGCACGCCGATTCTCACCTTGGGCATGTGTTTAAGGACGGACCCGCACCTACGGGGCTCAGGTATTGCATAAACTCAGCCTCTCTGCGCTTTATTCAGAAAGAAAATCTAGAGCAAGAGGGATATGCGGAGTACGTAGAGATATTTGAAAACTAAAACCATCCTCCTTTAAGAGAAATAGCGCCGGGCCTTAGAGATAATATAGGGTTCCGGCGTTATTTTATATACCTGTTTTTGTATTGATCTATCAATTTGAGAGCGGCTTCGTTGTCCCTGTGCCCGAACCAGTGCTCTAGGATGTTCATGTCGCCGTCGAATACGACCCAGGTGGGGGTGCCCCGCATCATGTTTACTGTAAAGGTGTACGAGCTTGGGCCCAGGACCTCGATATTGCGCATGATGCCTGTGAGGGCGTTGTCCTGCTCGTCCGAGCTTAAGTTTTCAAAGCCTTGTTTAGTCATGCAGATTCTGCGTGCATCCTCGGGCGTGTAGAATTCGCGGGGGTTCTCTACCGGGTAGTCGATCGCGACTGGGTAGTCGATAGAGTAGGGCAGCTCGGACATGCCGTTTTCCTCGAGGTAGCGCTTGGTCTCGCCCACGAGCGTGCCGTCTTTTAAAAGCAGCTCCGCGTTTTGCTCGCTGTTATACTCAAAATCTTCAAATGCCGTCGCAAGCCCAAGCATCTTGAACCCGCCGTCACCGTAACGCTTGTAAATCTCATTTGCGAGGGGTAGGGCGTATGCGAAGCAGCCCGGGCAGTTGACCTGGAACACCAGGAGCACGTTAAGCTCGCCGGGCTTGAATTCACCCTGGAGAGTTTTTAAGGTTTTAAGATATAGTTTTTGCATATTGCCTTTTTGCAGGCGGCGGGCGCTGTGTTGAGCCCGCCCTTTTTGAAGCTACTAGTTTATTTGACTTTGTAGGGTAATGAAAGGTCTTTGGAGAGAACGCCGTAAACTTCATAAACACCCAGTAAAGGCCTGCTCTCGTCCGTGGTATTAACTTCCATATAAGCGCTTACGGCATCGAAGTTAAACTCTTTATTGTGGTTGATGCGCTGTGAGGGGACCAGGACTTTTAGTTTGTCTCCACTGCTGACTACGGAATATCCGGGTGAGTCCATGAACATAGGCATACCCGGGTTTGTCGGCGGAAGTACTACGGATTTATCTTCCTTCTTAAACTCTGCTACCGTTAGACCGCCTTTAACCCTTTTGTCAGGAACCAGAACCACCCAGTGCGTATGCCAGGTAAGCCCGTCATTCGTGTAATTCTTGTCGTTGTTTTCATCCCAGAGAGGAGTATCGTCAAAATCCGGGTGAGCGGTTACGGCAAGGGCAACAACACCGTCAATGCTGCTAAAACCGACGTCTTCGGACTTTAAGGTTGTTGGGAACACGTAGCCAAGCACCGGGGCCCCGTTCATCTCGCCACGGGCTTTGGGCACTGTTTTGCCTGCCTGACCATCAACGGTTAATTCAAATACCAGTAGGTCAAGGTCCTTCATGTAGCTTGCGCTGGCATCTTTGATGTGCATATCTTTAGTATTTAGCGACTGTATCTCTTCCTGTGATGCTACCTGGGCAGATACTGAAGCGCTTACAAACATAAATGTTGTCAAAACTAAACAGCTGAATAAAAATCTTGATGATAGATTCATTTTAAAGCCTCCTTTCGTAGATGTTAAAATTCCGGGGAGACGAAGGACTATCTGTAACAGCACTCCATTCCCCCGGTTTGCAATGTCTACTTCAGATCTTCTATTGACGCCCCGAAGTTGATGTGGAAGGCTTGACCGTCCAATACGAGCGCGGGTACAGACTTTACACCCACCTGCTCGGCTTCGGCAACACGCCCGCTCTGCTCGCCTAGGTGAACGCTCTCTACATCATATTTACTTGGGTCTAAAGAGTGCGCGAGGCCGTTTTCGGCGCTGACGCATACCGGACATCCTGCGTGATAAAAAATAGCTTTACTCATAATTAATACCTCCGTACTTAATAGTTTCGAGTCGAAACTAATAATGCCACGTACAGAGATATTTGTCAAACTCGTATCGAGACGATACAATATAGGCATATGGAATCTCAAAGAATAGCCTCACTTGTGGAGCGCTTGGGTAATCTGCTCCGCTCAGAAGACCGAGTTACTGGCTCGGGCGCAGGGCTTGTGCCTATTCACATGCAGATACTGCGTTATCTGTCAGCGTGCAATAGATATAGCGACACGCCCGCCGGGGTAGGGGAGTTTGTAGGTGCTACCAAGGGCACAACATCTCAGAGTATTAACGTGCTCGAAAGAAAGGGGTATTTAAAGAAACGCCCCGATAAGGAGGACGGGCGCATCGTGCACCTGGGCCTTACAGCCAAAGCAGAGCGCTTTATAGAGAAGGAATTTCCGCCCGCTGAATTTGCTGATGCAGTCGCGGGTATGAGACCCGGAGACCGGAAAAGATTATCAGGGCTCCTGAATGAATTACTTATACTGCTTCAGAGGCAGAATGAGGGAATCGCTTTTGGAGTATGCAACACCTGCCGCTACTTCAAAAGAGACGGGCTCGGAGACACCCATCAATGCGGGCTGACCAGTGAGCCCCTTACCGAGCAGGAAAGCTTCATGATTTGCCGCGAGCACGAGTATCCGTCTGAAAAGGCTGTTTAATCTTTTTAAACCTTACTAATCATTTTAGGATTGACACGGATTCAAATTTAAAGTAGTTCTTAGCTAAGGGGATTGACGTTCTCTAATAAGGATTACAAGGATGATAAGATGGCGCTTACCGCACAGATGAAGGAAAGAGAGCCCGGAGTGTTTGTATTTACGCCTTCAGGGAGTCTCGACACTAACACCTATCAGATACTGGAGACCCGGGTGGATGATGCGCTCCGCCACTCGCCAAGCACGGTAGTTTTCGATATGGCGGACCTCGATTACATAAGCAGTATGGGTCTTCGTGTGATTCTCAAAACACAAAAAAACATGAAGCAGCTGGGCGGAAGCGTGCTACTAATAAATATGAAGACCCAGATAGAAAAGGTGTTTGAGATCGTAAACGCTCTTCCCTCCTTTACCATATTTAAGGATAC
>DEIM01000118.1:6399-10769 GCA_002352485.1 Candidatus Dadabacteria bacterium UBA2774
AAAAATCACCCGCCTAGGCATAAATTACGCTAAAAATGAATCTTGGTAGTTGTATGATCCTTATAATTCCGCCCACACCCCGTATAAGGTTTTAACGCGGACGCAGAGTGTCCAATCATACGGTTTCTGCGTAGCTTATGTGTTAGGATAAATAGATGAGGTTCTTATGAACCTGATAAGGAATAGAGAAACAGTCTGCCTGCGGGCGCTGCCCGCATTTTCTTAACGCTATTTATGTATGTCGGAAAGAATTCACCCTTCGATATTCTCAGGGTGAACGGGTTTCTTTTAATGCCGAGATTGTAGGAGATTGCCACAGTCGCTGTGCTCCTTCGTGATGACGGCAAACTACAAATCCCCCTTTATTCCCCCTTTTACTAAGGGGGAGAAAATAGAATAAAAAAAGATGTGGATTCCTGATAAATACATTCAGGAATGACAATTATTAAATCACAAGCTCGGTGTTGGAATAGGCCGAGAACCAGCCGAACCAGAACGCTCTATGGGCCGGGAGCCTGAAAAGTTCCTCACCGCCGGGGGAAGTGAGCTTTGATTCCGTAACTGTCCATTTGGCGCCGTTAACATCTGTAACAGTGCTCCCACGGTCCCAGTTTTTAAATTTTGTTCCTTTGGTCTCATACACCCTCGAAGCGCCAGATTTATCCGTTAGCACTACGAAATCCAAGTCGCCGACATTCTTGTGATATAGAGGGTTCTCTGATAAGAACCCGACACCTATGGCAAGGGGTTTATCAGGATGCTTGCTGAATACGAGCCCCAGCACCTCGTCCTTATTCTTCAGGCGCTTATCGAGCTTGGGAACGCCAAACATAAGCTCGTCGGTGGCGAAATACTCTCTGTACGCCGCGCCCTCGCCGTAGTCCCTCTTGTGGCCAGTGTCGAGCGAAAGCACTTTTGTATCGGGGTGACGCTTTTTCCACTCGCCCCAGGTAGTGGTAACGATGCTCATGCGCTCAAGCTCTATATCCTTCCCTACCAGCTTTCCTATGACCGGTCTTCCCCAGAGGGTGTTCCAAAGGGACTGCGTTTCTTTATCGTACATGAGTTTATTCGAGCGGTAGAGAAAGCCGCTTGTGCCGATCTGGTGATTCACACCGCCGTGCTCTGTCTTATATAGAATCATCGATCCGCACAGTGTGCAGTAGACACCCGCAACGGGTACGCCGCCTACCTCGTCTACAAACATCTCGTGCCAGGCCATAATGCGCTTGGGATATGCCCTCGCGTCGCCGTTTACCTCAAGGCCGAATACGATGTTCGAGTCGTCCAAATACTTTGCGTCTTTTGCGGCTATCATTTTGGGGTTTCTTAACGGCGGGATTCCGTCTTGAACTACGCCTCCCCACCTGACCTCGTCGAGCCTGATTTCCGCAGGGAATTCGCTTGAGAAATAGCCCGCGAACTTTGCGTCTATCAGTCCGTATAGGAGCGCTTTGAACTCGGGGTAGGATGGGTGCTTTACCTCACTCCAGCTCCATATCCACTCATACCATTTGTCTATCTGATAGCCGTGTTTTTGACCTGTTTTCTCTTCCAGGGTCTTTACAAGTACGCCCGTAAACTCCGGGTCGCGGGTGAGATAGATAACCTCTAGCATCATTATCGGGAAAGAAGGCTCCCAGTTCTTTTTTATATATTCAAGCGCCTTCTCTCTATCCCCGGGAGGGGCAATGAGCAGCGCCAGGAAAGAGGCCGGGACCATGTCCTTCTCCGCTATTTCCTCCTGTGATACCAAGGGGTTAGGGGCTGCCAGGGTTCCGGCAATCATTAAGAGTAATAATACTATTGTAGAAACTTTGTTTTTCATATTGTGAGATTAGATAAATGGGGGAGAAAAAGGGTGCGGGTAATGATATTGCATGAATAAGGACATGGGGTTAGTTAGATAACAACTTCCTATGAAAATTACATTTTAGCATCCTAATACTTTCTTATTACATCTCATAGTAGGAAGAATTAGAGGCTTGAATATTCCAGTACAGTGTATAAGTTTTCTCTAATCGTATAACCGGGTATAATTATTCTTCCGGTTGAGTAATAAGTACTTCAAAATATTGGTAAAAAATCACACATTAATAAAAGAGGTCTGTAAGATGAAAGTCGATATAGAGAATATTAGCGGGACAGAGAGGAAGATGAGCGTAGTGCTTCCGCTAGAGCAGGTGCAGGAAACCAGGACGAAAGTCTTCGATGAGATAAGAAAGAGCGCAAAAATAAAGGGATTCCGCCCGGGTAAAGCTCCGGTGAACGTAATAGAATCCGCTTATAAAAACGATATACTTTCAGAGGTGGCGACAAGGCTCGTGCACAATTCGCTCGAGAACGCGCTTAATGAGGTAGACGCCTCTCCAATTAGCAGGCCGCATATCGATCCGCCTAAGGAATTTACGACGGATAAGGATTTTGAATACACGGCTACTTTCGAAGTATTGCCGGAACTAGAGCTTGCGGAGTACAAGGGGCTAGAGCTTAAAAAAGAGGTAGGAGAGGTAAGCGATCACGACGTGGAGCATGCTCTAAAGCACCTTCAGGAGCACCGCTCTGAAGTTAAGCCTTATGAAGATGATAAAGCAATCGAAAAAGGTGACATCGCTGTCATCGACTTTGAAGGATCTCTTAACGGAGATCCCATTGAAGACCTGAAGAGACAGGACGTACCGTTTGTTGTGGGTGAGGAAAAGATGATCCCAGAGTTTGAAAAGAACGTTCAGGGGATGAAAAAGGGAGAGGAAAAAGAGTTAGACGTAACTTACGGCGAGGATTTTCAGATAGAAGAGGCCGCAGGAAAGACGGTGAACTTTAAAGTCACGGTAAAAGACGTGCAGCAGAGGATATTGCCTGAGTTAACCGATGAGCTTGCTAAAGAGATAGGTGTTGACGACCTTAAGAGTCTTAAAGATAAGGTAAAAGAGGACTTGGGAAGCCAGCTCGATCAACAGTCACAGACTAAGCTAAGGGCGGACCTGCTGGACGTACTGGTAGAGAAAAACCCCGTGGACGCGCCTCCGAGCCTGGTGCACGAAGAAGCGCTGCGATTGGCCCAGGGTATACAGCAGGGGATGCAGCAAAGGGGCATGCCCGAAAGGGAGCTTGATGAAGAGGCCCAAAGGATGGTCGCAGAGCGCGCGGTTAGAAATGTAAAGGCATCGATTGTGCTCGGAGCGATCTCAAGAGCCGAGGATGTTAAGGTCTCCGAAGAGGATATTAATGAGAATCTCGCGGGCATAGCGCAGAACTATAATATCAGCGTTGATCAGGTGCGCGACATATATCAAGAGAATAAACTCCTGGAAGGTCTCGAAGCAAACCTTGCAGAGCAGAAAGTCATTGATTTTATTATAGAAAACGCCAAAATTGAGGAGGTTCAAAGTACACAGAATCACGTTGACAATAAAGACTGAACTCTGTATACTCAAAAATAATGTCCAGCTACGTTCCCATTGTAATTGAACAGACCAGCAGAGGCGAGAGGGCATATGACATTTTTTCCCGGTTATTAAAAGACAGGATTGTTTTTATCGGGTCCGCGATTGATGACGCCGTTGCAGATACTGTTATAGCTCAGCTACTGTTTTTGGAATCCGAAAATCCTGAAAAAGATATATATGTATATGTAAATTCACCGGGTGGACACGTCACGTCGGGGCTTGCGATTTACGACACAATACAGTACGTAAAACCAGATGTGGCAACGATGTGCCTAGGGCAGGCCGCGAGCATGGCGGCAGTGCTTCTGGCAGCCGGAGCAAGTGGTAAGAGATACGCGCTTCCGCACGCGAGAGTGATGCTTCACCAGGTACTTGGCGGAGTGGAAGGACAGGCAACGGATATAGAGATACACGCAAAAGAAATTCTCAGAATTCGTGAGGAACTAAACAACATACTGGCAAGGCATACAAACCAGCCGATCGAGAAGATCGCATTGGACACGGAGCGCGATTTTTTCCTCCGACCAAAAGATGCCTTAGATTATGGGCTGGTAGATGCTATAATTACAAATAGAGAGGAGGCTGAAAAGTGACTTCAAGACGGGATGCCAAAGAGGGTAAACTATACTGCTCTTTTTGCGGAAAGAGCCAAAAAGAGGTTAGAAAGCTTATTGCCGGGCCTACCGTTTATATTTGTAACGAATGTATAGAGCTCTGCAACGAAATAATAGCCGACGAAGACGCCAAAGAGGGCGTCCTCAAAAAGAAATATTCCAGCCTTCCTACACCTTCACAAATTAAGAAGTTTTTGGACGAATATGTGATAGGTCAGGAAAGCGCTAAAAAAGTACTCTCAGTAGCGGTTTATAACCACTATAAGAGAGTAGAGCTAAACGCCTATACGGACAGCAAGAAAAACGC
>DEIM01000118.1:10874-13717 GCA_002352485.1 Candidatus Dadabacteria bacterium UBA2774
TGCTACACAGAGGCCGGATACGTGGGCGAGGACGTTGAGAACATGATAGTAAGTCTTTTACAGGCAGCGGATTATGACCTTGAAAGGGCTTCAAAAGGTATTATATATATAGATGAGATTGACAAGCTTGCGCGCAAGACCGGGGACAGCCCATCGATAACAAGGGACGTTTCGGGTGAAGGAGTGCAGCAGGCTTTACTAAAAATTATGGAAGGTACCAAGGCAAATGTACCGCCCAAAGGCGGAAGAAAACATCCTCAGCAGGAGTTCCTGCAGATTGATACGACAAATATACTCTTTGTCTGCGGTGGAGCGTTCTGCGGGCTTGAAGATTTGATCAAGCAGAGGATTGGTGAAAAATCGATTGGGTTTGAAGCTAATCTTGGAAATGTAGATGAAATGGATCTGGGTGCGGTTCTTAAAGAAGTGCAGCCGGAGGATCAGATACAGTTTGGGCTAATACCCGAGTTTGTAGGCCGTATTCCGGTGGTAGCCACTCTTGAGGAGCTTAGCGAAGAGTCTTTTGTAGAGATTCTTACAAAACCCAAAAACGCTATCATTAAGCAGTTCCAGAAACTCATGGAGCTTGAAGGAGTCGAGCTTGAAGTTACAGACGGCGCGCTTGTTGAGATCGCTAAGGAAGCGATCAAGAGAAAGACCGGCGCCCGTGGTCTCCGTTCAATAATTGAGACCGTTATGCTCGATATCTCCTACGAGGTTCCGTCACTGAAAGGGCTTACGCGTTGTGTAATAACGGAGGAAGTCATCAACGGTACGGGCGAGCCTCTATTTATTTATGAAGAGGAAGCCCGCTTAGGTACTTAGGATTAAATTCCAGCAGTCAAGGAGAATGCCATGCCAATGTTCTTTAAGAATGAAGAGGGCAAGGGGCAAATCGAGACCTTACCGCTATTGCCGTTAAGGGACGTCGTTATATTTCCTTATATGGTGGCACCGCTATTCGTAGGGCGCGAGAAGTCTATACGCGCGCTTGAAGAGGCGATGAAAAAGAATAAGGAAATATTCCTTGTCGCTCAGAGGGATGCTAAGACGAACGATCCTTCGGAGAAGGATATTTATGAAATCGGAACGATTGGAACAATAGTCCAGATGCTGAGATTGCCCGACGGCACTGTAAAAGTGCTAGTAGAGGGCAAGAAAAGGGCGCGCATACACAACTATGTACCTCAGAAAAGCTATTTCCTCGTAGAAGTAGAGGAAGTACCTGAGCCCGATGAGCTGGGCGTTGAGACAGAAGCGCTCATACGCACGCTCATTACAGCGTTTGAAAACTATGTAAAACTGAACAAAAAAATACCGTCCGAGGTGCTCGTAACGGTCTCTTCAATTGAAGAGGCAGGGCGCTTGTCGGACACAATATCTTCTCACTTGGGTTTTAAGCTCGAGGACAAGCAGGAGATATTGGAAACGTTAGACCCGGCTGAGAGGCTCGAAAAGATATACGAGAAGATACAGGCCGAGGTTGAGATCCTTCAGATAGAGAAGAAAATACGCTCCCGCGTCAAAAAGCAGATGGAAAAGGCGCAGAAGGAGTACTATCTGACCGAGCAGATGCGCGCTATTCAGAAAGAGCTCGGTGAAAAGGACGACCTTAAATCGGAGCTTCAGGAGTTCGAAGAGAAGCTAAAGAGTAAGAACATGCCTGAAGAGGCCGAAGAAAAGGTCAAAAAAGAGATAAAGAAACTAAAACAGATGTCGCCTATGTCGGCTGAAGCCACTGTGGTCAGAAACTACATTGACTGGCTTCTAGCGATCCCGTGGACTGACGAAATGACAGAGGACAGGATCGATATAGACGAGGCGCAGAAGATACTTGACGAAGATCACTTTGGTCTTGAAAAACCAAAAGAGAGGATAATCGAGTATCTTGCGGTACAGGCCCTTACTTCAAAGATTAAGGGACCGATACTCTGCTTTGTAGGTCCTCCCGGAGTGGGTAAGACCTCACTTGCAAAATCTATCGCTCGCTCCATGGGGCGTAAGTTCGTACGCGTTTCCCTGGGCGGAGTGAGAGACGAAGCTGAGATCCGCGGACACCGCCGTACATACATCGGCGCTATGCCCGGAAAGATCATTCAGGGAATAAGAAAGGCGGGGACTACGAATCCTGTCTTCCTGCTGGACGAAATAGACAAGCTCGGAATGGACTTTAGGGGAGACCCGGCCTCAGCACTGCTGGAGGCGCTTGATCCCGAGCAGAATAACGCTTTTAACGACCATTACGTTGAGCTAGATTACGATCTATCGAACGTGATGTTTATAACGACAGCTAACGTTCTTCATACTATCCCCTGGGCTCTCCAGGACCGTATGGAGATAATTAGAATATCGGGTTACACCGAGGACGAGAAGCTTGAGATCGCCAAGACATTCCTGATCCCCAAGCAAAGAGAGTCTCACGGTCTAAAGAAAGAGAATTTGAAGCTCTCTGACAACGCTGTGCTCGAAGTAATCAGACGATACACCAGAGAGGCCGGCGTTAGGACGCTAGAGCGAGAGATTGCTACCCTTTGCAGGAAAGCAGCGCGCGATATCGTCAAGAAAGGCGCTGACCACACTGTAAAGATCAGCCCTTCGGTACTGCAGAAACAGAACTATTTGGGCATACCGAAATTTAAGTACGGCGAGATCGAAGAAAAGGACCATATTGGTATGTCAACTGGGCTTGCATGGACTGAAGTAGGCGGCGAGCTGCTTACGATTGAAGTGTCGGTAGTGCCCGGTAAGGGGAACTTCACTGTCACCGGTAAGCTCGGTGAGGTGATGCAGGAGTCCACGCAGGCGGCTATGAGCTATGTACGCTCTAGGGCCGACAGACTTGG
>DEIM01000094.1:0-492 GCA_002352485.1 Candidatus Dadabacteria bacterium UBA2774
AGATCGTGAGCTGAGTGTAGTATACCTTTTCCAGAAGCTTTAAGTAAGGTGTCAATCAATTTCACTTCTGCGTTGAAATCAAGCTCCGGAGGCATTCCGCATATCTTGTCGTGAATCTTTTCCAAGTACTCGCTGCCGCCAAGCTCCTCCTTAGTTTCACCAAGCAGCACTACAACATCTCCCTCATTCTTAAACCACGGGGTTATCATATTCTTTACATTTTCTATAAGCCCGACCATGCCGATTGTAGGGGTAGGGTAGATTGCCTTTTCCTCTGTTTCATTATAAAAACTCACGTTACCGCTCACAACCGGGGTATTGAATTTTAACACCGCTTCACTCAATCCTTCGATCCCCCGTTTGAACTGCCACATTACGCCCGGCTTTTCGGGGCTCCCAAAGTTAAGACAATCTGTGATAGCAAGGGGTTTTGCCCCCGATACAGCTAGGTTTCTGGCGCACTCCGCGACAGCAATAGCCGAGCCCCAATAA
>DEIM01000094.1:528-23538 GCA_002352485.1 Candidatus Dadabacteria bacterium UBA2774
TGCTCAAATATCCAGCGTTTATTTGCCAGTGTGGGTGATGAAAGAAGAGCAAGAAGCACTCTTCCCAAATCCTGGGGTACAGGGATGTCAGACATATTAAGGACATTAAGACCGCTCTGATACTCAGGCTCGCTCCAAGGCCTGTCGTATAGCGGCGCTTCTTCGGCTATAAGGCTTATAGGTATATCGCATACAAGCTCGCCTTTTTCTGTAAGTTTTAAAGAGCTGTCATCGGTAACTTGTCCAATGACGCTAAAATCGAGTCCCCACTTTTTGAATATTCTCTCCGCTACTTCTTCCTTGCCGCTTTTGAGTACCATGAGCATACGCTCCTGAGATTCCGAGAGCATGACCTCATAAGCGCTCATCGACTCTTCTCGTCTTGGTACTTTATCTATATCTATCGTTAGCCCGGTCCCCGCGCGCTCAGCCATCTCTGTGGAAGAAGATGTAAGCCCGGCAGCACCCATGTCCTGGATCCCTACTACTGCGTCTGTTTTGAATAGCTCGAGGCACGCTTCGAGTAGCAGTTTTTCCGTAAACGGGTCTCCCACCTGAACTGCGGGTCTTTTCTCCTCGGCTTCTTTTGTAAATGTTTCTGATGCCATCACGGCGCCGTGTATACCGTCTCTTCCCGTTTTAGAACCCACATAAATTACCGGGTTCCCCACGCCTTCCGCGTAGCCTTTGAATATTCCGTCGGTTTTTGCTATCCCGAGCGCAAACACATTTACGAGCGGGTTTCCGTCGTAACATTTGTCAAAATACACTTCTCCCCCGATCGTAGGTATGCCGATACAGTTTCCGTACCCGGCAATACCCGCTACTACGCCGTCTACAAGGAACTTTGTCTTAGGAAGTGAAGGGTCGCCGAATCTCAGCGAATCAAGTAGCGCGACCGGGCGCGCTCCCATAGTGAATATGTCCCTTAGAATTCCGCCCACTCCCGTGGCTGCTCCCTGATATGGCTCAATAAATGAGGGGTGGTTATGGCTCTCCATCTTAAACACCACGCAGAGCCCTTCGCCTATGTCAACGATCCCGGCGTTTTCACCGGGGCCCTGGATAACCTGCTCGCCTTCTGTAGGCAGTGTTTTTAAATGTATTTTAGAGCTTTTATAAGAGCAGTGCTCACTCCACATGGCCGCAAGTATGCCAAGCTCCGTGAGGTTTGGCTCCCTACCGAGCGTATCGGTGATCTTATTGTATTCTTCTTCTGTGAGTCCGTGCTCTTTGGCTGTCTTTAAGTCTGGCATATTATTGTACGGGGAATAATATACCAGTAAATTCAGATGTAATCACTGGGCTCTGTTTCTTATATATTTCTCATATAAATACTGCACTTTTGTACTTGTATTAATTTCCAATCGGTAATATTATGTATTTTAGCCCATGGATCATGTAATCCTTTTCGTATCATTAGTAATGGCGGTCGCTCCTATGGTTGCCATGCTCTATTTCATATGGTGGGTTGACCGTTATGACCGTGAGCCCTTGAGGTTCGTGCTGGCGGCATTTCTGTGGGGCGGGTTCGGCGCGATCGGACTTTCTATAATCGCTTCCACGTTTAGCATTAGCTTATTCCAGGAGGCCATATACACAGCCTATGACGCGGGATTTGATGCCGGAACCATAGTGGTTGCACCTGTGGTGGAAGAATTCATGAAAGGCCTCATAGTGTTCTTCCTTCTCAGATACAGAAATTTCGACAACGTAACCGACGGTCTCGTTTACGGCGCAGCTTCGGGGCTCGGGTTTGGAATGACAGAGAACTTCCTCTATTTCACCCAATATGCTGGATATGATCCGGGTTATGAGTGGCTCAGTCTAATATTTATCCGGAGCATGCTCACGGCTAATATGCACTGTGCAGCAAGCGCAACGTTCGGAGCCGGTATAAGTAAGCTCAAGGAACACGGAGTAAAAGCTGTTATGTATGTTTTAGGCTCATATCTCCTGGCTGTTCTGCTCCACGGCACCTGGAATTACCTTGTTACAACGGGAAGCGCCGAGGGCTGGGAGACCGCCGTATTATTGCTCATCGTCTATGTGGTTATTATTTTTATAATATTCGTATTCGGCATACGCGGAGAGCGGAAGCAAAGAGAGACTGTACTCGGAGAGGAATTTGATCTCGGGGTTTTGCCAAAGGAGTTTAAAAAAACTCTCATGTCTTACCGCTCCATGAAAAAAAGCGGCTGGTTCCCAGAGTACTTAAATAAAAGTAAGTTTTTGATGCTCGTAAGCAGACTCTCGCTCCGTAAAACTTCTTACTACAAATCGAGCGGGAAACGGCGCGAAAAGCTCCACACTGAGATAGTCGAAGTCAGAAAAGAGCTCAAAGAGTTTTCAGCGCTTGTCACACAGGTTTCAAATGACGATAAAAACACCTGAGAGTATTACCGACAGCTCGTGCGTTATCCTTTATAATCACACTTAATAGTGCCTTATTGCTCTGACTCGCATGTAACACTGCCGTGCTATTGTATAATATATATACGGCTTGTATCCTTAACTGTTTGTAAATACAGGCAAGTGCTCTATGGATAAACTAAATATAAAGGACCTAAGTCCTAAGGACATTGAGGAATTTATTGCTTCGAAAGGTCTTGAGCCATACCGCTCGCGCCAGATCGGGAAATGGCTCTACCAAAAGGACGCCTCGTCGTTTGACGATATGACCAATCTGTCAAAAGAGCTAAGGGAAGCTCTCAAAGAAAGCTTCGTACTCGATTGCGCGCTTGAGCTTTCAGACGAGCAAGTCTCAACGGACGGCACCAGGAAATTCCTGTTCGAGCTTTGGGATGAAAAGCGTATCGAGGCCGTTCTGATCCCTGAAAAAAGTAGAAACACGCTTTGTATATCTTCACAGGTAGGGTGCGCGCTTGCTTGTAAATTCTGTCTCACGGGAACTGTCGGTAAGATAAGAAACCTGAGCCCCTCAGAAATCATTGATCAGTATATCCTTGTTAACCGCTACTGCGGAGACTCGGTTACCAATATAGTCTTCATGGGTATGGGCGAGCCTCTGGATAACCTCGAAAATTTGGTTAAAGCCCTAAATGTTCTCATGGATACGAATTTCATATCATTATCAGCCAAGCGGATAACAGTATCTACATCGGGCATAGTTCCCAAAATCAGAGAGCTGGGCAAGGAGGTCTCTGTCAATCTTGCCGTGTCGCTGAACGCACCCAGGGACGAGTTGAGAGACGAAATAATGCCGATAAATAAACGCTATCCTATTAAAGAGCTACTTAAGGAAAGCATGCGTTTTCCCCTTCCTCCCAGAAAAGACCTAATGTTCGAATACGTGATGTTAAGCGGTGTTAACGATTCAATTAAAGACGCGTACGATTTGGGTGAGCTCTTAAAGGGTATCAAATGTAAGGTTAACCTCATTCCTTTTAATGAAGCGCTGCCGCTGTCGTATCGCTCACCTTCCAGGGATAGTGTTTTAGCGTTTCAAAAAATTCTGATGTCCTACGGGATTAACGTAAGGATAAGAAAAAGCCGGGGAACGGATATTCTGGGCGCATGCGGACAGCTGGCCGCGAGCTATCCTGCTAAATCAGCTACAATTAAAGCCCGTGCTCAGGGAGCCCGGCTCTAATTCCGACAAATACACAAGGAAATAAATGGAATAAATGATGACAGGAAACGAGATTAGAGAGCTATTTCTTAAATATTTTGAAGAAAAAGGGCATACGAGAGTAAAGAGCTCAGACCTTATTCCCAAAGATGACCCGACACTTCTGTTCACAAACGCCGGTATGGTGCAGTTTAAAGACGTTTACCTTGGACTTGAAAAAAGGGATTACAATAGAGCCACATCTTCACAGAAGTGCGTAAGGGCAGGGGGTAAGCACAACGACCTTGAAAACGTAGGTCATACTGCGAGACATCACACGTTCTTTGAGATGCTCGGGAATTTTTCATTCGGCGATTATTTCAAGAAAGACGCCATTAAATTTGGATGGGAGCTCATGACGGAGGTTTATAAGCTTCCAAAAGAGAAACTCTGGGTTACGGTATTTGAGGACGATGATGAAGCCCATGAGATTTGGCAAAAAGACATGGGCCTTCCCCCTGACAGACTGGTTAGGATGGGTGAAAAGGATAATTTTTGGGCTATGGGCGACACCGGCCCCTGCGGCCCGTGCTCTGAGATCCTCATAGATCAGGGCGAAGAGTTTAGCTGCGGTAAGCCCGACTGTAAGGTCGGGTGTGAGTGTGACCGCTATCTTGAGCTGTGGAATCTTGTCTTCATGCAGTATGATAGGGATAAGAGCGGGAAAATGACACCTCTTCCTAACCCCAGTATCGATACCGGAATGGGGCTTGAGAGAATATCCGCAGTGCTCCAGGGCGTGAAGAGTAACTATGAAACCGATCTTTTGAGAGGGTTAATAACTTCGGTGGAGGAGATTTCAGGCAAAAAGTACGGCGCTGATTCTGAGGCAGATGTTTCTATGAGAGTTATTGCCGATCACGCGCGCGCAGTAACTTTTTTAATCTCTGACGGAGTATTCCCGTCAAACGAAGGTAGGGGCTATGTGCTGAGGCGGATCTTGAGACGCGCTGTGCGTCATGCCAAGATGCTCGGTATCGAAGAGCCCTGTCTCTATAAGATCACCGAGCGCGTAAGGGATATAATGCGCGATGCGTACCCTGAGCTCGATGAAAGGATTGAGTTTGTAAAAGATGTAGTGGAGAACGAAGAAGAAAGATTTTTTGAAACGATAGACAGGGGTCTAGAGCTCCTGAGCGCCGAAATCGAAAAGAGGAAAGGGGAGAAGACCCTTCCCGGAGACGTTGTATTCAAGTTATACGACACATTCGGATTCCCCCAGGACCTGACTGAAGATATAGCAGGGGAGCATGGGCTAATAATTGATGCACAAGGCTTTGAGCGCGAGATGCAAAAGCAGAGAACACAGTCCCGCGAAGCCTGGAAAGGCTCTGAAGGAGGAGACCTCGAACCTCTGTATAAGGAGTTCGTTTCGGGGGGACTAACGGTCGAATTCTCAGGTTATGGAAGGACTGAAGACACGGGCAGGATTACTGCAATAATTAAGGACGGTGCGCTCGTAGATAATGCGGATGAGGGAGACGAAGTGGACATTATTACCGACCGCACGCCATTTTACGGAGAATCCGGAGGACAGGTCGGGGACAGAGGTGTAATTGAGGGTGAGCGCGGCATAGCAACTGTTCTGGACACTAAAAAGCCCCTTCCCACGATAATATCAGAGAGGGCCATCATTGACAAAGGTACTCTCTGGGTAGGGGATAAAGTGGAGCTCAGAGTCGACAAAAAACTCAGATTTAGCTCAGAGACTCATCATTCGGCGACCCACATTCTTCACGCGGTGCTAAGGGAAGTGCTCGGTGACCACGTAGGTCAGGCAGGCTCTCTCGTAGCTCCCGGAAGGCTCAGGTTCGACTTCACCCATCATTCCTCTATCGACCCCGGCGAGCTAAGGAAAATGGAGGATATTATTAACGAAAGGCTCAGGTGGGACAACGAGGTAATTACCGAGACAAATGTCCCTTATGACGACGCTATTAAAAGAGGGGCTACTGCGTTTTTCGAAGAGAAGTATGGCGACAATGTACGGATTGTCAGCATAGGGGACTACAGTATGGAGCTTTGCGGCGGCACTCATCTACACAGCTCGGGCGAGGCCGGGCTACTCAAGATTGTTGGTGAATCCGCCTCATCAGCCGGAGTCAGGAGGGTTGAGGCGCTAGCAGGCGAGGCAGCTTGGAACTACATGAAGGGGAAAGAAGATAAATTAAGCGAGGCCTCAGATATCCTTAAAGTTCCCGAGTCCGATTTAATCATGAGACTTAAAAAGCTCATTCAGGAGAATGAAGAAGCTAAAAAGGAGCTTGAATCTTATAAAGATAAAGCCATAAGCCAGTCAACAGGGGATATGCTTGATAAGCTAAAAGACGTAAACGGAGTAAAGGTTCTGTCTCAGGAGGTGCCGGGAGCCGACCCCGGGCAGCTGAGGAAAGTGTGGGACGACATTAAATCCAAAATCGATTCCGGAATAGCTGTACTCGGTGCAAAAGACGACGGTAAAGCTTTCATTCTGGTCGGAGTCACCAAGGATCTGAACAAGAAATACCATTCCGGAAATATTGTAAAAGAGCTAGCGCCATTAATCGGCGGTAAAGGCGGCGGGAGACCAGACATGGCGCAGGCTGGGGGTAATACTCCAGAGAAGCTCGATGACGCTTTAAACAAGGCCTACGATATCATAAACGCTTTATAATTATTCCTTTCTGATGCCTTTTTCCTGAAGCACGGTTTTAATCTTCTTAAGCGCAGCGCTTTCTATCTGCCTCACCCTTTCTCTGGATATATTAAACTTCGTTCCGAGCTCATCAAGCGTCTTCGGGCTGTCTGAAAGGACTCTCTCTTCGATTATGTAACGCTCTCTGTCTTTAAGGGTTTCGAGAGCGTCCTCCATCCCGTCTCTTACCATTGCCGATTCCTGCGTTTTAGTGAGCAGGTCTTCCTGGTTAACATCCGAATCCGCCAGGAAATCCAGGTGCGACATATCGTTATCGCTTTTTATTTCAGCGTCAAGCGACAGGTCCTTACCACCCATTCTCTGGTCCATCTCGATCACGGCTTTATCCGATACATTTAGCTTCTCGGCAAGCTCTTTGTAGTCCTCGGCGCTCAAATTTTCCTTTGCAAGCTCGTTTTTGGCAGAGCGGAGCTTGTAGAAAAGCTTCCTCTGTGCCTGCGTTGTCCCTACCTTAACCAGGCTCCAGCTCTTTATTATGTAGTTTTGCATATACGCCCTTATCCACCACACAGCGTAAGATATAAGGCGGTACCCCTTGGTGGGGTCAAACCCCTTAACCGCGTGCATGAGCCCGACGTTTCCTTCCTGTATAATGTCCATTGTGTTAAAGCCGTAGTTTTTGTACTCATTTGCCACGCTCACGACGAATTTCAGATTTGAAGTAACGAGCTTTCTGGCCGCTTCTAAGTCGCCGTCTTTCTTGTATTTCATGGCAAGCTCGTACTCTTCCTCACGGCTCAGCACCGGGTAATTACTTATCTCCGCAAGGTAGCGGTGGAGTGAAGTAGTTTGTGCCGGCAGTAAATTCTTCGGATGCTTTTCTTCTTTTTTAATTTTTTTATCGGGTTTTTTTGACATATATCAGCGCTTTTTTGAACTTGTTTATATGCTTTAGTATACGTTTATGCGTATTCCTAAGCAACAGGGTATTTGAAGGTGGCAGCTCGATTTACACTAATATTGTGAGAAAAGAAATTCTGAGCTGAAAACCCTTGACTCGCCTGTATCTTATGGATAAAGTTACAGGCTTAGTTCTGAGCTTAGTTTTCGGTTCCGGAGTAGCTCAGCTGGCAGAGCGGGTGACTGTTAATCACTAGGTCGGGGGTTCGAATCCCTCCTCCGGAGCCAATTTAATATAGCTATTTAATTCAGGCCCTTTTCAAACTTTGAAACGACTTCCTTCCACTGATCAACAGTTTCTTGAAAAAGCTCCTTATCATCTTTATCTGCATCGTTAGTATTTGCCCCCGTGGGCTCGATCGGATCTAGCACTGTAAGGGTCACTTTCGGAAAGCTCATTCCCGGATGCACGGGGGAGAGCGTTTTGGTTGCCACGTCAATACAAATAGGTACGATTCTCGTCCCCGTTTCAACGCTCAGTAATCCTGTCCCTATCCTGGGCTCCTTAATCTTTCCGGTACTTGTGCGCTCACCTTCTGGAAAGATGCATAACAATATGCCTTTGTATATGACTGTCGCGTAATAGCTACAAAGAAATATAATTTAAACTACAGAATTTATTATTGTGATTGTATAAACTGAAGAAAGTCATTAATTAGGTTAGGTTGATGTAATTATATGTTGTTGAGATAAATGGTCGATATTTCAGTATCATGATTTCATTGGGATTTGTTAAGAAATATTATAATTCTAGTGATTTAGAACTGAATATAAAATTGTAAACTAGACATACATTAAAAAACTCAAAATTAAAGGAGGATTTACCCATATGAGAATAGTACAAGTATTGAGTATATTTGTAGTTGTATTTGTTCTTGCGTTATTTATATCGCAAGAACGTAGCTATGCGCAGGTGCCGGGGCCTGTAGTTCCCAATGAGTTTAGAACTGAGAATGGTGTCCCATTACCTTCTCCATTCATTTGCCCGGATAATCCTGGGGGACTTCGAGCACAGACAGTGTTTCCGGCTGAGGATTTTGCTCCAGGTACCATACTTGGGGTTACAAACAGGTTATTTGATGGTAGTCCTGGTTTTCCGACTGTTACGATTCCAGATGTTACTATAAAGCTATCTACTACGCAGAGACCAGTGGGTGCATTGAGCGCGACATTTGCTGACAATGTGGGCCCGGATGAAACAATCGTGTTTCAGGGTGATTTTGTGATAGAGGGCGTCCCGGGTTGTAACACCGATCCATGTCCGTTCCCCGAGCCGGGATTGTTTACAACTCCTTTTAATTATGACCCAGCACAGGGTAATTTGCTATTTGAGATTGAGTTTCCGCCATGTGTAGGCGGCATACCCGCTGGAGTTGTACTAGATTCAACACCTGGTGGATTTCCAGCTTTGTTACAGGTTCTTCTTGCAGATTTTGGTGAAGATACCGGTAACACATTTAATGCAGGGTTTATAACGAAGTTTGCTATGAATACGCAGAGACCAATTCCAACATTATCTGAGTGGGGATTAATAGCTATGGCTGGTCTTTTAGGTATAGTAGGATTTATATACATCAGAAGAAGCTACAGAACTGCATAATAAAGTCAGTTCTATGTTTTTTCATGTTGTATCTTCCTTTAGACAACGCCCAGTTAATCCATGTTGGTTAACTGGGCGTTTTTTTAGGATATTAGCAGGTGGCTTTAGGATTGGGGAAGTGTGCATCGGCTACTTTTTCTCTGTTTCCCACATTAAGTGAATAGGGTTTAATTGCTATGGTAGTGCTATTAGGAGTAGCGGGATTGATTGCTATAAGGAGGAAGTATAAGATCGCATAACAATTAAATTTTATAGATGTGTTTTTTCCTCATGTTCTTCCTTTATTTCAAAAGTCCTGTCAATCTAAAGTGACTGGCGGGGCGTTTTATTAAGATATAGATTGTTTGTGTATTTTACAGTTTAGGATTACAACAAACACTCTCCAAACAAAGAAATGTAGGTAATAAAGCAGGAAATTGATAATTATACAGATAGTACTAAACATTGTTTAGACACGGCAGATATGATATACAACGACTATGGCTAGTAATAATGATAAAGAAAGGAAAATACGAAATAAACTATGTAAGCCTCTCTAACTGCAGCAATATATTGTTAAACACGTTAGATGTTAGTAAATGGTGCGGATATTGACTAAAGAAGAATATATTACTCTAAAACTCGAAGTGCAGAATCAATCTGCAATCCTAGCCTGAAACTGATTTATGGTATTCAGCATCAAAATAATGAGTTTATATTATGCGAAAAAAAGAAAAGACAAAAGACGAGCTAGAACAGGAAATATCTGAGCTTTATCAACACATTGAGCATTTAAAAACATCAATGCTCAAGTACAAGAAACAAGCTGAAGATCTTGATCGAAAGAAAAAAGATTTAGAAATACTGCATACAGTTTCTAATGCTGTACATCAGTCCTTTGACTTAAAGTATATATGTAATGTAGCCCTGGACATGGCTATTTCGTTACCGGATGTAAACTTGGCCATGATTTATCTGGTAAGTGAAGACAGAAAGGAAGCCGTTCTGGAAGCTCATAGGAACTTAACCGAGGATTATATCAACAGTGCAGAGAGAGTTCCTTATGGAAGAGGTACCACCTGGAAAGTAATAAATTCCGCGCAAGTGTACAACATACAAAATATTCAAAGAGATAAAAATATAGGTCCCGCCGGTAAGGCTTTAGGACACCGTAGAGCACTTGGTATCCCTATCATACTCGAAGGTGTGGCCATGGGTGTTATTTTCTTAGCCAGCTTCAATGAGGGAAAATTCAGCAAGCAGGAAATAGAGTTATATACTTCAATTGGTAATCATATTGGAATTGCTATAGCAAAAGCAAAACTCTATGACAAATTAGAAGCCAACGTTAAAGTACAAAATCAAAAACTTCGGGAAGCTAACCTACAGCTCAATAAAGAAATAGAAGAGCGTAAGCGTACCGAGGGTGAGATAAGAATTACTAGAGAACGTCAAGAGCTTGAAAATGCTATCAGAAATATACTTAAAAGTGAACATAATCTAGCTGCTGATATTTCTGAAAGTTTAGCTGTAGATGATGAAGAAGGGTTGGTTTCAAGTCAGCACATACAAGGGCTGCTTTCTGACAGAGAATATAAAGTAATGATCATGTTAGCCTCAGGTAAGAGTATAAAAGAGATAGCCAAAGATAATTATCTCAGCGCCAGCACAGTCAGCACTTACCGTGCTCGCATACTCGACAAGTTAAATCTCAACACCACTGCCGAATTAATCCACTTCGCTATAAAAAATAATCTTGTAGATTGACCCTTTCCAATAGTATAGAGAAGTAGCTACAAAAAAATACACTTTCAATCTTAACAATACAAATTTTTGTTGTTCTAGCTTTTTGGACTTTTGCACAAGCACAGCCCATGCCTGGAGATGCCTTGGTTATCTCTATAGATGCCGGTACGGGCAGAAAAGGTGCACTATACAGTGTCGATTTGACCCCTGGGGCTTACATTTGGCGACAGGACACTTATAAGCGACTTCGGTAACGCCGCTCAGGGACCTTTGGCGACGTTCCATCTGGTGTGACATTAGATGGCTCGGGAGACCCCCTAGTTATGGATGAGAGAGCTGGGGTGGACAACCGTGGTGCACTATTCAGTGTCGATTTGACCCCTGGGGGGCCTACATTTGGTGACAGGACACTTATAAGCGACTTCGGTAACGCCGCTCAGGGGCCTTTGGGCGGCGATCCAACTGGTGTAGCCATCATCCCGAGTGGCCTCCCCGAATGCGAGCTAATGACCGATTATGATGATATAGGCTGTAGTGGGACATTTCAGGTCTTTAACATTGCTGATCTAGACTCCTACGTTGCAAGTGATTTTGGACGTAACGGCGGAGCTAACTACATGGACCTTAAAATAATGGCAAACCTTACAGATGATATCCTGGATATAGAGTCTCCCTGTAAAATTACTCTAACAGGCGGAGTTACTCTATCGGGTGACTTTGTAAGTCTGGATGGTAGAAAGGGAGTACTGGATGATAATGGCTATGTAATAGATGCATCCAGGGCATGTGTCCTCTCAGAAGAGGGTGACGCAGGGTTCGGAGCAGGCTCTGTAGTAAACGCAGATGATCTATTAATACAGGCAGCCAAGACAGCAAAGATTGGTCTAAATTCATCTTTTGATATTGAGGATAGTCTATCGTTAATCTCAACAGGGGACTTTACTTCGAGCAAAACCATAATTAAGTCAGGCTCTGTAATAACTGCAGGCTCTATAAATATGGAAGCCTCCCGTAGTTCCTTTATAGGGCAGAATACAAATATTACAGTTGCAGAAGGAATATCAGTGGTATCAACAGGGGATACCACGGGTAGTGATGCGGGTTTAAATTCCGGAGCATCAGTAACAGCAGTAACGTTAGATATATCAGCATCCAGACAAGCAAGAGTGGGACAAAACACTACTGTAGTAGTAACAGGTAATCTGAATTTAGAATCTACGGGTAGTGCAACGGGGAGTCTGGCAATAGTGAAACAGGGAGCAGATGTAGATGTAGGAGGTAATATGGACCAGACAAGTGGGAATAAGGCTACGGTGGGACTGAATACGAATATAGATGTAACGAATAATTTTAACATGGAGGCAGCAACACCTGCTAAATGCACGATCAGAGTTCTGCAGTGATAACTGCAAACACTACATCAGGAAACTGCTTAGCACCCTAGTGTTGTGCGGTAGAGCAGTGATCTAGACTGACGTTTTATTGAGAATCTGACCATGGTTTTGGATTCTCTAGATAGTAACAAGTTAGTCTGAAATCCAGGATCAATTAAGTCAGAAAAGCACCGTTTTTGCCTCTTATGATTATGCTTAGAAGGAAAAACAGAGGGAAATAGACTGTTTATACAGACCAAAAACCTCTGGAATTACAGGGCAGGATTATCATTATTGTCCAATGAGTGCTGTACAGATACTATAACTGTTGAAGATAAGGTTAATATTACTAATAATTGGAACCTTCTATATCTCCACTAATTTCGTTGTCAAATTCAGATAAATTCCCGAATTAAATTTTCTGAATTATTAAATGAGTAGTAATAATCTAGAGTTCGAAGTGTATCAATAAGCCCGAGCCAAATTTCTCAGTAATTCCTAAACACTTTTGTAATTACTCTCCCCCGCTAGTGCCCGGAAGATATTTCGAGCCGCTAACGTTTAAGTTCTACTATCCCGATCCGAGGTTCTAGGACTCTTTTATGATCATCACCTGCAAGCACGAGGGAAAATACATAGGGGAAGTACCTCGCTTCCCCTTGAGACAAATGAAGCGTTTATTATTTTGTCTGGAAATTAATTATGCACTGGGCATAGAACCAATCAAGGTTATCTTTCCTATCGAATACGACGCTCACGCCGTCTCCGCCGAAGAAGTGAGAGTATCCGACTTGAAACGACAAGAAATCCATGGCTACTATATTTGTACTTATATCTATCTCACCGCCGAGGTCTTGCTCTATATTGTTTCCTTCGACCGGGCTTCTGAACGCATAGCCGAAGAGCGCATCGTTAAACGGTCCTGATCCGCCGATCCAAACTTCGTCATCCGAGGCCAGCCAAAATAGATGACCGTCAACGGCTAGGTTGACCCTTTTATGGGGGGATAAAAAGAACTGCAAATAAGTGTCCACAAGGTTACTAAAAGCGTTCGCATCCACATAGCCGTAAAACTTGTGATTCGTTGGGACCATGTTGAAAAAAGTACCGTTATTGGAATCATTTGGGTTGCCGTCTCCCGAGGCATATGCAATGCCTGCTCTAAGCCACGGTTTCCACGGAACTTCTGTAAGCTGGTATCCTACCTCTCCTATAAAGGCTCCGGCTTTTTGGTCCAGGTCACCGAAGCTCCCGAACTGAAGCGCTCCCCACAAGAGAAGATCTATTTCCCCGGGCCCGGCCGGATAAGCTCCGACCATATTTATCCCTATAGTGTCTATCTTTAAATCATCCCCGGCAAAATCAACTGCAACATTCCTGTTGTCGAAATAGTAATAGTTAAAAAGCTTAAATTGAGTGTTATCCAAAACCACACCTTCTTTTAAGGTGAACGATCCGCCTGCAACGACCACGTTATCCAGGTCTTTCCAGTAACCGTCGTCAAAATCAAAGCCGCCGAACGTTACCCATGATCCGAAAGCGTTAAAATCAAAAGAGGAGTTGTGGTAGCCAAGGCTTGCCCCGTCAAACCTTCTGCCTATGTTCGTCCAGTCCCATGTTCCGATGAGGCGCTCTGAGAGCCTCTTTTTGATAATCCAATTTAACTTGGGGTTGTCTTTATATAGAACCTCGGCTCCTTCACGAATCGGTATACGCCCTCCTGTAAAATAAAACCCTTGTGGATCATCGTATTGGAAAAAGGCTTCTACGAACTGAAAGTTTCCGGGGCCGGTTTTTCGATCACTTGCATTGAAGTATAGAGGGCCCGGACCAAATGCCCCGTTTCGTGGGAAGTCAAACGCCTTTACTCCCTGGGTGAGTATATGGAGTCTAAATTTCTGCCATTTAAAATCTGCAAAAGCCCTAGCTCTTATGAGAAAGAAGTTATAGGATCTTTCTGTATCGGTTCCCTGTTTCTCAAAAGTGTTCCAGTACTCGTTCCTAAGTCTGACGTTAATCCCGAGTGTGGTGTGGTCCTTAACTGACTGAGAGAAACTCTCTGTGTTTTGAGCTAACGCTTGAGTTGTGATAAACAGATTCGCACAAAACGCCGCAGCTACTAAAAAAATGACCGCAGCATAAGAAAAAAATGTGTGGTACTGAGAGATGGATTTTGGTTTGAGATTATACATGGTGCTCCTCCTCTTAATAAGAGTTTTTCTGAATTATGTTTTAGCATTTATCTTCTTGGCTGATAACTGTTGGATGTTGTATCTTCACTAAATCATAGAGTTGTTACTCGGACACAATATTGCGAAATTTCACCTCTTTAATAAGATCTTTTTTTGCTCTTTTGTTGGTCATTGCTAGAGTAGCTATAGTGTTCTTTGATAGGAACTTGATAATTTTTTCTTTTTGTTTGGACCAAAAGGCATGAAAGGCACAAGCATTCTCTGCGGAGCAATCGGGCAGTCCTACGATGCAGCGATCATCTAATAGCGGATCATCAAGTGCGATACAAATATCACAAATGCTGATTTGATCCGGTTTTTTTAAAAGAGATATTCCACCCCCGATGCCGCGCTGTGAATGGAGGAAGCCTTTCCTCGTTAATGTATTGATAATTTTAGCTAAGAATGGACGGGGCATACCCGTATCATCTGATATGTTTCTGATCAACACAGGCTCGCTTCGACTAGATAAATAAACCAAGCATCTTATTGCGTAAGCGACTTTGTTACTGAACATAATTCCTATTGTCTCCTTGAGTTTTTGTTGCTAATTCAATAGATGACTTGACGATCATCTTGTCTTGTGTATTATACTAGCACATGTCAGATATTTATCAAACTATTTTTAGATTGTCTCACAATTAATATTGCCGCGGGAGGCTAAATATTATGACATCCAAAGTTAAAACAACCGCCGTTAATCTTTTTAGAACGGATAAAAATACAGATGGAAAATCTGTAGTCTTGAGTTTAAAGAGTTCAATGTTCATTAGAAAACTCAAGTATTTACTCTCCGCGTTTAATCAAAATCGCTTCAGGAGTTTTTGTTACATTTTTATATGTAGGATGTGTAAGGTGTCAGAAATTCATACAAAAACCCCCTTACATATTGTTGAATTATCGAGGATGCCGTGCATACGATACATCGGAGTTAATGTGCTCTTTAATCAAGTATAGTGCGTTAAATGACTCATTCATTTTCCGCATAAGTTTCGAAATGGTATAGAGATTGCACTAAAAAATTTGATGAAAAGTTAGATGAGGAACTTCATGAAAAAACAAAACTTTCAGTTGATCGGCCGGAACAATAACAAAGGATTAAACTTTTGCGCTCTCTTCTTTATTGTAGTATCGGTACTTATAATTGGCAATTCGGTTTGCTATGCCGCAGAGGCCGATCAGCATGAAGGAGCCCAGTATTTTAATCAGGTGTGTTCTGCCTGCCATACGATAAACGGAGGCAGACTCGTTGGTCCTGACCTGGTGAACGTTCAAGAAAGAAGAAGCGATGAATGGCTTGGGCAGTTCATAAAATCATCCCAAACGCTTATTCAAAGCGGCGACCCTCAAGCCGTAGCCGTTTTTGAGGAATTTAACAGTATGGTCATGCCCGATGCCCCTTTTACCGATGAGCAGATAACTGCAATTATCGGTTATATAGAAGTTGCAAGCGGCGGCGGTGAAGAAACTGTCGGTGATGGAAGTGAAGATGCAGTCGATCCGGAAGTTCTTAGCGAGGAGGCTGCTTTAATTGAAACGGGCGCGGCGAGTATCGAAAAAGATATTATTTTGGGTCAGAATCTCTTCCAGGGCAAAATACGGCTGCAAAACGGCGGCCCTTCTTGCATCTCGTGTCATCACGTAAAGAATGATGCGGTGATCGGCGGCGGTATTTTGGCCAGAGAGCTTACAACCGTGTTCTCAAGGATGGGCGAGCCGGGTGTTCGTGCGATTTTAGGAAGCTCTCCATTTCCCGTGATGCAGCAGGCATACCTTAACAAATCCCTGACGGATGAAGAAATATTTGCAATAGTTTCATTTTTGGAGCAGGCGGATAGAGACCATATGTTTCAGCAGCCAAGGGACTATGGCGTCAAGTTGGCCGGCACTGGTGTTGTTGGGCTGATGGTGCTATTGGGTGTTTATTCCGTACTTTGGCGTAACCGCAAGACGAAGCCTGTTAACAAGAGCATTTTCGACAGGCAGGGTAAGTCACAATAATGCGTAGTCTAACAATGATGAAAAAAAGGTTTAACAAATCTAAAGACAAGACGAGGAAGGCCAAATGAGCTGGATACAAGACATTATTTCTCCCCAAACAAGAAAATGGGAGGAGTTCTATAGAAACCGCTTTCAGCACGACCGTGTCGTGAGAAGCACCCATGGCGTTAATTGTACAGGTGGATGCTCCTGGCAGATTTATGTAAAGGAGGGGATTGTTACCTGGGAAACGCAGCAGCTGGATTATCCGCTTCTTGAAGACTCCCTTCCTCCTTATGAGCCTCGCGGATGTCAAAGGGGAATATCGTTCTCATGGTATTTATACAGCCCGCTGAGAATTAAATACCCTTTAATCAGGAGTGCGCTCATTGATGCTTACAGAGAAGAAAAACAAAAAACGGGAGATTCGCTGACAGCATGGGAGAATCTTCAGAATAACGAAGAAAAAAGAAAACAATATCAACAGGCCCGCGGCAAGGGCGGTTTCAGAAGGGTTCACTGGGACGAAGTTCTGGAAATAATGGCGGCTGCCAATATCCATACAGCCAAGAAATATGGACCGGACAGGGTAATTGGGTTCTCCCCGATTCCGGCAATGTCCATGCTTAGTTATGCTGCCGGCGCAAGGTTCCTTCAGCTCTTCGGCGGCGTAAACCTAAGTTTTTACGATTGGTACTGTGATCTCCCCACTGCATTCCCGGAAATATGGGGTGAACAAACGGATGTGTGTGAGAGTGCCGACTGGTATAACTCGAAAATGATTGCGGACATGGGCGCGTGTCTTAACATGACACGAACCCCGGACTGCCATTTCTTCGCAGAATCGCGGCATAACGGGACAAAAGCCGTTGTCTTTTCCCCTGATTTTAGCCAGGTATGCAAATACGCGGATCAGTGGGTGCCGCTGCACGCAGGTAGCGACGGTGCTTTCTGGATGGCCGTTACTCACGTTATTTTAAACGAATTCCATCATACAAATACTACGCCTTACTTCATTGATTATGTAAAAAAATATACGGACAGCCCGTTCTTGATTAAGCTCGAGAAAGACGGTGATCATTACAAGCCGGGCAGGTTGCTCAGGGCAAATGAACTTGAGGCACACCGGGATATTGAGAACGGCGACTGGAAGTTCCTTCAGATTGACACGAGCTCTGGAGAGCTTGTTGTACCCAAGGGCACAGTGGGGTCGCGCTGGGATAAAACACAGGGCAACTGGAATATTAAATTTGAGAATATCGTAAATGACCAGCCCTATGATCCGTTATTAACTTTACTAGAGAATAAAGAAGAAGTGCTGCAAACCGAGTTTACAGAGTACGGGCTGGACAAGAAATCACTGCGCGGCGTCCCTGTAAGATATATCGAGACATCGAGCGGAAGAGTGCCGGTTACTACCGTATATGACCTCATTATGGCTCAATATGGAGTTGGAAGGGGGCTGGAGGGCGATTACCCGGCGGATTACACGGACAAGAACGCCGCCTACACTCCGGCATGGCAGGAGATATTTACCGGTGTGGATTCCAAAACAGTGTTGCAATTTGCAAGAGAGTGGGCGAATACCGCCAACGCAACTGAGGGCAAATGCATGATCATTATCGGTGCCGGTATAAACCACTGGTACCATTCAAACCTGATGTACCGCGCCGGGGCTATGGCCTTGATGATGTGCGGCTGCGTAGGCAAAAATGGTGGCGGTCTTAACCACTATGTGGGACAGGAAAAACTTGCTCCTTCCGATTCTTGGGGAAGCCTCGCCTTTGCAAAAGACTGGCAGGGGCCGTCTCGGCTTCAACAGGCGCCACTGTGGCATTACATTAATACGTCTCAGTATCGCTATGATGGCCAGTTTTCAAAATATAATACCGTGCCCGATAATGACACAACAAGGCAGCACACGGCTGATCAGATCTATAAATCGGTGCGAATGGGCAATATGCCGTTTTATCCACAGTACAAACAGAACACTCTTGAGCTCAGTAAAGAGGCTCTCGAAAATGGCGCGAAGGATGATGAGGGCATCAAGCAGCATGTGCTTGAAAAGCTCAAATCAAAGGAGCTTGAGTATTCCGTCGGGGACCCCGAAGCACAAGAGAACTTCCCCAGAGTCTGGTACATATGGCGAGGAAATGCCATTATGGGCAGCATGAAGGGGCATGAGTACTGTCTCAAACATTATCTCGGAACGCATTCAAACGCCATTGGCGAGGATTCAGAAGACCATACACAGGAAGTAAACTGGCATGAAGTGGCCCCTACCGGGAAGATGGATTTGGTTGTTGATCTGAATTTCCGGATGGATTCCTCTGCGCTTTATTCGGACATAGTGCTACCTGCCGCGTCGTGGTACGAAAAAGCCGATTTGAACAGCACTGACATGCACTCATTCATACATCCGCTTTCTGCTGCTATTGCACCTGTATGGGAATCGAAAACCGACTGGGATATATTTAAAGAGCTCGCCAGGGTAACAAGCGAGGTAGCTGTAAAACATCTGGCGGAACCTCAAAAGGATATTGTAAATCTTCCCCTTTCACACGACACAGCCGATGAGATATCTCAGCCCGAGGTAAAGGATTGGTATAAGGGAGAATGTGAAGCCATTCCCGGAAAAACCATGCATAAGATTGCTGTTGTGGATCGGGATTACACGCAAATATACAATAAGTTCATTTCCCTGGGTGAAGGAATCAGAAATAACGGTCTGGGTGCCCACGGGAACCACTACATGTGTGAAGACGAGTATGACGAGCTTATCGAATCCAATCATTTCCCGGTTGAAAAACAAAACGGAAAAACACTCCCTTCTATTAAAGAAGATGTGTCAGCCGCTAACGTTGTCCTGCACCTTTCTACTTTGACTAACGGAAAGCTGACTCATAGGGCATATGAAAATATGGAGAAAAAGTCCGGTCTTAAGCTGGCCGATCTTTCGGAAGGCAGTCAGGACGTAAGGATCAATTATCAGGACCTGCAAGCCCAGCCCAGGAGATACAACACCTCCCCGCTGTGGTCAGGCATTATGAATAAAGGACGGGCGTATGCGGCGTACACATACAATGTCGATAAGCTCATCCCCTGGCGGACGCTGACAGGGCGCCAGCATTTTTATCTGGACCATGAGATGTATCTTGATTATGGAGAGAACCTGCCGACTTACAAGCCTTCGCCAAAACCCGAAGTGTACGGTGATTTGAAGCAAACCCTTAAAGACGGCGATGCCAAGGTGCTTAACTGTCTGACTCCACACGGCAAATGGCATATTCATTCGACCTATATGGAAAACCTCAGAATGCTCACCCTCTCACGTGGGTGTGAGCCGTGCTGGATGAGCGAAACAGATGCCGCTGAGCTGGGGATAAAAGATAATGACTGGGTGGAAGTCTATAACGACCACGGGGTTTACTGTACCAGGGCAGTTGTCAGCTCGCGTATTCCAAAAGGCGTGTGCATCGTGTACCACGTTCCCGAGCGGACGACGGGTATCCCCAAATCGCAGGTTCGCGGAAATAAACGCGCCGGCGGACACAACAGCTTTACACGTATTCACCTTAAGCCCAATTTCTTGTCCGGAGGATACGGGCAATTCTCCTATCATTTTAATTACTGGGGACCTATTGCCCCCCAGCGTGATACCCATGTAACGATAACAAAAATGGATAAAGTCATATTTTAAGGAAAAACGTCTTGATTAAATACAGAAACAGAGGATACGAAAATGGATGTTAGATCTCAAGTTTCAATGGTTTTTCACCTTGATAAATGTATAGGGTGCCATACATGTTCTATTGCATGTAAAAATATCTGGACCGATCGTAAAGGTGCGGAATATATGTGGTGGAATAATGTAGAAACTAAACCCGGAACGGGGTATCCGGGGAAATGGGAGAATCAGGATATTTATAAAGGCGGCTGGGAAAAAGACGGCGACAGCATAGCTCTTAAGGGAGCGGGCAAGAAAAAGGGGCTTCTCAACATCTTTCATAACCCCAATATGCCTATGATCGATGATTACTATGAACCATTTACCTATAAATACCTGGATTTAATTGAGTCGCCCGCATCTGATGACCAGCCTACGGCACGCCCCGTTTCTCTTATTACAGGCAAACCCATTGATATTAAGATGGGGCCAAACTGGGATGATGATTTAAGTGGTACTCCCGATTATGCGAGAAACGACCCGAACCTTGAAGGGCTTACTCCGGCTGAGCAGGATGCCATGTTCCAACTGGAAAAGATGGCCTTTTTCTACCTTCCCCGTATCTGTAATCACTGTTTGAACCCTGCCTGTGTTGCTGCCTGCCCCTCTGGCGCAATTTATAAAAGAGGCGAGGACGGCGTGGTGCTTATTAACCAGGATGTTTGTCGTGCCTGGAGAATGTGTGTAACTGCATGTCCTTATAAAAAATCGTATTACAACTGGAATAATGGAAAATCGGAAAAATGCATCCTGTGCTATCCTCGTATTGAAGCCGGGTTTGCTCCTGCATGCATGCACTCCTGCGTCGGACGTATCAGATACTTGGGCGTCATACTCTACGATGCGGATCAAATCGAAAGCGCGGCATCCGCGGACGAGAGCGAGCTTGTCGATAAACAGCTAGATATGCTCTTGGATCCCTACGATCCGGAAGTTATTAAAGCAGCCAAAGCCAATGGAGTTTCGGATTCGACTATAAACGCGGCTCAGGGCTCGCCCACGTATAAATTTGTGAAAAAATGGGGTTTGGCACTGCCGCTCCACGCAGAATACAGAACCCTGCCGATGTTATTTTACGTGCCGCCGCTCCTGCCCGTTATGGCTTCTGTAACAGAAGTCTCGAAAGATCAAAATGACAATTTAAACCCTATTGCTAAACAATGGACCGATAGTTGGCTTTATGATACGAGCACAGAGGAGTTGTGGGGAACCATCGATCAGGCCCGCTTACCCTTAAAGTATATGGCCAATATGTTCGGGGCCGGTGATGAGAGCAAAATAAAGGGTCAGCTTCAAAAGTTGATGGCGGTTCGTATCTATCGAAGATGGAAAACCGTAGGTGATATTTCTGAAGAGAAAGTAAATGAGGTTTTAAAGGATACGAATCTTACCGCGGAGCTTGCTGATGAAATCTACAACCTTACTTCTTTAGCAAAATTTGATGACCGCTTTAATGTGCCTCCCGCACACCGGGAGCAGGCGATCGAAATGCTTGAATTTGCCGGCGATGAAAAGGGCAGCACGGGATTTGGTATAAAAGAGAAAGTACAGAGGGGATTGTAGATTATGAATCTTATACATTACACGCTGTTGGCTGATCTGTTTGGGTATCCTGACGGCGCATACCCTCAAAAAGTAACGGATATTCAGAAATTTATAAGCGACAATTACCCTGAAGCTTCCCGAGATATGGATAAGTTTGCGGAGCTTCTTCCAGCGCATGACCTGAATAAAATGGAAGAGTTATACATCCGCTCTTTCGATGTTCAATCTATTACGACAATGGATATTGGATATGTTCTCTTCGGCGATGATTATAAGAGAGGGGAATTGCTTTCTAACCTGAACCGCGAGCACGTTAAAACCGACAACGACTGCGGTAGCGAACTAGCCGATCACCTACCTAATCTTCTGCGGTTGGTTTCAAAATTAGATGATCAGGAATTGATTCTTGAAATGATTGAAGAGCTTATTGTCCCGGCGCTTAAGAAGATGATTAGTGAGTTTGAACCGGATCGACTGGAGAAGAAAAAGGAACTATACAAGAAGCATTATAAGACATTGATCGAATCACCCGGAGATAGTTCATTAATGTATTTAAGCGGTCTTAAAGCTCTGGACAAGGTAATAAGAAAAGATTTCTCCATCGTTGATAAGCCGGAAAAAAGGCAAACGATAGATTTTTTACAATCGCTTGATACCGAGATAAAAATAGAAATAGAAAACGATGTTAAAACATAGACAAAGAGGGTGAATGTTATGGAACCAGTAAGCGCTTTTGTTAATCTGTATAACAATTTCTTTTTTATAGCACTTCCCTATATCGCAGTTATTGTTTTTCTGGTAGGTACCATATATAGGTATCGGTCGACTTCGTTCGGATTCTCTTCGTTGTCCTCTCAGTTCCTGGAAGGAAAGAAACTATTCTGGGGATCTATTCCTTTCCATATCGGCATTTTGGTCGTGTTTCTCGGGCACTTAACTGCCTTTCTTCTCCCCAAAGAGACACTTCTGTGGAACAGTGAGCCTATTCGTCTCATCGCCCTTGAAGTGACGGGTTTCATATTTGGCTTAAGCGTTCTTTTCGGGCTGGTTAGTCTGTTTATACGGCGGATAAGCAATGCCAGGTTAAGAGTAGTTACATCTAAAATGGACATTATTGTCGAATTATTATTAATTGCCGTAGTGATACTCGGCTGCTGGATCGCATTGGGTTATAGATGGGGTTCATCATGGTTCGCAGCCGACTTATCGCCCTATCTGTGGTCCATAGTAAAATTAAGTCCTCAAATAGATGCTGTCTCGGCAATGCCGGTAGTTATCAAGCTCCATATCATTTTAGCTTTTATTATAATGCTCCTTTTTCCCTTTACTAGATTGGTTCACTTTTTAGTTGCACCGCTCCACTACATCGTACGTCCGTACCAGAAAGTGGTTTGGAATTGGGATCGAAAAGCGATCCGTGACCCTAACACGCCTTGGTCACCGACCCCTCCGAAAAACAATTAAAAGATAACATCGTGGAGAGAGTGATATGAAAAGACCTATACCAGTCAACATAAAAAATAAATTTGATAAAGTAACAAAGCAGCCCGAAAAAGATGTTCACGATGAGCTGTCTCCAATGGATCCTCCCGATGGGTACTTG
>DEIM01000127.1 GCA_002352485.1 Candidatus Dadabacteria bacterium UBA2774
ATTGTCCTCGATATTCTTTACCATTGTATTCAGTCTCACTTCGACTCCAAGCTTCGCTAATTCTTCCTCGGCTTTCTTTGAAAGCTCAGGTGGGTATGTACGGAGCACCCGGTTGTCGGCTTCGACCAGTATGATCCTGGCCTGAGCCGTATCTATATTCCTGAAATCTGACTTAAGCGTAGTACTGGAGAGCTCGGCAATGGTGCCGGCAAGCTCGACACCCGTCGGGCCTGCTCCGATAATAAGAAACGTCATCCATGCTCTCTGCTCTTCAGGGTCGCTCACACGCTCTGCCGCTTCAAACGAGAGCAGGATCTTTTTCCTTATGGTGAGTGCGTCTTCTATTGTCTTGAGCCCGGGAGCAGTTTTCGCCCACTCGTCGTGACCGAAGTAGTGGTGGTTTGATCCCGTGGCTACGATTAAAGTGTCGTAGTATAGCTCGCCGTCATTGAATATGACCTTTTTAGCTTCGGGGTCAATGTCGGTCACCCTGGCGTTTTGGACGAATACGTTTTTATAGCGGCTAAATACCACCCGTAGGGGGGAAGCAATCTCTCCCGGAGACAGCCAACCCGCAGCCACCTGGTACAAAAGGGGCTGGAAGAGGTGGAAGTTGCGCTTGTCTATGATCGTAATTTTAACCCCGGCCCGGGATAGCATTTTGGCTGCGTATAAGCCCCCGAAGCCTCCGCCGATTATAACCACATGCTCTTTATTTTTGCCGTTTTTCATTTTTATTTTAGTCCCGGAGGCTGTATTGTTAATATACACGCTGGATTTAATTCCGGTACGTACATGGAGTCCCGGAATATTTTGCTTTCGAACCTAAAATATTTATTTTCACTAATATGCTTGAGAATATGCGATCTACTAATGATAGCTTGGAATAGCTTGAAAAACGGCTATTCTGTGAGATTATTTCTATTCTGTACAAGCCGGACAAATTAATCTCAGTAAGATTAATAAGCGCTGAAAAGGAGCATTGGTAAACATGAGTGAAGAGCTGTTAGTAGGACTTGCCACGGTAATAGTGCTTGGGATCGGGGCGCAGTGGATTGCATGGCGTGTGAGCCTGCCTGCGATACTGCTCCTTCTGATTGCGGGTTTCGTGGCAGGGCCGGTAACAGGTTTTTTCGATCCGAACTACGTGTTCGGTGATCTCCTGCTCCCCCTTGTGTCGGTCTCGGTCGGTATCATATTGTTTGAAGGCGGGCTCAGCCTTAAGTTCTCCGAGTTCAAGGAGATACGCAAGGCGGTAATTAACCTTGTAACCCTCGGAGTTTTGGTCACGTGGGTGCTTAGCACGGCAGCGTCGTATTTTCTGTTCGATCTCGATTTCAGGCTTTCGGTTCTTCTGGGAGCTATCCTTGTTGTGACCGGTCCTACTGTGATTATCCCGCTCCTGCGGCATGTCCGCCCTTCCGGGAAATCGGGCTCGATAATGAAATGGGAAGGTATTGTTATCGATCCTATAGGCGCCATGTTAGCTGTTCTTGTGTTCGAGGCAATTCTATCGGGCGGAGTCGCTGAAGCCTCGGAACAGGTTGGGTTGAGCGTTATAAAAGCTGCTCTCATAGGCGGCGTATCCGGACTTCTCGGCGCGTACCTTATTGTAGTCGTACTCAAGAGGCACTGGGTACCGGACTTTCTTCAGAACCCTGTGGCGCTAATGACCGTAGTCGCGGCATTCACCGTATCGAATTACTTTCAGACAGAGGCTGGACTCCTTGCCGTTACGGTAATGGGTATAGCGCTTGCCAATCAGAAGTGGGTGAGCGTAAAGCACATAATAGAGTTTAAAGAAACTCTCCGCGTATTATTTATTTCAAGCCTATTTATTATTCTAGCCGCAAGACTTACGGAAAAAGAAGTGGCCTACGTGCTGAATTATAAAAGCGTGATTTTTCTCGTAATTATGTTCTTTCTGGTGCGTCCGCTGTGTGTATTTGTGTCAACCTATACGACTGATCTGAATATAAAGGAAAAGGTGTTTTTATCGTGGATGGCTCCCCGGGGCATCGTTGCCGCTGCCGTATCCTCCGTGTTTGCGCTCAGGCTCGTCGAAGCTGGATATCAGGGCGCCGAGCACCTGGTAACTGTTACTTTCCTTGTTATAACTGCAACTGTGGCGGTGTACGGGCTGACAGCATCTCCCCTAGCAAGGTATCTGGGTATTGCGTCTCCCAATCCGCAGGGAGTCTTATTGGTTGGAGCCCACAGCTGGGCAAGGGCTATCGCCAAGGTTCTCCACGAGAGCGGGTTTGAGGTATCTCTTGTTGACTCGAACTGGTCCAACATCTCTGCTGCGAGAAACGACGGACTTAAGGCATATTATGAGAATATACTGCTTGAGGATATATCCGAAGACGTTGATCTTGACGGCATCGGTAAGCTCCTCGCGCTTACTTCGAACGAAGAGGTGAACTCACTGTCAGCGCTTCATTTTGTCGAGTTTTTCGGACGCGCCCAGGTATACCAGCTCTCCAAGCACTCTAAATTTAGCGCCAGAAGCGAGGCCAGTATCCCGCAGCATCTGCGCGGAAGGCTGCTCTTTTCTCCTGACGCCACATATGACTATCTGACGAAACGCTTTATTTCAGGCGCGGTGATAAAGAAAACCACGCTGACCGAAGAGTTTGACTACGAGGCGTTTTTGTCTTTATACGAGCACGCGCTTCCGCTGTTTATCATAAAGGAAAGCGGTGAGCTTACCGTTTGTACCTCGGACGCAAAGCCGGCGCCTCTGAAAGGGCAGCAGTTAATAGCTCTTGTGGATGAATTAGTGCAGTGAATTGGTGGGTTATTTAGTAAGGATTTATTCGAATAGCTTTACTTAAGTCCCGATTTTTAGGAATAAATCACAGGATACATACTAAGTGGTTAAAGCCGCGAGTATGAAGCTTGCAATCAGGAAGACCGCTATTATTCCCAGCATGACGACAGGTGTTTTGGGGTTATAGCCCCTGTGGGCGTTGGGGACGCTTGTCTGAGCGAAGCTCTTTCTTCTTTGCATAAGGCCTTTCTTGGGAGCGTCAGGTGCAGCATTGTCATGTGTTACTTCAGGTTCTGATACTTCTGGCTCAGTACCTGCAGATTCGGCCTCCTTTTGCTCTACCACGGCTTCAACTTTTTCCGCGGCTGCAAGTTCAGCCTCTTCAGGTTCAGCTGGGGCAGTAGGCGGTATCTCCTCACCACTGGCCTCAATCTCTTGGGTTTCTTCTACTTCTTTACTTGCTTCAGCTTCTTCTTGAGGCTCGGCCACGTCTTTTTTGTCAGTCATAATATTGTCACTTCCGTTATCATAAGTATTTTCTGTTACCGGGACTGATTACATAGGTCCGAACGCGTATTCCTGCGCAACCTTGAGTTGATACTCTAGCTCTTTTACGAGTCTCCGCTGTAAGTCCGACCAGGCTAACATGCCGTAGTAATCGCCATCTTCGTCAAGTATGAAGAGGTGGGAAACACTATTTGTATCCATCATTTCCACACAGTCAAAAAATGAAGTATCGAGCGTTACGGTATGAAGAGTGGTGCTCATAATCTCTGAGACCTTTACATCCGAAGGTTTTTTGCCAAGCGCCACTATTTTGGTCGAAAAATCGCTATGCCCGACAACACCGACAATGTTATCGTTATCCATAACTCCAATCGTTCTTACTTTAAAGTTATGTAACTTAAGTGCTGCAACGTCGGCCGTATCGTTAGCGTCAACGAAAAACACTCTATCCCTAATCCCGATCAGATCGCGTACTTTTAAATCTTCCAGCATAGTTTTATACCTCCTTATGCGTGGATTTGTCGAGATGGAATTCAAGGCATAAGCCCCATCTGCTTATAGAATAGCATAAAACGGTGCCTGATTGAAGGGGTTTTTTCTATAGTTTATGATACGTATGAAAGGGGTGTAAGTATCTGTAAGGATTACATATACAATCTAGAGAACACTGAAAGCGCTCTTTACTGTGCAATTTTCACAGATAGGGATAGTTTTTATTCAGAATTGATTAGGCTACTTGAATTTTTTTACTCTTAGCCATACACTAATCGACGGGTATTACAGTCTTTTTTTGTTTTTTCGCATCATACATTAAAAACAGCAATTAGGAGGAAATTTTAAATGGCAGATTATATACATCCGGACGTGCTGGTCAGTACCGATTGGGTAGCTGAGCATCAAAACGATCCGGGAGTAAGGATTGTAGAATCGGACGAAGACGTTCTTCTTTATGACGTCGGTCACATTGAGAGTGCAGTCAAAGTGGACTGGCAGACGGATCTTCAAGACCAGCTGGTAAGAGACTATATTGACAAGGAAAAATTCGAGAACTTAATGTCGGAAAAAGGTATTTCAAACGATACCACAGTGGTTTTTTACGGCGACAGAAATAATTGGTGGGCCTGCTACGCTTTTTGGGTGTTCAAGCTGTTCGGTCACGAGAACTGTCTTATGATGAACGGCGGAAGACAAAAGTGGATAGATGAGGACCGCCCGCTTGTAAAGGACGTGCCGGAATATCCCGTTACGAGTTATACCGTATCGGAAGTAAACGAATCGATTCGGGCGTTTAAGGATGATGTAATGGCTCATCTAGGCTCGGGCAACCCTCTGATCGACGTACGCTCACCCGGTGAATACACAGGGGAGCTTCTTCACATGGAGGCTTATCCCCAGGAAGGCGCGCTCAGAGGGGGTCATATCCCAGGAGCCGCAAACGTACCCTGGGCTACGGCTGCTAACGAAGACGGTACGTTTAAGTCCGCTGACGAGCTTGTATCGATATATAAAGACGATAAGGGTCTCAAAGACGGCGACGATGTCATCGCCTACTGCAGGATTGGTGAGAGGTCTTCACACACATGGTTTGTGCTCACCTATCTCCTTGGCTTTGAGAATGTAAGGAACTACGACGGCTCGTGGACAGAGTGGGGTAACATGGTCCGCGCGCCGATTGAAAAACCCTGACTTTAAACTCAGAAAATAATATTATCGAGGGCGCGGGCTAATAGCTCAGCGCCCTTTTTTATTCCCATACCCTGTTGATTTAGGTCAATTAGAGAATATCTTTAAACGTAAGGGGTTTATCCAAGAATTATTGTTATGGAGTTAGTGCCTTGAACATAGAAGAGATTATTGAAGAGTTTCAGGAGGCGGATTTTCAGGAGACGCTTGCAATGCTTCTGGATTACTCAGAAGGGCTTCCTAAACTTCCGGAGGAATTTGAGGAAGCCAGGGACACGGGGTATAACCGTGTAGCAGAGTGCGAGACGCCGGTATTTATATTCGTAAGGCTAGAGGACGGAAAGGTGCGATTATTCGCCGACGTTCCCGAGGAGTCTCCCACAGTCAGGGGCTTTGTAGCTCTACTTGTGGACGCGTTTGACGGCTCGACGCCGGATGAGATTGAAAACGCTCCCGGTAACCTGATAAACAGCCTCGGTCTTGACCAGAAGCTTGGTACCAGGCGGATGTTCGGGCTTAGCGCGGTATATAGCCGCATTAAAAGCGAGGTCAAAAAGGCACAGCGAATTCAATAAGATTTTGACATAGTTTTTTTTAATTTTATTTCTGCAATATTTCTAAAAATGGCGGAGACAATACATTGAATCACGAAGAATTGATGGAATTGATACTGGACCACTACGAGCACCCGAGGAACTTCGGAGAGATGGAGGGGGCTTCTCTTACTCAGGAGGGCGGAAACCCCGGCTGCGGTGATCTTATAAAGGTTTATTTAGATATTGGAGAAGACGGCGTTATAGAAAACGTAAGCTTTGACGGGGAGGGGTGTATGGTGAGTATGGCGGGGACTTCGATAATACTAGAAAAGCTCAAGGGTAAGACTGTTAGCGAGGTGACGGAAACACCAGCTGAGATGGTTTCTTCGATTCTTGGGAAGAGGCTCGTGACCACGAGGCATAACTGCGCGTTTCTGGGTCTCAATACTCTAAAGAAGGCTGTAATAAAGTGGCGTCAGCAAAAGATGCTTGAGTCAGTTAAGTAATAAATCGGAATATATTTTTCAAATTTGGTAAATCACCGGCCTTTATGCCGTTTCTTAAGACTTGGTTTTCACCACATACATATTGGGGTTCTGAAGCCTTACGGCCTGGAGTCTCTGCTGCATGATATGCGCGAATCGTTTGAGAAGCTCATACCCAAGGTCGTGGTCTTCCTCGCATTTTGTGCGTATAAACTGCCCGTCAAGTGAAATTGCATCGGTTTTTGTAACAGCCTTGGCATCGAAGTGACACATATAGGGCGGAAACAGCCATCCCCACCCGAGCACGTCGCCTTCACCTATTATTTGAATCGTAATCGGGTCCCTATCCGCGGCAAGCTTCGCTTCAAGACCCACAATGCCCTCTTGAATAATGTAGAA
>DEIM01000040.1 GCA_002352485.1 Candidatus Dadabacteria bacterium UBA2774
TGCTCGCAAAGCTCCTGCACGCCTACGGCGTTATAGCTCCTTGAGCCGATGAGCTCGATTGCGCTTTCTATTATTTTTTCCTTTGCATCACTTGTACGTCCCATTATTCACCTTATGAAAAAAAAATTACTGTCTCTGTTTTAACAATTCGCCAGTCTCTTAGTTGACCAGTCAGTTAAATAATATCACCGAAGAATTTAATGTCAAGAGGTTTTTTCAAATTTTTTATAAATAGTCCAGATACCGATAAACAGAGCATGCTCGGAGCTTGGTCTGCAAATGATTAATTGTTAGATGCATCGATCAGGCTTCTAAGTGCAGGGGCCGATTCGGAATCCCGTATTTTTTTAAGAGCTTTCTTTTCAATTTGCCGGATCCTCTCTCTGGTCAGGCCGAACTTTCTCCCGATCTCATCAAGCGTGCACGTAGCATCACTCCCGATACCAAAGCGCATCTGAACGATCTCTCTCTCTTTTTCATCCAGGATGTAGAGTGCGTCTTTTACGTATTCGGGAATTGAAACCTCATCTATCAATGAATCGACTGGAGGTGAGACCGAGTCTTCCATAAAGTCCATGAAGGTCGCCCTTTCTCCATTCCACACTGGCGAATCGAGGCAGACCATGTTGTTCCCGTTTTTAGATTCGAGTACTTGTTTAACGTTCTCAAGACTCATGCTCACTTTCTTTGAAAGTTCCCTTGGCTCAGGCTCCCTGCCGTTTTCCTCTATGAACCTCGCGCGCTCTGTCCACACTTTACCCGCCTTCTCAAGCACATATGCCGGTATCTTCACAGTTCTGGTCTGGTTAAAGACTCCCCTTGTCATAGCCTGATTTATCCACCAGCAGGCATAGGTTGAAAACCTAAAACCCTTGGTATGGTCAAACCTCTCAACGGCTTTAATAAGCCCAAGGTTCCCTTCCTGTATCAGATCTAGGAACGGTACACCGCGACCGACATATTTCTTGGCCATACTGGCTACAAGCCTGAGGTTTGATTTAACGAAACGGTTTTTGAGCCGTGCAGAAGACTTCATGTACACGTCCAACAGACCCGTCAGTCTTTTAATACGCTCCCAGTTCTCTTTCTCTAGCTCAGAGCGGGGGGAGTTTTGAGTCAGCTCCGTTAATTCATTTATCACACTCTCATTATCTAGCACCAACTCATTTACCAGAATGCGGTTTAAGGATTTAATAATATTTGTGACCTGAAGCTCACACTCTTTGATCTTTGCCGCTACAATAATCTCCTCTTTTGGTGTTAAAAGAGTCTCTGTGCCAACTTCCTTAAAATAGGCGTTTACGAGTCTTAGCTCTTGATTGATATTTTCGTATTTAACTTCAAATGATTCGTTTTTATCCGAATCTTCATCGGCAGACTCGGCGTCAAGGTAATCCTGCCCGACGATAACATCCTCTGAGACAATATTCTCGTGTAATTCCGATGGTACGGTGTCTACAGCATCATTGCCAAATTTATCAAGTATAGATTCATGAGAGCTTGTTTTTAACATTTTATGTCTCCTCTATATAGACTTAATAGTTAATCCTTCTGTATTGAGCGTTTCTCTTTTTCAGGTACTTCTGTACTATCCTCATGGGGATGATTGTATTTTGGCGCTCTCAGCCCTGCGGCGCAAAAAGCGATCAGTCTATTTATCGTCTCCTCTTCATCGCTAAGTTTGCAAACCCCTCCCGAGAGCCGCTCCAAACCTGAGTGGTTGGTCCAGGTGTGTATCATTGCGCCCATAAGAAAATGTATTCGCCACATAATCTCTTCGTCTTCTATGTGGGGTAAAGATTCGGTGAAGACCTCTTTAAATCCTGAAAATACATCCTGAAAATGAAGTAAAAAGATCTTATAAACCTCATCATCGGGGTCTGAGACAATCTGCCCTGTAACTCTGAGGAAATGAGGGCTTTCAAAATAGAGCTTAATTGCCGGCGCTAAGAGCGCATGTAGAGCAGTTTCTACCGGTACGGCCTTCTTACCGTATCTTTTGGCAGCGTTGTCCAAAAGCCTCAGTCTTTCCCGGTTAAGAGGCACAATTCTTCGCTGAACCACTTCTCTTAGGAGTCCGTCTTTGGAGCGGAAGTGGTAATTTACCGCTGCCAGGTGTGCATTTGCCTCACCTGTTATATCTCGCACCGAGGTATGTTTTAACCCCTTCTTCGCGAATAACTTTTCAGCGGAATCTAATATCCTCTCTTTAGTTTTAGCCTCTTTCATGATTTCTTAGCCCCCTATGGCGACATTATTTATTAATACGCACACCCGTTTCAAACAGTTGTTCGTATTTCTAATGTAAGCCCGTAACACTTCTTGTCAATACCTAGCCACAAAGAGGCTGGATATGAGCATGATCGGGGTTCTATTAAGGTACTACGGTCGTACCGAGCAAGATGGATTTACTGCTGAAGAATAAGCCCGCTATACAGGCCGTCATTAGGGTTGCCAAAGTAGATGCCACAAGCGCCCTCAGTCCTACCGCCGCAACATCTTTTTTACGAGAAGGGGCGAGAGCGGCAACTCCACCAACGAATATGGCCATTGAGGCCACATGAGCAAAGCCGCAAAGAGCGTAGGCCGCTATAACAGGGGAGCGCGGGTCCTTGACCAGCCCCTGTTCCATTACGCGCGCCAGGTCCTGGTAAGACACAACTTCTGTCAATATTGTACGTTCTCCTATTATTTTGGAAATTGTATAAGCGTCCTGGTACGGCACGCCTATTACAATGGTTACAGGGTAGAAAAGATACCCAAGAAGACCTTTCAGTGACCAGTCGATATCTATGCCAATAAACTGGTTTACGTGCCCGCCGAGACCACCTACTAAAAGGTCCAGAAGCGCCACCAGCCCCAGAACCGCGATCAGGAGCGCTACGATACCGATAAGGAGCTTCACACCGTTCTCTGAGCCGTTTATTACGGCCTCGAACAAACTGCCTTCCTTCTCATAATGGGGGTTAACATTAGTCCCAAGCGTCTCCGGTACCGAGTCTTCGGGAAGTAGGATTTTTGACATAACCACCGCAGCAGGCGCTGAGAGTATAGAGGCCGAGATCAAATGCGCCGCTATAGTAGGGAACTGCCCCTGTAAGCTGAACACATATAGAGCCAGGATGTTCGATGACACCGTTGCCATACCCGCGGTAAGCACCGTACAGAGCTCAGAGCGGGTCATTTTATCAAGATAGGGCTTAATCGTGAGCGTAGACTCAATACCGACAAAGATATTACTTGCAGCGGAGAGCGATTCTGCCCCAGATATCCTCATTGAGCGCGTAAAAACGTACGCGAAGCCTTTTATCACCCGCTGCATGACATTGTAGTAATAGAGTATGGAGACTAGAGCAGAAAAGAAGATGATCGTAGGAAAAGCCTGAAATGCGAGAAAAAACCCGAGGGACTCTTCCCCTTGTTCATTGCTCACCCCTGGGGGAAGAGCAAGTCTACCGAAGACAAATTCCGCACCCGCAGAGGCGGAATTGAGTACAATCACAACAATATCGTTTAAATACAAAAAGAATTTTGCGCCCGCCGGGAGAAGAAAAACAAATGCGCCAAAAATGAGCTGAAGCCCGATTCCCCAGACTATTACTCTAAAGTTGATATTCCTCTTATTGGACGATAAAAGCCATGCAGCCGCGAGCAGCACGAATATCCCCAGGAAGCTTACAAGGTTATGAACACTCATAAAAATTTCTCATATTTATCAAAAAGAGCTTAATATATAAGAGGTCATTATACGCAATTGTGTGTGTGATTAACAAGCCGGCAGCCTAAATATTATGATTAAGATTTATGTAACAATACACGGCTTGAATTGAGTAAAATCAAATTTTTATTGCAACGACCGGAGGTTAAAATCGCCAGACTCTTTCACTAATCTCAAATTCGTATACAATACATTAGGATTATATTTAAGGAGGAATGGAATGTTTAGTAATTGGATACATATTAGCGTAATCCTAATTTTCCTCGTATTTTTGGGCTGTACGCCCACAAACGTGAATGTTTACCAGGCGCCCGAAGTAAGAGCCGAGAGCTATCAGGTGGTCGTTATTCCTGATTTCAGGAAGACCGATCTTGAGTGGGTACCATATGATTCGGGCAGTGAGATAGCCAGCATGGTTGCTGAGGAGCTTAGAAAAGACAATCAGTTCAAGGTTATAAGCAGAGGCGCGTTAGATAGCGCTGAGCTAGATGAAAGAGTGTTGATTGTCAGGGGTACAGTAAGCGGCTATGTTCGCGGATGTAAATATTGCGAGTATGCATTTAGAGGAATTAAAGACAAGGGAAAGATGTCTGTTCAGGTTTGGGTTACTCTGATTGACAGCACTACAGGAGAAATCCTGGCCGACGTAGGTATAGATGGAAGGGCAAAAGAGCCCGGACACGGCAGGAGTAAATATACAAGAGTTGTGGACGAGATAGTAAAAGTAATTGAGATCGTAAACAGCGGGCAGTCTTAGGGGCTGTTTACAAAAAATACTCTCTATCTCTCTTGCCGGTTCAAGTTAATTAGATTTAACTAAGTCCGGATGATGAAGGCACTCTTAGTCGAGTTTTTCATAGAATACTGAATAGACAATTTTCATATCATTGTGAAAACTTGGGCTTTTACATATATTTATTTTTGCCGGACCAACGCAAGAGGGGCAGGGATCGAGGTGAGGTAGATTATGATATTAAAGATTATATTTTTCGTGCTAGGCGCGCTAGCGGCTTTTGCAATCGCGCACTCTGAGTACAGTTTGGTAGTTTCTGCAATAGCAGGCCTGGTTTTCGGCGCAGTCACCATAGGGCTTGCATGGGGAGTCGAGGGTTTATTAAAGAGAACAAGCGCCAAGGGTTTTCAGGGCGCAGCAATAGGTATAGCTTCGGCTTCAATAGTATTCTTTGCTCTAAATAGCATTCTATCGGGGCTTTCCATTCCCGAGAGCGCACTCCCGTTTGTATCTGCAGCATTCTTCTTTGTACTCCTCAATATAGGCATAACTCTGGGATTTAAAAAAGGCAAAGAAGCCGTGCAGTCAGGAGGCCGCAGTAGACCGGAATCTAAACATACGGGTGAGACAAAGATACTCGATACGAGCGTTATTATCGATGGCAGGATTGCTGATGTGGCGGAGGCCGGATTTATTAACGGCACCATGATTGTCCCCAAGTTTATTATTAAGGAGCTCCAGCATATCGCGGATTCTTCAGAGCCGATTAAACGCGTACGCGGAAGACGGGGGCTGGATGTACTGAAGAGGATGCAGCAAGATATCCCGAATGTTTCGATCAAAATCACAAACCATGATTACCCCAATATAAAAGAAGCAGACCTAAAGCTCGTTGAGCTAGCTAGTAAGCTAAAGGGCATCATTATCACAAATGATTTTAATTTAAATAAGGTCGCCGGGCTCCAAAACGTAAAAGTCATGAACCTGAACCAGCTCTCAAACGCGCTTAAGCCTGTGGTGCTTCCGGGCGAGACAATGACCATACACGTAGTAAAGGAA
>DEIM01000219.1 GCA_002352485.1 Candidatus Dadabacteria bacterium UBA2774
AATAGGTACGATGCAGGAGTGGAAAAGTTCAATGGACGAAGAGGTGTAAGAAAATGACTGCGGATCAGTCGGGAATTGTGCCGGTAAACGGTATAAACATGTATTACGAAACTCACGGTGAAGGGGAGCCCCTACTCCTGATAGAAGGCCTAGGGTACTCGAGCTGGATGTGGTATAAGCAAATCCCGGAGCTTTCTAAGCAATATCGGGTGATTGTTTACGACAACAGGGGTGTCGGGAATTCGGACAAGCCCGATTCAGAATACACGATCGAGCTTATGGCGGATGATGCGGCATCGCTGCTTTCCGCTCTGGGAGTGGGTTCGGCACACGTGCTGGGAGTCTCTATGGGAGGCTATATTGCTCAGGAGCTAGCACTCAGACACTCTGAGAAAGTAAAAAGTCTCACACTAGCCAGTACGAACAAGGGTGAAGGGAATTCGCTCAGTAGAAACTCAAAGCTCTTAAACGGCTATTTAAAATTGTGGGGTCTTTTACCCGGAATGCTGGAGATAAGCGAGAAAGCGAGCGTACCCTCGCTGAACCACAATTACGGGTTGTCCAAAGAAGACAAGATTCTATATGGTCTATCAGTTGCGTTATCAAAGGAATACTACAGGGACCATCCCGAGGAGATCGACCGAATAGTTAAGTGGAGGCTCGAGAACCCTCAGCCGGGATACGCCTGAAAGCGTCAGTTCGCAGCCGGTATTAATTTTGACTCAAACGATAGAGCTCAAGATATTGGAGCCCCTACCCTGATCGTTTCGGGGTCTCAGGACAATATTGTATCTACCGAGAGCTCAATAAGGCTTGCAGAAATAATTCCGGGATCAAAGGTTGAAATCGTACCGGGCGCAGGACATTTACTGTTTATCGAGCGCGCGGAGGAGTTTAACGAGCTGACACTAGGATTTTTAGAAAATCTGAGTGAAAGTGATGGTAAGTTTACGAAACGGGAGCCGGTAAAGCCGAGGATGTTCAAAAAGCCCATATAATTTCTATAATGATGAAGTGCGCGGATTTATATTCCGCACTTATCCTTTGCATGCCCGAATACTTCAACAGCAATATCTATATGCTCGTCCGTGTGTATTGCCATTAGAGTGGCTCTAATCCTGGACATTCCGTAGGGAACCGAAGGGGGGCGCACAGCAGGTGTAAACACCCCGTTTTCTCTGAGCACTCTTGCAAACTCCACTGCGGACCCGGCTTCACCTATAAGTACCGGCACTACCGCTGAATCAGAGGGAAGTATCTCAAGCCCGAGTGTCTCGAGCCCGCCTTTGAATCTTTTAATTAACCGCCACAGGTGCTCTCTTCTTTCAGGCTCGTTCTCGATAATATCTATCGCGGCAATCGAGGCAGCAAGTGAGGACGCCGGAAGGGAAGTATCGAATATATAACTCCTGACACGATTCCTTATAAAGTCTATCAACTCCCTGCTTCCAGCGATGTAGCCTCCTAAAGAGCCTGTCGCCTTTGAAAGAGTGCCCATAACTATTGGAACGCGGCTCTCGACACCAAAGTGCTCTGTCGCGCCGCTCCCCCTCTCTCCGAGCACTCCAGTCGCATGCGCTTCGTCAACCATGAGCATGGCTCCGAAGTTATCTGCAAGCTCTGTAAGCTCTGGCAAGGGGGCCAGATCGCCGTCCATGCTGAATACGGTATCGGTAACAATCAGTTTTTTCGCCAGTGTCTCGGAATCGGATTCTAGGAGTGAGGATAGATGGCCCATATCGAGGTGACGGTAAATTCTGACCCCGGTCCTTGAGAGTCTGCAGCCATCTATTATAGAGGCATGGTTTAGCTCGTCGCTGTAGACAATATCACCCTCGCCGACGAGTGAGGATATTGTCCCTATATTGGCAAGATACCCTGAGCTAAAGAGTATGGCGGACTCCGTATTCTTAAAACGAGCTAGATGCTCTTCGAGCTCACGGTGAAGATCTGAGCTTCCGCTGACGAGCCTTGAGCCGCCTGAGCCTGTACCGTATTTCTCAAGCGCGAGCTTTGCAGCCTCTTTGACCCTGGGATCGACAGATAGCCCTAAATAGCTGTTGGACGAAAGCAGTATGTGGCTCTTACCGTTTATTATAATTTCGGGCGACTGGCCGGTCTCTATATGGGTGAGTGTACGAAAGAGGTTTTCGTCTCTTATTTCTTTTAGTTCTTCTATAATCCAGTCAAGAGGTTCTTTCATGGTTAGTCTTAGATTATTATCATGATGCTTGTTTAAACTAGGGAGCTTCAGTCGCGTTTTTAATTGAGCTGTAGGTTACACGGAGAAGTTTTTTTAAATCATCCATTGGAATTCCGATGGGCGGCATGAGCACTATGACGTTTCCCAGGGGGCGAATGAGCACTTCGTCTTCCATAGCCCTGTCCGCAACCTGCCAACCCATTTTGAGCTCGGGTGCATAGGGGTTTTTATTCTCCTTATCCTCTACAAGCTCGATGCCAGCCATGAGTCCCTTGGATCTGACGTCTCCTACGTGTTTCAGACCGCTGAACTCTCTGAGCTCATCTTCAAAGAGCTGTATCTTCTGATCCAAATTTTTAAGAGTACGATTGTTATCAAACGCTTCCAGGTTGCCTAGCGAAGCTGCGCAAGAGAGCGGGTTGCCGGCATAGCTGTGTCCGTGAAAGAAGGTCTTGAATTCATCGTAATCCCCGAGAAAGGCTTCATATAACTCCTCAGTGGTAATAGTAGCCGAAAGAGGCAGGTATCCGCCCGTCATTCCCTTTCCGAGCACCAGAATATCTGGGGTTACCTGATCGTGCTCGCAGGCAAACATCTTGCCTGTACGACCGAAACCCGTGGCCACCTCATCTAGGATCATTAGCACACCGTACTCGTCACAGTACTCTCTTACTTTTTTCAGATATCCCGGAGGTGATACGATCATCCCTCCCGCCGCCTGCACATAGGGCTCAAAGATCACTCCGATAATCTCTTGGTGGTGTTCACTTAGTATTTTCTCAACCCCATCGGCGCATGCGAGATCGCATGAGGGGTATGTTTTATTTAGGGGACACCTGTAGCAATAGTATGAAGGGGCTTTAAAATTTTCGAATAGTAGGGGTTCAAACGCCGAATGGAATAAATCGATTCCTCCTACAGAAACCGCACCCAGAGTATCTCCGTGATAACCGTTCTCTAAGCTTACGAATTTAGTTTTTTCGGGCTTACCTTTTAGCTTCCAGTACTGAAAAGCCATTTTTAGAGCGACTTCCACAGCGCTTGCCCCGTCTCCTGAATAAAAAACCTTACTTAAACCGGGCGGGCAAATATCTATAAGACGCTTAGCGAGCTCTGAAGCAGGGGGGTTTGTCACCCCAAGTAGAGTGCTGTGCGAGAGCTTATCTACCTGGTTTTTTATGGCACTATCTATCTCGGGCACTTTGTGGCCGTGAATATTGACCCAGAGGGAGGAAACGCCGTCTATGTATCTTTTACCTTCGGTATCGATTAAATAGGCCCCATAGCCGCTCTCTATGACCACAGGGTCTTTTTCCCTGTACTCCTTCATCTGAGTAAACGGGTGCCAGACGAACTGCTTGTCATACTCTCCTAATTTTTTCGTTCGATTAGACATGGTGCAGTTTGAAGACTAAAAGAATTTAAATTATATTGCATATTTTTGAGGGGCATTCTAGATCGTTGAGCATCATAGGATAATCCTCACAACTGATTAAAGAGAAATTTTAGACTACAATAACGGTAATTAATGTCAATAAACCCGGATACAGGCAAAGCTATTAAT
>DEIM01000240.1 GCA_002352485.1 Candidatus Dadabacteria bacterium UBA2774
TTGGGGAATACGTAAAAAGCGCCCTGAGGGCTGAAACAGCTTATCCCGGGGATTCTGTTTAGTCTCTCAACTATGTAGTTTTTCCTCTCCTCAAACTCCCCGGTGCGTCTGACAATTTCGTCATGGGGACCGCTGAATGCTGCAATTGCCGCCCACTGTGCAATAGATGTGGGGTTCGAAGTGGACTGCCCCTGTAGCTTAGACATAGCGCTAATCACTTCCTTATCTCCCGCCGCGTAGCCGATCCTCCAGCCTGTCATCGAGTATGTTTTTGAAACTCCGTTCACAAGAATTGTGGACTTCTTTATGTCTTCTCCGAGCGCTGCTACGGGAGTGTGCTTAAGCCCGTTATACAGTATCTTCTCGTAAATCTCGTCTGAAATGATTACGATACCCGCGTCCATTGCAACCTGGACAATTGCTCTTAGCTCTTCCTCATTGTATGTAGCCCCCGTGGGGTTTGAGGGATAGTTTAGGATGAGCGCTTTGGTGCTCGAGTTTATATGCTTTTTTAGCTCGTTCGGGTCTATCTTAAAACCGTTTTCCTCACTTGTCTCGAGTATTACGGGAGTGCCTTCGGCAAGAGTTATCTGCTCGGGATAGGATACCCAGTAGGGAGCAGGCACTATGACCTCGTCCCCTGAGTCTACAAGAACCTGAATCAGGTTATAAAGAGAGTGCTTGGCTCCGATGGATACAATTATCTCTGATCTTTCGTACTCAAGACCGTGGTCTTCTCTTAGTCTTCCGATAATGGAGTCCTTAAGCTCGTCTATACCACCTACCGCTGTGTATTTGGTAAGTCCTTCCCGTATGGCTTTAATGGCCTCTTCTTTTACGTGCTCGGGGCTGTCGAAATCGGGTTCTCCCGCCCCGAATCCTATAACATCTACGCCCTGTGATTTCAGCTCCTTAGCTTTTGCTGTAATCGTGAGTGTCGCGGAAGGTTTTAGCCGCCTGGCGCGTGTTGATAATTTCATGTGTTGGAACTCCTCCTAGCTATTTAACAGTTTGTCTCTGAGTTTACTTTCTACAATATCCGGGACCATATGAGACGCCGATCCGTTAAGGGAAACGACCTCTTTAATCACTGATGAGCTTATGTGAGAGAATTCGCTGTCCGTGACCATAAAGACGGTTTCAACTTCGTTGTTAAGCGTTTTATTGGCAAGCGCCATTTGAAGCTCGTACTCAAAATCAGATACGGTTCTCATGCCGCGGAGCACAACATTGGTCCCGCGCTTAACGACGTAATCTACAAGGAGACCTTCAAAGCTGTCGACCTCGACATCTTTTCGCCCCTCGAATAATGTTTGCAGAATCTGAACCCTCTCTTCAAGCGTAAAGATAGTGTTTTTGGATTTGTTATGTGCGACTGCAACAATCACTTTGTCAAAGACTTTTATGCCCCGGTCTATGATATTCATGTGGCCTCTTGTAAAAGGATCAAACGATCCGGGGTAAACGGCAACTTTACTCACTTGACACCTCTTTTGTAAAATAACTTACATGTGTTCCGCCAAAGGGTTTGGTGAACCTGCTAAAACCCGCGGGAGAATCCTCAATCTTATGGTCATGCTCTATAATGAGGATACCTAACTCCCGGAGCAATTCGCCTGCATTTTCAACGAAATCACTTACTTTCATGGTCTTGTATAGCTCATATGGTGGATCAACGAAAATGAGGTCATAGCTCTCGTTATGTCTTTTTAGCTTCCTGAGAGCGTTTTCATAATCTGAGCAGAGGAGCTCCGCACTACCGAGGAATCCGCACAATGTAAGGTTCTCGGTCAGCACCTTGAAAGCGGCCGGGTCTTTTTCAATAAAAGTCACATGCCCGGTATCTCTGCTGAGAGACTCGATCCCGAGGCTTCCGGAGCCTGAAAATACATCGAGCACCCTGAGGCCGCTAATATCGCCCAGTCTGTCAAAAATCGATTTCTTTACACGGCTTGTCGGGGGCCTGACTTTGCTCCCTTTCGGGACCTTAAGCTTCCTGCCCTTTTGCGAGCCTGTTAGCACTTGCAACATAAGGTTTGATATACTACCATAGGGTCTATTTTTGGCAAAACCCTTTTGAAAGGGCATATATACTGAGCCTAGCGCTATAACTAGAGGATTATATGTTCAAACGGAAAAACAGCTTTGTTTAGCTCTAATTATCGGTTTTAATATATGCTAGAGTTAAGTAAAGACCCAAGAGAGGAGGACGGATATGAACCGTTTAACACTGAGAAAATTCAATCTTTCGATAATTTTTCTGATCCTATTTACCTTTACGCCGGTAGCGCTCATTCAAAGCACCGCCCAGGCCGCTATGGTCGATTCACAGATGATAGAGGAAGGACAAAACGCATCTACGCTCAGGGAAATAAACGAGAAGAAAGTAAGACGCGCGCTCGAGAACAAAATAGTCGCTGAGAAGCTTAAAAGTCACGGGCTTACGGCTGAAGAGGTATCGAATAAAATCGCTTCAATGTCAGACGAGCAGGTACACCAGATAGCCTCTCTTTCAGACCGTATACCGGCTGGCGGCGACGGCGCTACGGGCGTAATTATTGCTATACTTGTGATCGTTGCCCTGGTTCTATTAATCGTGTTTCTCTGGAAAAGAGTCTAGGGTAGCCGAAAAAAGTATTCCACAGTATAAATGCTCAAAAATTCCCGATTATTACTGGTTTGGGTTCTGTGTCTCACCTGCTTCTATGGTTGTACGCAAAAGGATTACAATACCCAGAGTACTGCGCCCGCAGACTCGGTATTTGTAATTGAGAACGTCCCCTTCATTAAGCAAAAAGACGAATTTTGCGGTCCGGCAGCGATGGCATCGGTGATGGCTCATTACGGAAACACGCTCAGTCAAGACCAGGTGGCAGAGGTAGTGTATACGCCTGCGCTAAACGGGGCGCTAATCTCGGATATGGAAAATTTCGCCCGAGACAAGGGATTTCAATCAAAAACGGAAAACGGGAACCTCGAGAAGCTAAAAACCCTTATAGACGAAGGCGCGCCCGTTATACTCCTTGTGGACAGGGGCAAGTGGCGTGTAAGCATACCACACTACTACGTTGTTTACGGATACTCAAGCACAAGGAATACCTTTATCTTACATACAGGCTTTGAGGAGGGCCAGGAAATAGAGTCCTCAAAGCTTGACTCGGAGTGGGAGAAAATGAACAGGCTCATGCTGGTGATTGAAAAGTGAAGTGCGTAATCTGCTCTATATTTATGATCACAGTAGTAATGCTCACAGGGTGCGCCGCGCTTACAGGATCACTATTTATGGAAGACCCGCTAAGCGCCGAGGAGCACAATAACCTCGGGGTGATTTATGAGAGGGACGGGAAGTACGAGCTTGCGCTAAGGGAATATTCAAGGTCAATTGAAAATGACCCGAGCCTCGTGACTCCTCTTGTGAACACCGCAAACGTGTACTACAGGCTCGGAGAATACACAAACGCCGAGAAATACTATAAGAAAGCTCTTTCTATAGACAAAAAGAACCTGGAGGCCGCCAACAACCTGGCTTCACTTAATATAGAGACAGGAGAGGGGTACGAGGAAGCGCTCGTGTATATGCTCAAGGCTACAGAGGGCACAGAGACAATTCCCCCGTATGCGCTTGATACAATGGGCGTTCTGTATATAAGAACCGGAGATATTGAGGAAGGGCGGGAATTACTTCTAAAAGCATGCATGAGTGAAGATATTCAGGAGACAACACTCACGCAGGTAAAAGAACATCTAACAGAAATCGGGGAAACGTGCAATAGCGCCAATTAATACCGGATCACGGGGTCCGGCCCAGTACCGTACCCGGCTCAATCTTTCTGCCTGTAAGAAAGGATTTAGTGTCTAAGCGTTTACCACCTTCTATTTGTAGCTCTGATACTACAAGCGAGCCCTCTCCACACCCTACTTCGAGGACACCTTTTACAGAACTTAAGACTTCTCCGGGATTTCCCTTGGACAGAGCGCTCTTAGCTGAATAAATCTTTAGCATCTTGTCCCCCAAATGTGTAAAAGCCCCGGGCCATGGCAGCATACCCCGGATCAGGTTACGTATCTCTTTAGAAGGTTTATTCCAGTCGATAAGACCGTCCTCTCTCTTTAACATAGGAGCATAGCTCGCCTTAGTGTCATCCTGCTTTTCTGCCGTGAGGGTTCCTTCTTTTAAGCGTTTTATGGTCTCAATTAAAAGCTCTGCGCCTATAACGGACAGTCTTTTGGTGAGAGTCTCTCCGGTATCGTTGTCTTCAATCGGCGTCTGTTTTTTAAGGAGCATATTGCCCGTATCCATCCCCTCGTCCATCTGCATGGTCGTAACCCCTGCCACTTTCTCTCCCCTGACAATTGCCCAGTTTATGGGCGCAGCCCCCCTGTAGCCGGGGAGAAGAGAGGCGTGCACATTGATACAGCCATGAGGTGGAAGCTCCAATAGCGATTTGGGTAGTATTTTGCCGTACGCGGTGACAACTATAAGATCGGGGTCCAAGTCACGAATCTCTTTAAGAAACTCATCTGCTTTGACCGTATCGGGTTGGAGAACCGGGATGTTAAATTCTTCCGAAACAAGTTTTGTCGGAGTCGGTGAAAGCTTTCTTCCTCTACCCCTGGGCCTGTCGGGTTGAGATACGAGAGCTACAACGTCTTCTTTGGAATTGATAAGCGCTTTAAATGAGGCAACTGCAAACTCGGGTGTACCCATAAATATAATTCTCATGACGCCTTGATTATATTCTGTCACGCTCGTTTGTTCAATTAATTTTGAGGAATACAGGGGAATAGTCTATTGAGATATATACTGGAGTTACTGATGATTGAGCTTAATTGTTTTCTTCTTCTGCTTTCTCGGTAACGGCTTTTGTAAAAGCTTCCGTGACCCATTTTTTAATTTTGTCCTGAGAGCCTTTCCCGATCGTTTTTCTGACTTTTCCGAGAGAAATAACCGCTTTTGCTGCCGAGCGGTGACCGCCGGCGCTTCCTATCTCTCTGAATAGATCCCTTACCAAACGACCCGCGCTCTTTACATAACCCACGTTCCTTACAGATATCACAAGATGGGAGTTAGACAATATCCCGAAAGCTACTGACCACTCAACACCCTTTACCTGTATGCCGAAATCGGCCATCTTGGGTATCAGGTATTCCCTATCTACCCTACCCACATTAACGAAGAATATACCCTCTTTAATCCAATGGTCCGCGAGTGCCTGTCCGAATGACTTTATTTCCTCAGGCGGCACCTCCGCGCGCTCAATGCGCCTGAGGAGTGGCAGGTTCGCATCGGGGTAGAGGAAAGTAAAAGCCTCGACGTCATCAGGGTTGGCGTCTCTAATAAGGGTAATAGTATCAGTCTTGATACCGTATAGAAGTGCGGTCGCAAGCCTTTCAGAGATTACCATTTGAGAGGATCTGAGGTACTTGGTAAGGATAGTTGACGTGGCACCTTCTTCGGCCCTTATCTCTTTGAATTTTGCTTCATACGATCCTACCATCGGATGGTGATCAATCACCGTATCCACTTCTGGCAGCTTGTCGCCGAAAAACGTAGGCTGTACATCGACGAGCGCAATTGAGTCATATGCTTTGAGCTTGGAGTATGTAAGCGCCTTCAGATCAATATCGAGGAGCTCAATCATAGCAACGTTTTCAGGTCTTGAGATCTTCTCTCCCAAATGACCTATAATAGCCGTCTGTTTATTTCTCCTAAGTAGAGTTCTGAGCGCAAGTGCGCTTGCAATGGAGTCGGGGTCGGGGTGGTCGTGAAGCAGGATGAGCAGCTTCTTGGCATTTGCATGCACTGCCCTCAACTCTTCCACACGGAGCTCTGTCCGGGCGAGTCTTTCTTCCCGGGATATTTCCTCTGACAGTATTTTATCAAATGCTACGTATCTAACGGATGCAGGCGGCTCGCCGTGATCGGATCCGTTACTCACGATAAGAGGTGTCTGGGGGTAATGCACCCCGAGCTCATTTGAGAGTTTCGGGGAAAAAGTGTTGTGCTCGATCATTATTATGGTGAAATTTCCGGTTTGGTTTAGGGCTTCCTCGAGTGAGCTCACCCATATTACCTCTCCGCGCTTTGAAAAAATACCGAGCAAGAGGGAATCGAACTCACCTATAAACAGATATCTTCGTATCTCTTTCTGCATTTATCTACGCCTCTGACAGCGCCTCCTCGGGTGTTCCGCCGCAAGGAGCGCTTAATGAACCTACAAAGTCAGAAAGCTTCTCTAAGAGCGCGTCTTTGTCCTGGCCGTGCTTTTCAATTATTCGTACAATTGCGCTTCCCACTATAACTGCGTCTGCGAAACTCGAAATGCTCTCCACCTGCTCCGGAGAGGATATACCGAATCCCACTCCTACCGGGAGACGGGTTGTCTTTTTTATCTCGCTGCAGAGCGAATCGAGTGAACCGTCAACTTGCGTTCTTCCACCTGTGACCCCAGTGACCGACACGAGGTACACAAAACCGCTCGCGTGCTCTGCTATTAGATTTACTCGCTCATGAGTGCTCGTGGGGGCTAAGAGAAATATGAGATTGAGTCCGGCTTTGTCTGCATGAACTTTAAATTCCGGGGCTTCTTCGGGCGGCAGGTCCACAACCAGTACACCGTCTGCCCCTGCCTCTGCAGCATCGGAAGAGAACTTTTCCAGACCGTATGATAAAAACGGGTTATAGTATCCGAAAAGTATTATTGGTATATCAGAATGCTTTCTAATGGATTTGACCGATTCCAGTACGCTCTTAAGAGTAGTGCCGCTTTTCAGAGCCCTTTCCGAAGCAAGCTGTATTACAGGGCCGTCCGCCATGGGGTCTGAGAACGGTACACCGAGCTCAATAATATCAGCCCCGCTCTCCTCGAGCTTGAGCACTATATCCGGAGTCATTTCGATTGAAGGATCGCCCGCTGTAATATAGGTTACTAAAGCGGTTCTCCCTTTATCATTAAGCTCGCGGAACTTTTTCTCTATTCTGTTCATGATTTTAAATGGGTGATTTAGACCGGGTGATTTAGGAAAAGTTTCATCAGCACCAAGCTTGAAAACTATGTGTAGCCGGTGGCGATTGCAGAAAATTCAGCTCTTATGATTAGTATACCCATCCCCTGAAGTTCTCTGGATTTCGACCAAACTCTAACACCTCCAAAACCAATGTCAAGACATCTAAACCCCTGGGTATGAGCATGTAATTTCAATAAACTTAGTAAAATTAAGAATTCCCCAACTGCTAACGTTGTAGCTAACTATTGCTGTTCTTGGCCCGAATCCAGCATGTGAGCCACAGAATTTAAGTCTTTATCCCCTCTTCCCGAGAGACAGATAATAATTATAGAGTCCTTAGGCATAGTAGGTGCGGTTTTCATGGCGTATGCAACTGCGTGTGACGATTCCAGAGCCGGGATTATCCCCTCGACTTTGGAGAGATATGAAAACGCGTCCAGAGCCTCGCCGTCTGTAACATTCGTATATGAAACCCTTCCCGCGTCATTTAGGTGAGAGTGCTCGGGGCCGACTCCGGGATAATCTAATCCTGGAGCTATTGAATGCGCGCCCTTTACCTGACCGTACTCGTCCTGAAGGAGATAAGTCTTGGTTCCGTGCAATACCCCTACCGAGCCGTCCGTTATGCTGGCTGAGTGATGACCTGTCTCTATTCCTTCGCCCGCCGCTTCCACGCCTGCCATTTTTACGCTCTCGTCCTCAAGGAACGGATAAAAAAGCCCCATAGCGTTTGAGCCTCCGCCTACGCAAGCGACCAATAGGTCCGGCAAGCGGTCCTCCTGCTCCAGAATCTGCTCCCTGGCCTCTTTACCGATTATGGACTGAAAATCCCTGACCATCATCGGATAAGGGTGGGGGCCGGCTACACTTCCGATTATATAAAACGTATCTCTGACATTAGTAATCCAGTCCCTCATAGCCTCGTTCATGGCGTCTTTTAATGTCTTTGTGCCCTGCGTGACTTCTCTTACTTTTGCCCCCAGGAGCTTCATACGGAGTACATTGAGTGCTTGGCGAACCGTGTCTTCCTGCCCCATGAAGATCTCGCACTCCATGTTGAGGAGCGCTGCCACCGTGGCTGTCGCGACTCCGTGCTGTCCCGCTCCGGTTTCAGCTATAATCCTCTTTTTGCCCATACGGGAAGCGAGGAGCACCTGGCCGATAGTATTATTAATCTTATGCGCGCCCGTGTGCGCCAGGTCTTCGCGCTTTAAGTAAATCTTTGCTCCCCCCAAGTCCTCGCTCATTCTCTCCGCAAAGTAAAGGGGCGTGGGTCTCCCGACATATTGCGCCAGATAATACTCGAGCTCTTCCTTAAACTTAGGATCGTTCTTTATTTCCGCATACGCCTCGTTTAACTGAAGAATTGCGGGCATGAGAGTTTCAGAGACGTAGCGGCCCCCGAATATTCCGTAATGACCAAGCTCGTCCGGATATGCTTCTTTAGTTCCCAAATCTCACCGCCTCTATGAATTGTCTCATTTTTTCAGCATTCTTTTTACCGGGAGAATCCTCTACACCGGAGCTAACATCGACCGCATAGGGGCTTGCCTTGCTAATAGCTTCTCCCACGTTTTCGGGAGTAAGGCCGCCTGAAAGAATAATGCTCTTAGTTGTCTTTAAATCCTGTAGCCAGTCCCAAGTAAAACTCTCGCCCGTGCCCCCGTATGCGCCTTCAGAATACTTATCAAAAAGGATAGCTTCCAGGGGATAAAGTTCAACTTGGGCTATGTCTGAGCGCTCCTTTATCCTGAGCGCCTTTACGGCATTAAAAGGAAGCCCTGTACAAAATTCGGGCGACTCGTCCCCGTGGAGCTGGACCAGGCCGATACCGGTTATATCCCTGACTGAATTAATTTCATCCAGGCTTTGATTAACGAATACGCCGACAGTTGTAATGAAAGGCTGGAGTGAGGATATAATTTCACTTGCTCTATCTGGCTCGATGTACCTTTTGCTCTCAGGATAGAATATGAACCCCAGGGCGTCCGCGCCAAGCTTGGAGGCAAGTAGCGCGTCCTGAATATTCGTAATTCCGCATATTTTTATTCTAGTCATAAGGAGTGAGAATTATAAAATCGGTTAGGGCTTATGTAAATAAGCCTAATTCAGCAGGTAATAATTAATGCGGTTTAATCCCCTGCGGGCTGCTTGAGCCAACTGTTAATAGTCTCAGCTATAATGCGGTATCCGTTTTCATTTGTGTGCCCGCCGAAATTAGCAGGATATATCTGCTCCTTTAAAGCGCCCTCTTGAAGAGCGGGAAGAACATCTATGTATTCTATTCCGTACTCGGCGAAGTACTTTCTGACTCTCTTGTTAACCATGCGCTCGTTTGATATAAGACGGTCTATTTTTTCACTTGCCGCAAGAGACTCGTTTCCCTCTATCAAATCAGCGAATACGCTTTCCTTGGTCGGAATAATGACGACTAAAAAGGCTATATCGTTCTCGCCTGCCAGAGTATTCATCCGGTTAAAAAACTCTAAAGCTAGCATGATCCCTTCTGTTACTTCAGGGTTTTCAAGATCTAACCCTTTGAGCCTCCTGTCTGGTGTAAAACCGGTGTTTATTCCGTGTTCCTCACTACTTAGCATTACAACCTCTTCGCCTCTTGCTATTCTTCTCCGCTGTCTCAAATTGTCACCGATAACGGACGAGCTAACGAGCCTGTAGAGTACGCTGTTTGCGGAAAGCCGGTCAGATAAGCTTGGAGAGTCAATCTTCTTGGAGACGGGTGAATCATCTGGAAGAGCGGATGTGATCCCGGGGTCTCTTAATCCTTCCCAGACAGGGACGGAGTATACGGCAGTAAAAGAGTCCTTGAAATCGTTACCCAGGTAAAAACCCCCTACTATCAATTCAGGCTTTAAATTAAGGGCTTTATCTTTCATTAATAAGAGATACTCGGCGGGGCCGTACCCTGGAAGCGACAGGTTGTAGACAGACTTTCCGCTTTGGCTCTGTAGCTGAGATGGCCATGAGTCCCGCGCCTGAGCGCTTATCCCATAGGTCTGTGAGTCTCCGATTGCAACTACTTCCACTGTTTCCGGAACACTCTTATTCCTGAATCCCCAGTCGTCATGAGCCCCTGAGCCAGGCTCGATCCTGTACCTAAGTACCTCGTCTCTTAGAGTGACAGGCTTTAGGAAATCAATCGGGTCGTAAACGAGTCTGGCTGCGCCTTCGGCAATCAGGAGCGCTATAAAAATTGAAACAAGTATTAGCACTACATTTTTTAGGAGTTTATTCATAACAAACTGGAAGTTCACACTCTATTCATACCTTAGAGCCTCTATGGGGTCGAGCTTGGAGGCTTTTCTTGCAGGGTAAATACCGAAGAAAATCCCGATAAAGGCCGCAAACCCGAACGAGATAAAGACCATATTAAAGGAAATAACACTCGGCCATCCTGTAAAGTAAGAGGCTATTTGAGAGCCCGCTATTCCCAAGAATATTCCTATAAAACCGCCTACCAGTGAGATAAGAACAGCCTCTATTAGGAACTGGACGAGTATATCATTCTCCTTAGCACCGACTGCGATCCTGATCCCAATCTCTCTTGTACGCTCCCCTACCGATACAAGCATGATATTCATAATCCCGATGCCGCCTACGACAAGGGATATTGAGGCGATACTACCGAGGAGTATGGTCATAATCTGCGAGATAGTAACAATCCTCTCAATCACCGTAGTCTGAGTCCTTACATAAAAAGGGTTCTCTTCATCACGGCCGACATTGTGACGCTCAAGCAGCAGATCGAGTATCTGCGCCTCTGCGATCTGGAGATCTTCCTGGTTTTTTACCGAGGCCGCGATTGTTTTTATATTGGTAACACCCTCTATCCTCTTCTGGAAGGTTTTGAAAGGAATCAGGATAATGTCGTCCTGGTCTTTTCCGCTCGATGTCTGCCCCAGGGAGCTCATTATGCCTATCACTTTAAAAGAGCTGTTCCCTATCCTTACATTCTGCCCAATCGGGTCCTGATAACCGAACAGATTCTTTGCAACCGTTTTACC
>DEIM01000236.1:0-12190 GCA_002352485.1 Candidatus Dadabacteria bacterium UBA2774
GGTTCCTCTTCAGTGAACGTCATTTGCTCCAATTTGTCCTTAAGCGCAAATCTGGCTGCGGTCTGCAGCTTTTCCGCCTCTTCTTCGTCTTTTAGACCGCCGGCTTTTATCAAAGCCTCAGGGTCGGCAAAAGCTATATCTTCTAGGTTCTGAAATCCTTCTGAATACAATAGGTTTGCTGTAACTTCTTTTAAATTCGGAAGAGTCATGAAAAGTGTCACGATTTCATTCTGCTCCATCTTAACTTGTGAGTCTGTCTTTATATCTATCTTCCAGTCAGTAAGCTGTGAGGCAAGTCTTACGTTCTGCCCCCTTCGCCCGATTGCAAGTGAGAGCTGATCGTCGTCCACAATAATTTCCATTGCCTTATTTTCGTCATCGATTATAACCTTATTTACTCGTGCCGGCGAAAGCGCATTGCAAGCGAATCTTGCATGATCAGGGGACCATGGCACAATGTCTATTTTCTCACCCTTAAGCTCCTGAATAACGTTTTGAACCCTGGCTCCACGCATACCGACGCAAGCCCCAACAGGGTCTACATCAGGATCGATAGAGGTAACGGCAATTTTCGTTCTACCACCGGCGTCCCTTGAGATAGCTTGAATGTTGACGATTTGCTCTCCTATCTCGGGCACTTCCGATTCAAAGAGTTTCCTTACAAAATCTCTGTGCGAGCGCGATAGTATCAGCTGCGGGCCTCTTTTGGTCTCTTTAATATCTATCAAGATGCCCCTTAGGCGCTCTTTAGGTTTATAGTATTCCCTTGGAACCTGGTGCTCAGGTGGAAGGAATGCTTCGGTTTTGCCCAAATCCACTATAATGTTCCTTCGCTCAACCCTTCTTACAATACCGCTTATGAGCTCGCCTTTTCTATTTTTGAATTCCTCGTAAATTACTTTCCCTTCAGCTTCTTTTATGCTTTGAAGTATGCGCTGCTTTGCGTTTTGAATGGCAATTCTTGTGAACTCGGGATTTATGGTTACCCCGATCTGATCTCCGATTTCGGCTTCGGGGTCAAGCGTATGAGCTTCTTCCATATCTATTTCAGCCTCAGCGTCTTCAACACTCTCAACTACTGTTTTAAATTCAAAGAGCTCCACATCCCCGTCCTCGTCGTTAAAGTGGACCTCGAGTTCCTTATCCATATCCTGCATGCGGTAGAGCTTCTGTGCTGCTGACAAAACGGCTTCTTCAACAGCCATGACTATCTCATCCCTGTTGATGCCCTTGTCCTTACATACAGAATCCATTACCCGGCTAAGTTCGGTCATTATTGCCATTTTGATTCTCCCTCTATAAATCCAATTCCAAGTTAGCTTTTTCTATATGGATGTACGGTATCACGTAAGTACCGCTTTCCGTTTCAACCGTTGCGTTGTCATCTTCGAATTCTAGTAACTTTCCTATGAACATATTCCTGTCTTCAATCTCTACCTCTGTTTTAATCTTTACCCTCTTACCCTTAAATCTCATGAAATCGACGGGATTTCTGAGTGCTCTTGTAAGCCCGGGAGAAGACACCTCAAGCGTGTAAGAGTCTTCTATCACGTCGTGTACATCTAAAAGAGTACCAAGCTCTCTGCTAACATTTGCGCAGTCATCTATAGTTACACCCTGTTCGCTGTCTATAAAAACTCTCAGCATCCCCCTTCGGCCCGTACCCTTAAACACCAGATCGTAAAGCTCAAGCCTATATTCAGCTAATATCGGCTCTAAGAGCTCTTTAACATTGAATATTATGTCTTGTTCTGAAGCGCTCATTTAAAATTCATTAACCAATAAAAAAAGCGGGTCAGACCCGCTTTTTATCATTTAAATATTACCCTATGAGAGAGGATAGAGCAAGAAACGTCCGCTGTCAAAGAAATTGTGTTTAAACCACAATTACTGTCAAAATCTTATTCAGGGAATCAATATAAAATAGATATGATAATTTAGTTCAAAAGATGTATATGTATGAAACTCAGCGTTTAATTCTTCCGCAATTTATTTCTAAGCTCCCGAACCAGGTGCGTTAGCTCCAAAAGTTCTTCTGAAGACTTTTCGTGTCCAAATCTGATTTTGAGATATTTTTCCGTAATCTGCACAAAAAGAGCATATGTCTCATCACCCTCACTTTTAACGTAGTCCGAAAACTTCCCCGGAGTCATAGAGGCGGGCTTATCATAGCCCTTTTTCAAAAGATATTTAAGTGCCTTCTGGTATTGAAGTGATGCTTTATTTGTGATGAGGTTGTTTCCAGAACCTATAATTGGTAAGAAAGCTGGCTTTTTAACAAATAACCAGAGCCCCAATAGGGCAACTGCAATGATAGTAATGGAACCCTTATTAAAGGAGAGTCTAATACCCGGGAAACCCCCGAATTTACGCTTCTGCCAATTGACCGAGTCTTCGATCCCGCTCAGGAGCTTTATCTGGTCCCTTTGGTTGAAATCGACCACATAGCGCTGCCATTTGAATTTCAAGTAATCAATATACGAAAGAGCAAACCAGCGATTCCTTTGGTGAAAAGCGCTCTCGGCCTCCGGGGTGGCATCAAAGATAACCCAGCCGTATGATGGGAAATATACTTCCGCCCAGGAATGGGCATCACTTTCACGAACGAGATAAAACTCACCGTGCGGGTTCCACTCCCCTCCCACAAAACCGTTTACTATTCGTGCGGGAACCCCGGCTTCCCTGAGTAATATGACCATCGCTGTAGCAAAGTACTCACAGTGCCCCTGTTTTTTCTCGATTAAAAAGTCTTCGAGAGGACTGTTTAAAGAGGCTTTGTCGAGAGTCCGGGTGTACTCATAATTTTCCAAAAGATAGAGCTTAATAGAAAGAGCTTTCTCATAGGGATTTTGATCATACTTGGTTATTTCACGGGCAAGCTCAGTGAGTTTTGAAATACCATGATCCAGCTGTAAGTACGGTACGCTGATGCCCTTGGGGTATACATTGCCGTCTTCACTGAGCATGGTGCCCGAGGGAGTGTAGGTATCCGAATAAGCATAGTATTTCATTCTGCCCGAGACACCTCCTAAGAGCATGTAGGAGTCATTGATACGCTCAAGTCTCCTTCTGCCCTTTGCTTTAAAACCCACAGGCTTTTCTGCTGCAAAGAGGATAGTCGAATCAAGGGGCTCTGTAATAATCTCCTGATTTAGCAGCTTACGCGAAGATTCTCCCATTCTAAATACACCATCCCCCTGTGTTTTGTGGAGCCTGTATCCATACCCGCTCGATTTCCACTTCGTACCATCAAAGTGATCAAGCGCAATCCCTCTCCAGTAAATTGGGCTTGGGATTGAGACTTCACCGGGGTTTAATATGTGAACCCTCATTACCGCCGAGTCGTCAAGCTTAATCTCGCCTACTCTTCCGAGAGTAACTTCTTCAGAGAAACCGCTGCGAAGCGCTCTCTGGTTTAGAAATGAACCTGCAAAAAAACCTGACTTTACGCGCGGTACAGATACGAATATCAGCGCCGCAATGATAAAAATACAGAAGCTCAATATGAAAGTGGTGCTTAAAAATAGAGGAGTAACCACTTTTGGGTCTTGACTCCCGGCACTCGTTTGATCCCAAGGGCTCTTTTGATCTATTGCATCTTTATTCATCGAGTAGACCATAATGGCCCATATCGCAACCGCGATATAGAAAAGGAAAACAACTCCGTATGAGAAGCTCACAGTAAGCACCGTGCCCGCTAAAAACTGAAAGAAGCTCAAGAGATATATCTGCATCACGTCCCTTGTGCTTTTTTTGCCGAGAAGTTTTAGGATTTGTGTGTAGATAAGAAAGTCCAGAAGGCCCGTAATAATTTCTACGCCCAAGAATAGAATGTTGAAACCTACATAGAGAATAAGAAGTACTGCCAGGAGCGAAGTTGTGCCGCTGCCCAGGTAATAGCCTTTTTCATACCTTTCATTTATGAAACTGAGCGCCAAGGCAAGAGAAAATAATACGATTGTGTATGGTGACACCACCTCTGTAATGGAAAGCGCTAAGAAGCCCGAGAGCGCAATCAGATGGGTGAATAAAATGAGCGCCTGAGAAATTCTCATACCGTTGTATTAAGTCTATAGCTTGGATATAGCAGTGTAAACTAAAAACACTTAGTTCTTATGGGATGGAGACCGCGCTTTTGTTACTAATTTAGCGCTGTAGATTAGTTCAAGTTTATTACAATTTACCAATACCGCTCATTAACGGTGTGTACCCTGATATCTCGATTTGATTTTGTGTAAAGTTTCTATTTGCTCCGGTGTTAGTACGCCTTTTACTTGTAGAAACATCTGAACTTTTATTCTGGTTAAAGCTGCTTTTATATCCTCAATTTCATCGATCAGCCTTAATACTTCCTCGTTATTGGAATCAGTCGTGTTAAGTTTTTTACTTAGCTGGATCTCTTGGTGACGGAGCTCTTTCTGATACCTTAATATCTTATTTTTATTCGAGTTAAAAATTCTTTCTATGGCGTCTGACTGCGGTCTCGTAAGCCCCATTTCACTTGCGATGTTTGGGTTTTTCCACCACTTATAATTGGCCTTGCTTCCGTAGTACGCGTAAGCGCTAAAACTTATAAAGTAGATCAGAACAAAAAGTACTAAGGATACTCTCAATTCATACCTCCGTTTGCGTCAAAGCTGTTATCCCAGGGGCCGTATATGGCCAGTAGATCAGATGCTTCAGAATTAGTAGCCCTATCAAGCTCACTTAGAATTATCTCGTCTTTCTCATCGCCGCTCGTAAATACTCCGTCCAGGGTGCCTGGTCCAAGTAGTGCGAATGTGAATATGCCGACAATGAATACGGTTGCCAGAGCGCCGCTTACAGCAAGATTGGGTTTAAAGCCCTTTAACCAGCCAAAGAACCCTGCCTTGGCTTTATTCTCTTGTACTGATACATTGTTCCAGAATTTTGTGACGAACTCACCCTCTGGCTCGATTTCGTCCCATGCATCTAGCGTACCCCAGAGTTTTTCTGAGCGAATGAAGTATTGTTCACACCCAGTGCAATCCCTAACATGCTCATCGACTAAAACCTTCTCAGCCTCTTCAAGATCACCCGAGGAATAGCGTACGATCAATTCCTTAATACTTCTACACTCCATATCCTCCTCCTTTTGCTAAATGAGGTTCCAATATGTCTATTAGCTTCATCCTTCCTCTGTGAACATAGGCTTTAACCGCTCCTACGGTGCATTCCAGTACTTCTGACACCTCTTCATATGAAAACCCTTCATATTTACAGAGCATAATAGCAACTTTTTCTCTTTCGGGCAAAAACTCCAAAGCCTTAAATATATGTTCTTTCATTTCTTTCCTATAAATTATATCATCTGTTATCGGAACTCGTCTGTCCTCTATATCCCCTCTGGTCTCTTCAATCTCATCCAGGCTTAGGTTCTTGGGTCTTCCCTTAAGGTGCGTAAGGCTCACGTTTGTAGCTATCTTATAGAGCCAGGTAGAAAACTTAGCCTCGGGTCTATAATTCTTAGCCGAGCGGTAAACGCGGAGAAATACTTCCTGTGCAAGATCTTCTGAGTTATCTCTCATATTCGTAAACCTATATATATAATTCACAACCCCTTTATAATGCCTTTTCATGAGCTCGCTGAATGCACCATCATCCCCGGCTTTTGTCCTCAACATAAGCTCTATATCGCTTTGCATATGAATGCCAGACTAGCTTTATTAATTACTAACCACGAAGTTCCGAAAAAGTTGCAGGTTTTAAATAACTTATATGAGTTTTGATGTTTGAATACCGTATTTTACATATCGTAAAAAAGCTTGAGACCATATAGAGTAATCCAAAATTCAGGTTGTCATAATATGAGTCCTACATATTGAGGACCTATTTCTTTTTAAGTCTTTCGAGATATTCACCAGTTCTCGTATCGACCTTTATAATATCCCCTATATCTATAAAAAGAGGCACCTGTATAGTAGCTCCGGATTCAAGCTTAGCGGGCTTGGTGCCTCCGGATACCGTATCCCCCTTCACACCGGGCTCGGATTCCGACACCTCTAGTTCAACAGCTGTCGGAAGCTCCACACCCGAGGGCTCTTCATTAAAATACAAAACGCTTACTTCTTGCTGCTCTTTTAGGAACTCTGCAGAATCACCCAACTGCTCCGGGCTTAAAGTGTGCTGCTCGTAAGATTCCATATCCATAAAGTTAAAGCCTATATCGTCCTTATAGAGGAACTGCATGTTCTTTCTTTCCATATCCGGGACGTTGAATGCGTCTCCAGAACGGAAATTTTTCTCCTGTACCGCGCCTGTGGCCAGGTTTCTCATCTTTGTCTTCATCACAGCGCTTCGCTGGGCCATTTTTGAGTGGCGATATTCGATAATCTCCCAGATTTCCCCTTCAAACTCTATCTTAAGTCCCTTGTGGAACCTGTTTGTTTCGACAACTCCCATATTTAGTATTACCTCCTTGGATGCATTACATTCTTTAGTACTTAGATTAATTCAACCCGCTTTTTATATCCCCATTACTCTCTACTATATCATCATCGTATTCATCTGTTTCGTCCGGGATTTTATAATCCTCAGACGCCCAGGCCCCGAGATCCAGCATTTTACAGCGCTCAGAGCAAAAGGGTCTCCATTTATTCCCCTCCCACTTGATTCTCTTCTTACATCCGGGGCATTTCATAATCTTAGAGCTCTGTAATTTCATAGTGAGATTCTAGAAACTGAAATTTACTTTTGAGTACTCTCATTCTTTGAGGATTCTTTTTTAACACTAAACGCATCATCGATGAGCTCACATATTATATGTGCGATAGTTATGTGGAGCTCCTGTACCCTAGCTGTAGATTTAGACGGCACACTGATGCAGCAGTCCGAAAGTCTCCTCACCTTGGACTTATCGGAACCCACAAGCGCTATGGTTTTTAGCTCCATCGATTTTGCGGTTTTAAGAGCCTTAATCACGTTCGGGGACTTCCCTCCTGTAGATAGAGCAAGCGCAACATCTCCTTTTTTCCCTAGCGCCTCAATCTGTCTTGAGAATACATTTTCGAAAGAGCCGTCATTTGAAACACTAGTTAATATAGAGCCGTCTGTCGTAAGTGCGATTGCCGGAAGCGCTTTTCTCTTAAGAGCATACTTATTCACAAGCTCGGCCGCTATGTGCTGTGAATCCGAGGCACTGCCGCCGTTTCCGAATATCAAGAGCTTATTGCCCGACTTAAGGGCTTTTTGTAAAATTGCCACAGCCTCTGCAACATCCTCAACCGACTCTTTTGCAAAACGCAGCTTTAGATCGGCGCTTTCTCTTAGTATCGATACTATACATTCCTTCATGTTCTATGTCCTCTTAAACATTCTCTCTATCTCTTGGTATGTCAGCTTCTGCGCAACGGGTCTTCCGTGAGGGCAGGAGTGTGGGAACTCCGAGCCGTCGAGCTCAATTAATAGAGATTTCATTTTATCGTAATTCAGCTCAAAACTCGCCCTAATAGACGCGTGGCAAGCCATCGTAGAGATTACCCTTTCTATTCTTTCGCTCAAGCTTTTCTCCCCTCCGCCCTCAGCTATCTCGGCCAATATATCCTTAAGAAGCTCCGAGTAGTCTGTAGATTTAATAAGCGCAGGAGCCGAGCGCAGCACAATGGAGTTAACTCCGAAATCCTCTACCCTGAGACCAAGCGCCAATAGCTCCTCACGGTGCTTTTCAATCAAATTAGCCTCATACGGAGAGAGCTCTATAACCTCTGGAACAAGGAGCTCCTGCACCTGCACAGGGCTCGAATCAAGATAGGCGTTCTTAATTTTTTCATAATTTATCCTCTCATGCGCCGCGTGCTGATCTATTAGTATCATCCCTTCGCCATATGCGCACACTATATATAGATCACCGAGTTGTCCAATGATCTTTAAACTCGAATAAAAGCCCTGTTCTCCAAAAAGCTCTACCGCTTCATCATTGATCTTCTCATGGCCGATATCGACTTGTACTTGTAAAGTATCAGGAGTCCTATCCACTATATCTTGAGAGCCGATTTGTCCTTTACCTGAAAGACTATCAGCGTAAGCAGAATCTGTACTTTGATCGTTTTTGTATACGGGACTTCTCGCATTATGCGAACTATAGTGCGGGCGGAACTCTCTTCCCGAAAACTCTTTTCGGGCAAGGTTGTCCTCTTTGACCCGGTAATCCTTTAACCATGGGGCGGACTTCAGCATTTGTTCGATTGCGGATTTTATTAAGTCACCGACTAGTCTTGTATTCTGGAACCTCACTTCGCTCTTTGTCGGGTGGACGTTAACGTCCACATCACCAAATGGAATCTCAACATATAAAGCTCCTTGGGGGAACTTTCCTTTCTCAAGCATTTTACCGTATGCATCTATCAGTATGCGCGTCAAGAAGCGGTCTTTCACTCCCCTTCCGTTCACAAACGTAAAGAGTTTTTGAGTGTTAGATCTGGTATCTAAGGGGCTTGACATAAACCCCTTTATTTTAATTCCATTTGATGCCGCATTGACGTTAAAGAGCGTACATTTAGGAAAGATTTCAGCCACTCTGTCCGAGGTTTTATCCCGCCTCCTAAGGTTAAGCAGCACTCTCCCATCGTGCGTAAGCTCAAATGAAGTTCCCGGGCTCGAGAGCGCCAAGCGCTCCGTAACAGCCAGCACATTACTAAGCTCAGTCTCAGTCCTTTTCATAAACTTATGTCTTGCGGGTGTATTGAAGAAAAGATTTTTAACCTCTATGGTTGTCCCTCCGGGAGCGCCGGTTTCCTCGACTTTTTTTATCACCCCGCCCTGAATCCGAACCTCGGTTCCTATTACTTCGGCCTCGGGTTTTGTCGTCATTGTAAATCTGGAGACGCTTGCAATACTTGGGACAGCTTCTCCGCGAAACCCAAATGAGCTTACTGAGAACAGGTCGTCCAAATCCTTAATCTTACTGGTGGCGTGTCTTTCGAGTGAAAGTAGAGCCTCGTCCCTGCTCATTCCCTGCCCGTCGTCTGAAACCCTGATCAGCCTCTTGCCCCCTGATTCAAGCTCTATCTTTATCGCTGTCGCGCCTGCGTCAAGCGAATTCTCAACCAGTTCCTTAACGACAGAAGCCGGTCTTTCGACTATCTCACCCGCTGCAATTTTTGAGACAAGATTATCAGGGAGTATTCTTATTTTTCCCATCTTCAAGCACCCCGGTGGTGGATATACTTCAAAACCGAAACTGCCTATTTCTAAGCATAAATTCAGGCAATACGCTCGGTGTGAACAGTTACTATTCAGAATATCTTAAATAAAAGGACCGTAATAAAAAAAAGCGTCGGCACAACCACGCATGCAATAGACAGTATTGTATATAGAGAAAGTGTTGTTTTAGCCTTAACTCCGTATACGTCGTTTGCGTGGTTTTTTAATATCTTTAAGTATTGATTGAGCATAGACGGTATATATATTACACGAATTCGAGGGCTTCAGATATACTACGATTCTATTCCGATCCACTCTCATTAATTTTTGCCAATGTGCATATCAAGAAAGATTTTATTTCAGAAAAACGGTATGCTACTATTTAAAATTGTATTATGTATAATCTTAGTTCGGACCGGCATATAAATCTAAGGAGTAAACATGCATTTCACACCAATACAGCTATCTAAAAGATTGAGCGCATTAATATCAACAAAAAGCATTTTTATCATGATTGTGCTAACTGTCTTCGCGTCAGGGCTCTATGTACACAAGGCCGACGCAAAAAGGAAGGTAAACCCCGAGCAGGCCGAAAGAGTGATTGTAGTAAAGGATTACAAATGGGCTTCGGGCGGTAAGGGAAGACCCGGAATCATGCAGGAAATTACGCTTGAGAATAAAGGGCAAATGGACTATCAAAATATAGAGATCGAAGTCGATTTCTATACAACAAACGATATCCCCCTGGGCTCGCTCAGGTCCACTGTCAGAGAAGTGCTCCCGGCAGGGAGTGAGAAGACATTTTACAACCTAAATTTCGGTATGATGCACTCTGAGCTCAAGAACAGCATTGCCAGAGTTGCAGGCGCAGAAGTGATCGAGAAGGGCTCTCCGACAAAAGCAAAAGATCTAATACTTGTTAAGAACTGGGAATGGACAGGCGGTCAGTACGGCACGGAGGGAATAATAAAGGAACTAACCCTTGAAAATAATAGCACTGAGAACTGGAAAGATATTAAGATCAGGATCGACTTCCTAGGACTTAGCGGAGGTAAGGTAGGAGTAAGGGGTTTTACAAGTAGAGCCATAATACACGACATACTCCCGGCAAAGAGCACGCGGACATATAAAGGTATCAACGTAGGGTTCCGCCACCCGGACGCAAGGGAAGTATCGATCAGCGTCATGGGCGCTAAGGAGATTTCCGAAAAAGAGGTCAGGTACCGTCAAGCCAAAAAAGACGGGAAATCCCCAAAGAGTGTTAGAAAGAAAAAGGGCTCACCTAAGAGTAGTGACGAAGAGGATCTTGATCCTGAATACTACTCGTCTGACGGGGAAAAACTCTCCCTTTCTCAAAGATACAAAAGGAAGCTTGAGAAAGAACAGGGCCTTCCCGAGGGCAGCTTAAGTGATGACACCTCAGGTGAAATAGCCAGTTACGATACAGGCGATCAAGAGTCTATGTCAGTCAGAGACATGATAACGAAGCCATCAGCCAGAGGTTACACCACGGCTCAAGCCGGGGACGATGAATATGAGGACTATGGAGATGAGGGCGAGTACGAATACGAGGAAGAGGTGCCACTGCCTAGGGACGACATTATAGTTGAGGACTTTGTCTGGGGCGGAGGAGTGACTTCAACCATTGGGTTTTTCAAAGAGATTACGCTTCAGAATATTAGCAGCATCGACTACACAAAGATTGACCTCAAGGTTGATTTCTTTTCCTTTACTGAGGATACCCCGATGTTCTCTAACAGAATTACAATTGTTGAAGTTTTACCTGCTCATAGTAAGAAGACTTTCAAGAACGTAAAGGCGGGTTATCTAAACGCTATCCCTGAAGAAGTCCGTTTGGAAGTTTTAGACGCGATTCCATTTAGTCAATATTAGCGCTCTGAATTATTGAGAGTTAGAATAAATCAAGCTGTGTACCGCCGGGCTTCTTAAATTGATCAATTGATAATGTCATCTGCTGAGGATTGAATCCGGCTTTTTTGCAAGCCATATCGAAGAGATCCTTTACCTGCTCTGCGTATATCCCCTCACCCCTCATTCTCTGATGAAACCGGGCGCTGTTTAGATTCCCACCCCTAACAGACTTAATTCTATTTAGCACCTTGTCCTTTCTATCGGGGAAATACCGCTCAAGCCAGCTTGTAAAGATATCCGATACACCGTAAGGGAGTCTCAGCATTATGTAGCCCGCCCCTCTGGCGCCCGCATCGGCTGCAGATTGAAGAATATTCGGGAGCTCGTGGTCGGTAAGTCCGGGTATTACCGGCGCCGCCATTACGATCACGGGAATGCCTTTGCTTGAGAGCTCTTCAATTGCGCGGAGCCTTAGCTTAGGCTCTGAGGTGCGGGGCTCCATAACCCTTTTAAGCTCCGGGTCTAGTGTCGTAATAGATACTGCCACAAGAGCGCCGTTCCACTCTGCACTCTCTTTTAATATATCTATATCCCGCGTTACCAAATAGTTCTTGGTGACAATACCCACTGGGTTTTTAAACTCGGCCAGGACCTCAAGGCATCTGCGTGTAATCTCAAAACGCTTCTCCGCAGGCTGATAGCAGTCGGTATTTCCGCTAATAGCAATTGTCTCAGGCTTATACTTTGGCGAGCCGAGCTCTTTCCTTAAGAGCTCCGGAGCGTCCTCTTTTACGAAGATATTTGTCTCGAAATCAAGACCCAGAGAAAAGCCCAGAAATTCATGAGAGGGTCTGGCATAGCAGTAAATACAGCCGTGCTCGCACCCTCTGTAAGGGTTAATACCCGCATTGAATCCAACATCCGGGCTGTCGTTATAGGAGATTATTGATTTTGCGGTGTCCTTGTAGAAAACAGTCTTAGGCGACATACCCTCTCTAATCTCTTCCTCTGAAGGCTCAAATTCTATCTGCTCAAAACGGTTGGCGGGGTTCTCTCTTGACCCCCTGCCCTTTATGCCCGGAATGTCTGTGCTCAAAGATAATCCCCTATGGGCCAAAAAGATAAAATGAAATCCATAAGAAAATTATAAAAGATG
>DEIM01000236.1:12364-21422 GCA_002352485.1 Candidatus Dadabacteria bacterium UBA2774
ATGTCTGCTTCAGACGCCTCTCCGGGACCGTTTACTACACAGCCCAATATAGCGACTTTAATAGGCCTTGGTAGATTAATGTTGGATATTCTGTCCTCAACGTCCTTTACGAGCTTCATAAGGTCTATCTCGAGTCTTCCGCATCCGGGGCACGATATAAGCTCAATCCCGTTCTGCCTGAGGCCAAGTGATTTAAGGATATTAAGCCCCACCACTATTTCGTCCACAGGGTCTCCGGTAAGAGATACCCTTATCGTATCGCCAATTCCTTCAGCCAGCAGTGTGCCTATGCCTATGGAAGATTTAATCGCGCCGAGCTCATAAGTACCTGCCTCAGTTACTCCCAAATGTAGTGGGTATTCACACATATTGGCTAACAGCTTGTATGCGGCGATCATTTTTTTAACGTCCGTAGACTTAACGGATATTTTTATGTCCCTGTAATCAAAGTCCTCAAGTATATTCACGTGCCGCATGGCGCTCTCGGCAAGTGCTTCGGCGGTGGGCGAGCCGTATTTTTTTAGTATATCTTTTTCAAGTGAGCCAGAGTTCACACCTATCCTGATCGGGACTCCTCTTTCCTTAACTGCGTCCACGACGGCTTTTATCCTGTACTTGGCTCCGATATTCCCAGGGTTGATTCTCATTCCGTCTACACCCTGTTTTACGGCTTCTAGTGCGAGCTTATAGTCAAAATGAATGTCTGATACAATTGGAATACTAGTACGGCTCTTGATCTCGCCAAGGGCTTTTGCGGCATCCATGTCGGGCACTGCCAGACGTACTATATCGCAGCCCGCAGCCTCTAAGCGTTTTATCTCATCCACTGTGGAGGCAACATCGCGCGTATCTGTTTTAGTCATAGACTGGACGGTAACGGGCGCACCGCCGCCGACTTTTATTCCGCCCAAATCGATCTGTCTTGAAACTCTATCCATTTCCGCCTGAGTAGTTGTCAATATATCCCTTTATATTATATCTGTATGGATATATTGTAAAAGATAAATTAAGGGGTTTCTGAATTTGGTGTAGGAGCTTCTGAATCCTCTTTTTTAGCTCCCTTTGATTTTGGGTGTTGTTTCCCCTCGACGATATTCCCTTTCTCATCGATATTCTTTATATTTCTGCACTTTGGATAACCAGTGCACCCAAGGAATTTCCCGTACCGGCCCTTTCTAACAGCCATCGCTTTACCGCACTTCTCACACTTTATGTCTTCGCGGATCTCGGGCTCCTCTTTCTCAATGACCTTAATGTTGCCTTCGGGGTCAAGCTCAAAAGCTTTAGCGTTTTTACATTCAGGGTATCCGGAGCATGCCAGAAACTCTCCGCGTCTTCCGGTTTTTATCACCATCGGACGGCTGCACTTCTCGCACTTAATGTCTTCACGTATCTCGGGCTCTGCCCTTTCTATAATCTTAATCTTTCCCTCTTCATCGTACTCAAAGGCTTTCGCGCTCTTACATTCGGGGTACTTAGAGCAGGACAGGAATTCACCGTTCCTTCCCCATTTTATGATCATGTTGGAGTGGCACAGGTCGCATTCAATATCAGTTGCTATACCGTCCTTCCTGAGACTCTTCATAGAATCATCAGCACCTTCCAGTCTCGTGGAAAAGCCGTCATAAAACTTTTTCAACAGCTCTATCCAGTTGACGCTGCCCTCTTCCACATCATCTAGCTTCTCTTCCATTTCTGCGGTGAACTGTACGTCCATAATCTCGGGGAACCCTTGGATTAATAGATCGCTCACCGAGCAGCCGAGCAGTGTGGGTTTTAGCCTCTGCTTTTCCCTCTCTACGTACTCACGGTCCTGAATAGTGGATAGGATGCTCGCATAAGTAGAGGGGCGCCCTATGCCCTTATCCTCAAGCTCTTTTACGAGTGAGCTTTCGGTGAACCTCGGCGGAGGCTGAGTAAAGTGCTGCTTGCCCTCTACAGTTAAGAGATCGAGGTTATCGCCTTTGTTCAGATCGGGGAGCTTCTTTAATTCATCTTTTTCCTTAGCTTCCTCTTCTTCCTCTTTACCCTCCAGATAGACTGCCGAAAATCCAGGGAATTTTATAATCGACCCTGTGGCCCTGAAAAGCCCTGGACCGGCTTTGACCTCGGCCGTAGTCTGGTCATAGATCATAGGCTTCATCTGTGAGGCAACGAACCTCTGCCATATAAGTTTGTAGAGTTTGTATTCCTCTTCGTTCAGATAATTCTTAATTGAGTCCGGAAGCTTATCAACAAAAGTAGGTCTTACCGCTTCGTGAGCGTCCTGAGCCGCTTTCTTTACTTTAAATGAGTTTGGTTTATCCGGAAGATAATCTGCACCGTAGGATTCTTTAATTAAGTGTCTTGCTTCTTCTATTGCGCTTGGGGATATCCTAACCGAGTCTGTCCTCATATATGTGATAAGACCAACCGGGCCCTCATCTCCGAGGCTAATACCCTCATAGAGCTTTTGAGCTATGGACATCGTCCTTTTCGGGTTATATCTGAGCTTTCTCGAAGCCTCCTGCTGAAGTGTGCTTGTAATAAACGGAGGCATGGTGTTTCTCTTTTTATCTTTTCTTTCAACAGATGTAACGGTGAAAGACTCGTCTCTTACCGCGGCGAGTATTTTATTTGCCTGCTCCTCATTTGATACCTCTACCTTCTCGCCTTCGAATTTGGCCAGCATAGCCGTAAATGAGGCTCCGGGCTCGTCCTGCGCTCTCTTGAGCTCAGACTCTATGGACCAATATTCGACCTTATTAAAAGCCTCGATCTCACGCTCTCGCTCAACTATTATTCTGAGCGCAACGCTCTGTACCCTTCCCGCGCTGAGACCCTTTCTTACCTTTTTCCATAGAATCGGACTTACCTGATAACCCACAAGGCGGTCTAGCACTCTGCGGGCCTGCTGAGCTTCAAAACGCTCCTTGCTAAGCTCCGTAGGATTGTCAATCGAGTCTTTAACGGCGCTCTTGGTTATTTCATGTATAAGCACCCTGTGCGAGCGGTCGTGAATATCCAGCTCGTTTGCTATATGCCATGCTATAGCTTCCCCTTCCCTGTCAGGGTCAGAGGCGAGATACACCTGGTCTGCGTTCTTGGCGGCTTTCCTCAGTTTATCCAGGAACTTCCCTTTTCCCCTTATAACCACGTATTCGGGGTTAAAGTCGTTTTCCACATCCACACCGAGCTTACTGCTGGGAAGATCGATCAGATGACCTGACGAAGCCTCTACGCTGAAGTCGTCACCAAGGTACTTTTTTATCGTTTTAGCCTTCGCTGGAGACTCTACGATTACAAGCGATTTAGACATTTAACCTCCATTAGTCGGTACATATATAGTAAAGAGTAATCACAATCGGAATAGATTCAACGTGCTAATTTTTTACACTGGCATTTTACCTGAACTGAGAATAATGCAAATACAAATAGGATAATTAATGATCAGATATGGATTCGTCAAGTGTAATATATGGAGAAAAACGGTTATTTGATAATGCCTAAGTACTTATTGTGAATGAGAAAAGGGAGTCAAAACTCCCTTTTCTCATAATCTCATTCAGATAAATTAAATTATTACTCTACGCAGTTGCTTTCATTCTCCGTATAGCCAATAACCCAATAATCCCCAATACTCCCGCCATAGCAATTAACCCCCACTCGGAAAGGGTGGGTATTGGAGTACGCTCAATTGCAATAAAAAGACATTCCTAGCTGAAATAGTTAAAAGCGCGCAACCTAATAGCCTTGTTTGGGTCTTATGTGTAACCGACTCAGAATAAATAGGAACTAACAATAAGTCATACCAGCATTATAATTATTAGAAGGAATCATCCGAATTGCGTGATTAAGAACGTAATATGTATAGTGGCCTATTATTATGTTGAATAAAACTACAGAAATATTACTGGTATCGGACTCAAAGCTACTCATTGACGGACTCCGTAAAATCCTGGAGTCCGAACCCTATATTAGGGTTTTAGCAGATTTTTCGGAGTTATCTGAGTTGAGTGCATTTTTGAAGACAAAGAGCCCTGACTATATATTCCTTGATAAGAGAGTACAGGATCCAGGTATTGTAAAACTCCTTCTCTCAAAAAAAACTAAGTCCAATGGTAGTGAAATAATTCTTTTATCCGATGAAGATGAAAATGAGAACGGCCCCGGGAGCTTTATAACTGTGAACCAGAGTACTAGTGCCGCTGAGCTGGTCGATATCATTATTAACAATCGAAAGCTTCAAAAAGACTCGATTATACAAAACGTAATCATAAAAGAACCTGAGATCAACGTGACTAAGACAGAGTCGAGAATTATTAACCTAGTAACTTCAGGTCATACGAATAAAGAGATTGCCGAGAAGCTAAAGGTAAGGGAGAAAACCATTAAAGCACACGTTACGAGCATATTCACCAAGCTCAATCTTCAAAACCGCTACCAGCTCATGGTCTACGGCAGAAGAAATACTAAGAGAACTTAATATAAATCCGTCAGTTCCCTATACCCACTCCAATGTATTTAAATCCGCACTCGGAAAGTCTCTCCGGGTTGTATAGATTCCTTCCGTCAAAGATTACAGACTCAGCCATTATTTCCTTTAGCTTTGTGAAATCGGGCTGGCGGTATTCGTTCCACTCTGTATTTATTACGAGTGCATGGGCACCGTGACAAACGTCATAGTTTGATTGTGCATAGGTGAGCCTATCCCCGTAATGTTTTTTAAGGTTATCCATTGCGGCGGGGTCATGTGCGGAGACATGAGCGCCAGAGTCCAGAAGCTTATCTATTAAAAAGAGAGCCGGAGCCTCTCTGATATCGTCTGTTTCAGGCTTAAAAGATATCCCCCAGAGCCCGATCTTTTTATCTTTAAGATCGCCTCCGAAATAATCCTCTATCTTATTCCAAAATAGCTCTCTCTGTCTTGTATTCACCTCATCGGTAGCGCCGCACACCTTAAGCTCATAACCAAGCTCCTCTGCGGTACTAATGAGGGCCTTTACATCTTTGGGAAAACACGACCCCCCGTAACCTATCCCCGGGAATATGAAGTGTCTCCCGATCCTTGCGTCAGAGCCTATCGCGTTTCTCACCTCCGAGATATCCGCACCCACTATTTCACATAAATTAGCAATCTCGTTCATAAAAGAGATCCTGGTGGCCAGCATTGCGTTTGCAGTATACTTTGCAAGCTCGGATGATTTTACGGAAACAACGAGAGCCCTGTCGCTTGAGCGCATAAAAGGGGCGTAGAGATCTTTCAGTACCCCTGCCACAGAGGGTTTGTCTGCGCCAATGATTACCCTGTCGGGTTTCATAAAGTCCTCCACAGCAGCCCCTTCTTTTAAAAATTCAGGGTTTGATGCGACATCGAACTCAACATCTGAGAATTCCTCTATTACCGCTCTTATTCGCTCCGTCGTGCCTACCGGTACAGTACTCTTCGTAACGACTATCTTATAGCTATCCATACTCTCACCAATGGAGCGTGCCACGCTCAGTACTGCATCCATATTGACTGAGCCATCAGAATTTGGCGGAGTGCCGACAGCTATTAATATTACAAGCGAGTTTTTGATCGCATGATCTATATCCGTAGAAAAGCGAAGCCTGCCCTCTTTTAAATTCTTTTTTACCAGGTCTTCAAGCGCGGGCTCATAAAAAGGGACTTGCCCTTCACGGAGAGCATTTATCTTCTTTTCGTCTATATCCACACAAATTACGTTATTACCGCTTCCCGCAAAACAAGCGCCGGTCACAAGACCCACATACCCGGTTCCTATCACACTTAAATTCATTTTAATAACTCCTTTTGACTCTGAGTTTATTAAAATCTAATACGACTTTAATAGTATAAACCCATATACGGATTAATTTATTTACTTGTAGGAGTTTATTCAAGAATTTGAATAAGGCCAACTATATAAATCAAGTATATGAATAAGCTAAGGTCTATGTCACAAAACCATGTCTGAAACCGAACAGAATGAGCTCCGAGCGGTTTTTGACAGTGAGCTTTTTAAATATCTTGTATAAGTGAAACTTCACCGTCTTTTCACTGATATAAAGCTCATCCGCAATACTCTTATTCGTGTAACCATTGAGGACAAGCTTAATTATCTTGATTTCACTTTCCGTAAGATCATATATCTGCCCCTTACCCTTCTCCGCTTTTTGCGGGTAGGAGGTGCCGTCTATTACTTTACCCATCAGCTTTCTCTCTACCCAGAGCTCGCCGTTGTGGACAGAGCTTACCGATTTAATCAGATGGTTCGAGTCGGTGTCCTTGAGCAGATACCCCCTCACTCCCGAGCGGATTGCATTAATAAGAAGGCTTTCGTTATAGTCGTTATCTATAATCAGTATCAACTTGGCCTTGTTATTTTTTTTGATCAGACTCAGTATTTTAGTCAGATTTAACCCTTTAAGCTCAACATCCAGAAGTAGTATATCAAAATCGTGCTCTTCGCACGCTCCTATCAGATCAATCAGGTTCGAGACCCTTGATACGACTTCTATAGCTTTGTCTTCCTCCAGTATTTTAGCAATTCCGTCTCTGACCAGAGGATATCTGCAGGCAACTATAGTCCTAATGCTCTCAGCCTTTTTTTTTGCAGTTGCTTTCGTAGTTGCCATAAACTCTTCACCCCCATTACAAAATGGGATATTTAAAACCCGCGTGGGTTAAGCCCCAAACAGGTTAAGACTATTGTTATATACTATAGTATTAATTTAAGTGCCGGGCAAGCAAAAAGTCAACATACTTTAGTATTAGAATTTTTCATACTAAAGTATGCAAATGAATATCTGCCTACATGCTTAGCTGAAAATATTTTCCCTGTAGCTGCACTACAAAACCGTTAAGCTCAAGTGATAGCAGAACGGAAAGCACATTTGAGGGCTCCATATCCGTGAGCTTTATTATTTCGTCCACATGTAAGGCATCGGTTTTAAATACGGAATAAACTGTCCTTTCATTTTTTGTTAAGGAGTCCAGGACAGACTGCCTGTCAAATGGAACATCAGTACTTTCGCCCATAGCTATCCCAAGCTCAGTAAACACATCCTCTGCCTTTTCAACAAGCTTAGCACCCTTTTTAATGAGCCAGTTAGGTCCGAAGCTTAGTTTTTTACCTGCCTCTCCCGGAACTGCAAAGACCTCTTTATTCTGATCGAGCGCAAAGGACGCCGTGATAAGTGAGCCGCTTTTTTGAGAGGCCTGAACCACTATTACGCCCAGCGCAAGGCCGCTAATTACCCTGTTTCTCTGCGGGAAGTTTTGCCCGAGGGGACCTGTACCTAGAGAAAATTCCGATATCACAGCACCGTTTTGGGATATCTTATCGTAAAGCTTATCATTCTCAGGTGGATATATAACATCAAGGCCCGAACCAAGCACCGCGATTGTCCTTCCCCCGCGCTCAAGCGCTTCCTGTTGCGCTATTGAGTCTACACCGCGCGCCATACCGCTCACTATTGTAATCCCTCTTGCGGCAAGCTCCCCTGAAAGTCTCTGAGTCACGGTCCTCCCGTAACGATCCGGTATTCTCGAACCTACAATCGCCACAGACAGAGAGTCTTGGGGTAAGAGCTCGCCCTTCACATAAAGAATCAGAGGAGGATTGTATATATTAAATAAGCCCTCTGGGTAGGCGGGATCACTCAGCGTGAGTATCTGGAACCCGCGTTTTTCAATTCCTCTTATCTCCTCTTCAACAAGGATCCAATCGGAGAAGCTGCTTATAGCCTCTATGATACTCTCAGCACCCCTTTCGAATACCCTTTTAATACGCCCGAGCTCGCTCTTACTTGCCTTAAACAGGCTCTCCGGGCTCTCAAACTCAGCCAGAAGTTTTTTGGCAGACACATACCCTACTCCTTCTACCATGCTAAGAGCTATCCAGTACTTTAAGTTCTCATTCATTGTGGTTAATGTATTCGCGCTCAAATTAAGCGCAGTTTATAGAGAGTAATTTTAAAATTCCCGATTAATCTATTTTATCTTCAAGGCTCTCCATTTTCCCTGCCATCGTATAGGGCTTGTCTGTCCTTTCGCTTATTCTAATCGACGTGTTAATCCTCTGAACACCCATTTTTTTTAGCTCATCATGACACTTTTTCACAAGCGGCGTTATATCGTCCCACTCGCACTCAATATTTGTGCCCATGGAGTGAGACTCATACTTAAGTCCACTGTCCCTGATCACCCTCATAACTGAAGCCACATATACGGAAAGCGAAGTCCCGACTCCTATCGGAATTACGCTAAGTTCAACTATCATACAACCCTCCGTCAATAGTCGTTTAATACTTTTCCTAGAATATATATGATATTACACAAGAATTCCCCCTTTTGGCATAGTACTGCAATTAAGCTACTATCTGAATAAATAGACACTAAGACTATACTGCTCCCTATTAAGAAGCTTGTAGAATTAAGCTCTTTAAATGCCGCTTGACAAAGGGGGAGCAGTATAAATAATGTATATTGGATAGATAATTGAGCTATGACATTTGTACCACTTCACCCGTTTTATCTTTATTGTGAGGGTGAAAGTGCACTTAAGGAAACGAGGTGCAATATTAACGAAACTCAAAAATTTAGTTTTGGAGATGACTCGGTCGCGAGTGCCTACGACAATGTTTTGGTGCCGGTTCTTTTCGAGCCGTGGGCGGTTCGACTTATCAAGGAATATGGGCCGTGGGAAGGCCGACGCGTCCTTGACTTGGCCACAGGAAGCGGAATCTTCGCACAACTAGTGGCAGGACAAGTTGGCCCCGGCGGGAAGGTGTCGGGCACAGACATTAACAGCGGGATGCTGGCTTTAGCTAAGAAACGGTGCGCTGGCCTGACACCGGAAGTGGAATTCATTGAATCCCCCGCGCATCCTTTAGAAATCTCTAGCGACTCGATTGACTTTGTCGTCTGTCAACAGGGCTTTCAGTTTTTCCCAGACAAAGATGCAGCTGCCCGGGAAATGTACAGGGTGTTGTGTAAAGGGGGAAAAGTTATCATAACCACCTGGCGTCCTGTAGCTGAATGTCAGCTTTTCGAATCTATTTGTAATGCACTTAA
>DEIM01000236.1:21528-23151 GCA_002352485.1 Candidatus Dadabacteria bacterium UBA2774
CCTAGCAATAGGCGGCGGAGCAACACATGCCATAGAAGTAGCATACGCAACGCCCATTAGGCCAAAACTTCTAGCCTTGTCTGATGAGCAACAGGCTGAGTTCCGAAAAACACTTACAGAGCTTCTCCATGAACTGAGCGCCAACAGAATTACTATGGGACGCATGGTTTCAAACGTGCTATCAGGTGAGAAACAAACCTGATGGACACTATTTTGTATTATTCATAAATCCAACTTAAACCGAGCTTGGCAAAAGGGGAGCAGTACAATACATGGGATTGAGACCTCCTTTAAGGAGAAGCCGAATATGAAAACCCTGACCGAGTATCTATGGTTTGAGACAGAAAAGAGAAGAGAGATCATACACATAACGGAAACAATAAGATCAATAGTGGATAAGAGCGGGGTTAATGAGGGCTTTGTACTCGTATCGGCGATGCATAATACAGCGGCTGTATATATTAACGACCCGGATAGCGGGCTGAAAGAGGACATATGGGAGTGGCTTGAGGGTATTGCCCCTTATAAGCCCGATTACCGGCACAGCCAAACGGATGATGATAACGGTGATGCCCACCTTAAAAACCTGATTATGCATAACCAAGTATTGGTGCCGATTACAAACGGCGAGCTTGACTTAGGCACATGGCAGAGAATATTCTACGCTGAGTTTGATGGGCAGAGGAGAAAAAGCGTAGTGGTTAAGGTGCTGGGTGAATAACCCGTATATTTCAGATATTGGTTATACTAAAGTTATGGTTGAAAATAGTACCGACGAGCCACGGGTGTTTATCGATAACCGTGGTAATTGGTTCCAGGACGGGATCGAGATAAAACACAGGCTGACGTATCTATACAATAATAAGCTCCTTGATAGAGACGAAGAGGGGCATTATTACATCGATGACGGAAGCTGCAGGATGTACATCCGTGTGGAGGATACCCCCTTTGTAGTAAAGATGCTCCGAAAAGAAGGCGAGGACTACTACATTATTCTAAATGATGAAACGGAAGAAAAGTTAAACCTTGAGACGCTTCGGATAAATGAAGAAAATATCCCCTACACGAAAGTAAAAAACGAGAAGTTCGACGCCCGCTTCACAAGACCCGCCTACTATGAGATGATGAAGCACGCTGTTCAGGATGGAGATGGTTTCTACATTGAATCCAAAGGGCAAAAGTACTACCTATCTTAAAACTAAACTGGGCTTAGTGAATCTAAAAACCTTTCAATAACGGCATTTGAAAGCAGGTTTCCTTTCTCCGTCAGACGCACCGAGTCGCCGTTTATTTCTATCAGACCGCCTTTAACCAAATATCCGATTTTATACTCATCAGGGGTAACACTGTAAGAATCTCTAAGAGAGTTAAATTCAAGCCCCTTATTCAGTCTGAGACCCATAAGGACAGTATCCTCCAAAGCCTCGTGCTTCTCTAGCTCTTCACAGAAATCAAGCGGTTTCTCACCAACCCTTACGGATTTCATATATAGCCCCGGGTTTTTAATATTCCCCTGTCTTGTTCCCCATCCCCTGCCCTCGCTTTTCAGATGTGAATGCGCGCCCGCGCCTACGCCTAGGTAATCGTCTCCACGCCAGTAAAGCATATTGTGGCGGCACTCAT
>DEIM01000211.1 GCA_002352485.1 Candidatus Dadabacteria bacterium UBA2774
AGCGAATAAGGACGAGCTCTACGCGCCGGTTTTTCGCCTGTCCTTCAGGAGTGTCATTTGAGGCAATAGGGATTAGCGAGCCGACACCCACCCCGACGAGACGGTCGGATGAGACTCCGTCCTTTTCCAGCTCACTGACTATGACGTTCGCGCGCCGCTCAGATAGCTTAATGTTGTATTTGAAATTACCCGTGTTATCCGTGTTTCCGACTACGGCTACCTTTAGATCGGGATGTTGTTTCATCGCCTCGGAGAGTTTACTGACTACCTGCTCTGCTTCCGGATTTAACTTGGCGCTGTCAAAAGCGAATAAAAGCCCGCCGCTGATAATAACACGCCCGTCCCTCTGAAGAGCATCGGCAATGTCCTGCTGAGATGCCCTTGTAATGTCGAATTCGGAGATTTGACCAATTTTGCCGGCAGGTGGCTGATACACTGGCGTCTGTTGTGTTGCGCATCCAATTAACACACCTGCGCTGCCGATTACTAACGCAATTAAAAGAAGAGTAGTCTTGAATCTATCCATCATTTTGTCCTCCTAGTGAATTTTTGTTCAGATTACCCCAAACCGCCATTACGAATATTGGAATTTTCATTATATCACAAACGGAAGTTTATTTGAATATATAAACTTGGCCCCAGCCCTGAGAAAAGATACAAACAGAGTTAACTTTACCCGTCTTGACTGTATACTTAAGATCGGATACTAAATCTGACAGTGACGAAACTATGAAAAGATCGATATTCGTTCTATGTTTATTAATGATTGTAGGCTGCTCTGGCGGGGCTAAGGATAGCGGCGTTAGCGAGCATGAGCTATATGGCAAAAAAAGGGTCGACTGCACGGCGACAAAGAGCACCGATGAAGCAGCTAACGTTACACAATGTGCTAATATCAGGCCAGACGCTAAGGCAATAAAAGATAGATCTAATAATTCGAGTGAGGATTATAACCCTGAAAATTACGGGCCCTCGAACTACCAGAAGATCTTGGAATGAAACCAGGGAGATGTCGGGAATCAAAATTATGAGCTTGGCCCTGACGTAGAGCTCGAAAAATTTAAGTCCGTAGTGATCTGGTGTAAGCGTTTCGGGGTTAATTTTGCAGTTGCCCAGCTTGAGCCGAAGTAATAACTGAGTAATCCATAGTCCTACCCCTACATTAGAAATTTATGGCATTACCCGAACAGATGTTCTATACTCGGTTTATATATGCAAAGGTAGGAGGTAGGTACCATGAGTGGCAAAGGCAAGAGTTTAGCTATTGGATTTTTACAGATTTCGGCTTTAGCTATTTTCTTACTTGTAGCCGTACTTTTCACATCAGGATGTGAGAAGGAGAAACAGGAGATTGCAAGAGCACCGATTCCAACACCCACGCCTTGCACGTCAATTGACCCACCCGCATTTACAAACCAGGCTTCAGTTGCAAGGTTGGGTAGGAGAACAGAATGCGTGCCTGTGGGGGAATGCGTTGGAACCAATGTAGACACGGAAAACAAAATGGCCCGTAACTACTGTGAGCAAAACTACACAACGACCTGCAGGCCGGGCAGTTGCAGCAGCAGGTCCTGTAAACCAGTTTTCGATTCTGTGAATTCGGTTAGCGTAAATATCGGAGGCTGCGCTGCCGGAGCCGCGGGCCCCCCCGGTTGTGCTGCAGGTGAGGAGCTCTGCAAGTGTGACCTGAGTGTCGCACCTAGGGGAGTGCTCGACTGCGACTGCGGTTGCAGGTAAATGCTTAGGAGTTTTTCAGCATTTACATTCCACTTTAACCTATTCTTAAAGCAAGTTAACTGCTATTTTGAATCTTAACATAACCTGTTGACACGCATAACCTGCAGTCATATAATTGAAAATAGCACATAGGCCAGGAGGTCGGCAAACAAGAACAAGTTGGGCGCATTTTCCCCTTCTACGTTCCCCGGGGAGTCCGGGGGGTGCTGTTTGTTCCGTTATCAGAGGTCCTGGTTCAAAGTCTGGGCCGACAATTTTTTTGTCGAACTGGCGGGGAACTCGGCTCTTCCCCGTGCCTGCACTAATATTATGGGTATTGGCAACTTTACAAGAAGAGAGTTTTTGAAGTTAAGCAGCGCGGCTGTGGCCCTGATGTTTATATCCTGCGACGATAGCGGTTCGGGATCGGGGTCTAACGGGACTAGGGAGGTGTTTAAACTCTCACTCAGAGGAAGAAGGGGATCAAACGCGGCAAAATCTCATAACGCAAACCATCTCTACAGAACTTTTGAGGCTGCGGACGCTGATAGGACCCATCCGGGTGACAATTCCCGCATTGTTACTGTAGATTTAAGCCGTGAAAGGTTTAACGAGCTGTTCGATAATGGTAATACTGATGTAGCCGATTTAAGAGATTTTTCTTAAGTCCAGGATTCCTTACTTTACCTCACGATATAAGCCCTTCATTAAAATTCCGAAAAAGCCAAATTACCGAGACTTAGGTTTATGGAAATGTTTATAGGCGTTAAATACCGTCTGATATAGGAAGGGAAAGATTATGAGCGCGCCTATGAACCAGAGCTCGTAGCGGTGCGCAGGGTCGCGGGCGATCTGGATTAGCAATATTACAAGCGCCGCGAAACAGACAAAGGCCCCTAAAATACAAATCCATCTTCTACTCCCGGTCTCTTTTGCGAGCTTGGCATTTGCAATGTTCACCATTAAAAAAGTAAGGATGAACCCAGTGCTGGCTGCTGCGGCTAGGGCATGGAGCTCGAGAAAATTAGCGATTAATAGCACCAAGATGGCTATCACTATAAGACCAACTGGATAGCGTCCCCAGATTTTCCTTTCATATCGCTCGGGGGCTTCGCCCTCCTTTGCAAGCATAAGCGGGAGCTTAGAGGCGCCGAAAAGACCCGCGTTTATGGCGGAAGCCGTGGCAAGTATGGCGCCTACCGAGAGAAGAATAAACCCTGTCCTGCCCATAAAAACCTGAGCTGCTGCGGAAAGGGCATAGTCGCGTGAGTCTGTGATTGCGCTAAAAGAAAGGTGCCCTATGACGACTACGATAATGAACATATAAAAAACCATTGCTGTAATAACACTTCCGAAATAGGCATAGGATAAGTTCTTCTCCTTGTCCCTTACCTGATCCGACACGTTCGCTATCAGCTCAAAACCCTCATAGCTTATGAAAACGAGCATCCCGGTGGCTACGATCTGAGGAGCCGATACCCAGTCGGCGGGACTTAAACGCTCAAACGACAGATCACCCGCAAATAACCCGAGTACCACAAAAGTTAAAAGAATAAGGAGCTTGCTAACATTAAAAAAGCCCTCTGAGCGCTCCGCAATGCTGGGGCCTATAAAATTAATAACAGCAAGGAGTATCATAATGCCGCAGGTGAGTACTTTGTGCCAAAGCTCGTATTCGGACTTGGGGAAAAAAGTAGCCGCTGTGTATGTGGCAAAAGCATAGGCATAGACAGCAAGAAGGACAACATAGCTTATGATAAGAAGCGTATTCAAGCTTCCGGTGAATAACCCTTCTCCGAAAGCGCGGTTTATGAAAGTTACGGTGCCGCCCTTACTCGGATAGGCGACAGATAGCCTGAGATATGAGTAAGCTGTGAGCAGGGCAACCACACCCCCAATTAGAAAAGACATATAGGTGGCGCCCCTGGATTCGACTATCGCAAGGCCTATCGTAGCGAATATTCCGCCCCCTACAATGCCGCCGATTCCTATAGAAAAAGCATCCATAAAGCCAAGCGAGCTTGAGCCTGCAGATATGTTTACTTTCGGGTTTTCGAAGCGGTTACGCAGTCGTGATAATAGAGCCATGAGAGTGAAATTAAAAATACCCGGTATCCCTGTAATATAATAGGGATACCAGGCTATTGGTAGTCTTCGTTAAAAAATGCTCGCTCTATTTATCTCTTTTTTCCGGCTCTTAATTTTCTCCGGAAAACTACTGCAAGCGGAATAAGCGCGAACACGGCAAGCCCGGCTAAGCCCTGACTGCCGACTTCGCTTGATGCCAAGGCACAAGCACCGTTACCAGTGCTTCCGTCTCCGGTGTCATCCCCGTCGTCAGGTGTCTGTGAGACTACATCAAGATGGTCGGGTAGTCCGTCGCCGTCGGTATCCTGAATTACACAGATGTTGCCCGTATCAGGATGTAAGCTGTCCGCTAGTCCATCATTGTTCGCATCTTCCGTATCATCGTGAATACCGTCGTCATTATTATCCACCGTGCCCCCGGTCTCTTCGGTATCCGTCATGCCGTCGCCATCGGAGTCATGATCCAGAAAGTCCGGGACTTCGTCCCCATCTGTATCGTGCAGAGGAAGCGCGCTTCCACCCTGGTCGGTGTCATGCGCGTCATGGTGGCCGTCACCATCGACATCGGCGAAATTATCCACCAACCCGTCTCTGTCGGCGTCGTTAGTGCCCCCGGCCTCAAAATGGTCGGGGATACAGTCACCGTCTGAGTCAAGATCAAGCTCGTTGGGTATTCCGTCTCCGTCTGGATCAGCCGGAATCACAATTGCTCTAGAGGCTGATTCAGAACTTGAGGTTATTACAAAGTTTGAACGCTCGCTGCTGTTGGGTATACCGTCGTTATCCGAATCGACGTCGGTGTCGTCAGCTTCGCCGTCCCCGTCCTTGTCTGCTCCTCCGCCAACTGGCGGGCCGTCAGGGTCCGGCGGCATTCCGCCACCGCCGCCAGGGGGGTCGGTACAGAATTTGGAATTGTCTATAGGTGTAGTCTTACACGAACCTGCTACATCCATATCGGCTCGTATGAAATCAGCAGTCCACGGCGCTTCTTGTGGAAAACACATAGGCCTTGGCCTGTGGCCTCCGTTAGCCTCCAAAATATTCCCTTTGTTGTCCGCTACAAACCCGGGAGCCGGAGGAAGTTTGAATGAAAAACCAGGGCAGCCGCCTTCCGGACAATCGATATCTTTCCCCGCCCATCTGCCGCATATATTTCCAGTCTCGCACTGGGTTTTCTGATCTCCAGTAAGGTCATCGGAGCAAATGCATTCAGCATCGGCATCGTCTTTATCACCTTTTAGCGTACAGAAACTGTTAGGCTGGCAAAAATCATTTTTGGCCTTAGTTAAATCGCTTTCAAATACCTTCATGTCTGCTGTTACAGTCAGAATGCCCGTTCCAGGATCGTAATTTTTGTCCCACCCGGCGGGCAGATTTTTCTCGTTATCAAAAGTCTTGGGCGTAAAAATTATCGGGGACCTAAGTTCAGCCCGGACGAACGATACGTCCGTGCCCTCGTTGAATCCACTCTCGCCTACGTATATCTGGTACGTCTGATTTGTGCTCTCTTTGGGATAAATGAAGAATACGTAGTAAGTCTCTCCGGCTTTAAACACGTTCAGACTCTTGGCACTCTTTCTCTGCTCGGCTTCTGAAACCGTGGTATCGATGTAATACGTAGCGCCGTTTAGAGTCATCATGCTCCTCTGAAAGAGACTCATCCCCGCCATCCGTATTCCAGTTGTAGAGAGGTCAGAGGCGTCCTCCGTTGTAAGAAGCTGTCTCTCAAGCGGTACGCCATAGCACTCGGCGTTTGAGCAGGGTCTTCCCCACGTAGCGCTGCAGGTGTTACCCGGACCGCATTCGGGGTCAGAGCTGCATTTTACAGCCGCATTGTTCGAGCACACACCGAGGCAAGTGCCGTTTGTTGCGCACCCTGGGTAAACGACTGTTGTAATATACTCGTAAGGGCTTGTTTTCGCCGTGTCAAACGACTCGCACTCGATGGCCTCTATGGGAGCATTGAAAAACGGGTCTAGGTTGACCGATATTGTTTCACCCATAGAAGTGGCAACGGGACTTAAAAGCCCTGTAAGAGAGCCGTCGTTGTCGTTTACAACCGTCTGACGATCCACACTGCTGAAGTTGCCGAACATATTATTAGTTGGAAATGTACAGTAGTTCTCCCTAACCTCTGCCTCTATAGTGTCGTAAGAGCCAGGCGCCCACAGAGGCTCCAGGACGTAGTGGCGAATATCCACATTGTCAAAGTGAAGATTGCGCGAGTGAAACGCCGGTGGATAGTAAAAGCCGTTTGGCTGCTTCCATCCTATTGCAGCATTTGGCAGAACGCACTTATCGGCAGTCTTATCGACCGGAATCCCGATTGTACGCGTGTACATCCAGGCCGGCATGCCGACTCCCGGACCGAACTGAGGACATTTGCTAACACCGGTTGCGGACATATCTTCCGGCGGACTGCAAATACTACCGAGATCGGTCTGTTCGATATCCAGAAAAGCGTTTGAGTCCTGATAATTGGGGCCGTCATATATATTGAAAAGGCGCTGATTCACTGCGAAGTTGTCAATCGGCATACTTATGCCTTCCGCAGCCAAGCGGCAGTGGTTGGCGTCTCCGCTGTCGCAAACAAGACCTTTTATCATCCCGTCACTGCTCGTGAGAGGGTTAAACGGTCCTGCTTCTGAGGTAAGAGGGTTATCCTTTTGAGTTTGGCCTACGAAAACTGATTTTGTCGCAAGCTGCCATTGCCCCGGGACTATGTTGCCTAACGTGTAGTCGCCGCCTGTAACAAAACCAAGACCCCCATTCTGAGTGTCAGACAGGAAGCTGTTTATATATAGATACCACTGCGGGCGGAGCCAGATAGCAGCGAAATTCTGCTGCGGCCAGTGGAAGGACGACGTGTACTTATCAAGAACAGTAACCGCGCAATTCTCGCG
>DEIM01000134.1:0-3778 GCA_002352485.1 Candidatus Dadabacteria bacterium UBA2774
GCAATAGGTCGTCTCCCTACCGCTACGAGCACCATGGAGGCTGAAACGGTGGATTCTGTACCCTTTTTAATATCTTCAAGTATTACATCAACTGTTTTACGCTTTTTATTGACATTTTTATACTTTGTGCCTGTCATGATGGTCATTCCACTCTTCTTAAACGACCTTTCAAGATCACGCGCTACATCCCTATCCGCTCCCGGCAGCAAGTGGTCCATCATCTCGACAATCGTAACCTTGCTCCCAAAAGAGTTATATACGTATGCAAACTCAGCGCCTATGTATCCGCCTCCAATTACAACCACTGAGGGCGGTACTTCAGGGTGAAAAATAGCCTCATCACTTGTCATTACCAACTTTCCGTCCACTTCCAGACCCGGAAGAGTCACAGGCACAGACCCTGTAGCAATCAATATTTTCTCGGTATCGATCTCGACCTGGTCATTCTCGCCCGTAACACCGACCTTACCATTATTAATTATCTTTCCTATACCGTTAAATAGGGTGATTTTATTTTTTTTAAGGAGGTACTCGACCCCGTTTGTGAGCTTATCCGATGCGCCTCTGCTCTTATCTATGACCTTTGAGAAGTCATAAGAAAGTCCTTTATGCGTTATACCAAACTCACTGGAATTCTTGAAATATTCGTATACTTCAGCACATTTTAGGATAGATTTTGAGGGTATACACCCCCAATTTAGACATACGCCGCCCGGTCTGTCGCGTTCAATTATTGCGACCCTCATTCCAAGCTGTGCAGCCCTGATTGCGCCTACATATCCCCCTGGTCCAGACCCTATTACTGTTAAATCGAATTTTTCCATAGTAAGAATTATTATATATTCAATCGCTTTAGGGTCAATCAATTTCATCCAAATCCAGTTTACGGCAGCTTACACAGCTATGAATCATAAAGGGTATTATGAACCTATTAAGCAAGTAATTTACTCTAATACAGAGATTATCATTGACTTGCTTTAAGGGCTTGCTGTAATATTTCTCTTAGGGATGTAGTGGAGTAGGAGTTAAGCTTCATACAGAGCGATTAAGCACACTAGAGAAGGCGAGATATGCAAAAGAAAAAAGACACTGAGCTCAGAAAATCCGAAGTTGAAGAGCAGGAAAACCGCGAATGGCGTGAATCACTTGACTACGTGCTCAGCTCAAGCGGTCCGGAGCGCGCGCAAAGGCTTCTGAAAGAGCTGCAGATCCACGCCCAGAAGAGTGGAATAAAGCTGCCTTTCTCGGCCAATACGCCATACGTAAATACAATACCGGTGGAAGAGCAGCTCCCTTACCCGGGCGACCCGGCGATAGAGTGGAACATTAGAAGCCTCATACGCTGGAATGCTATGGCTATGGTTGTTCGAGCGAATAAGCTCGAAGAGGGCATAGGCGGGCACATATCCACATTCGCATCGGCAGCGGCGCTATACGACGTAGCGTTTAATCATTTTCTAAGAGGCAGAACCGAGGATCGAGAAGGCGACATAGTTTATATACAGGGGCACGCGGCTCCGGGTATTTACGCAAGGGCGTATCTGGAAGGAAGGCTAAGCATTGAGGACCTCCAGAACTTCAGACGCGAAACCGGTCCGCATAAAGGCTTGTCTTCATACCCCCATCCCTGGCTCATGCCCGACTTCTGGCAGTTTCCAACAGTATCTATGGGTTTAAGCCCCATAATGGCCATCTATCAGGCCCGCTTCAACCGCTACCTTGAAGACAGAGGGATTAAAAAGCCCTCAGACGCAAAGGTATGGGCGTTCCTTGGAGATGGAGAGACCGACGAACCCGAATCTCTGGGAGCGATTACACTCGCATCAAGGGAGAAGCTCGACAACCTGATTTTTGTAGTCAACTGCAACCTCCAGCGGCTGGACGGTCCCGTCAGAGGTAACGGTAAAATCATCCAGGAACTAGAAGCTATTTTCAGAGGAGCTGGCTGGAACGTCATAAAATTAATCTGGGGGAGCAGCTGGGACCCCCTTCTTGCAAAAGACAAAACAGGAGCACTAGTAAGGAGAATGACCGATGCGCTCGACGGCGATTATCAAAAGTATTCTGTAGCATCGGGCGAATATATCAGGAGCCACTTTTTTGGAAGAGAGCCGGAGCTGCTGGAGATGGTCAAAGACCTCTCGGATGAACAGCTTCAGAAGCTCCGCCGGGGCGGACACGACCCTGAGAAGATCTACTCCGCATATAAGCTTGCGGTTGAGAACAAAGGCTCCCCAACTGTAATCCTGGCTAAAACAATTAAGGGTTACGGGCTCGGTGAAGCGGGCGAAGGCAGAAACATAACCCACCAGCAAAAAAAACTTAATGAAGACGAGCTCAGGATTTTTAAGACCCGATTTGATATTCCAATATCGGATGAAGACGTTGCCAGGGCGCCTTTTTATAAGCCTGCCAAGGACAGCCCCGAAATAAAATATTTACTCAAGAGAAGAAAAAAGCTCGGGGGCTTTTTACCCAAAAGGGAAATAAACGGCCCTGCCTTGAAACCTCCGTCCGATACGATTTTCGAGGAGTTTTACAAAGGCTCTGGCAAAAGAGAATTCGCAACCACAATGGCTGTGGTAAGGATGATCGGCAAGCTGCTTAAGGACAAGAATATAGGCAAGTACATAGTACCGATCATTCCCGATGAAGCCCGCACATTCGGCATGGAGTCGCTGTTCAGGCAGGTGGGTATATATTCCCACGTTGGACAGCTATACGAGCCTGTGGACGCCGAGACCCTCCTATACTACAAAGAGGCTGTAGACGGACAGATACTAGAAGAGGGCATCACAGAGGCAGGCTCAATGTCCTCGTTCATTGCCGCCGGCACTTCTTACGCCACGCATGGCATCGACATGATACCGTTCTTCATATACTACTCCATGTTCGGCTTTCAGAGGATAGGGGACCTAATCTGGGCCGCCGGTGATATGAGGACAAAGGGGTTTTTACTGGGCGGTACCTCCGGGCGCACGACTCTTGCAGGCGAAGGGCTACAGCACCAGGACGGTCAGAGCCACCTGCTCGCTTACCCCGTACCGAACCTAAAAGCCTACGACCCGGCATTCGCATTCGAGCTTGCGGAGATCATACGGGACGGCATTAAACGTATGTACGTTGACCGTGAAGATCTGTTCTATTATATAACGGTTATGAACGAGCCCTACGTCCATCCCCCAATGCCTGAAGGGGCCGGGGAAGGGATACTCAAAGGCATGTATAAATTCAAAGCGGCGGAGGATCAAAAGTCCGAGCTCCGCGCACAGCTCTTCGGGAGCGGGGCGATACTAAACGAAGTGCTCCGAGCGCAGGAAGTACTTTCCGAGAAATACGGCGTCTCAGCAGACGTATGGAGCGTCACAAGTTATAAGGAGCTATACAGAAATGGGCTAGAGACCGAGCGCTGGAACATGCTCCACCCCTCTGAAATAAAGAGAGTGCCCTATATTACCCGGTGCGTTAAAGACAGCCCGGGAGTATTTGTAGCGGCTTCTGATTATATGATGGCGCTTCCGGATTCCATATCCCAGTGGCTTCCCCGTCCTCTGGTTACACTCGGTACGGACGGCTATGGGCGCAGCGGCAGCCGCAAGGCGCTCAGGGACTTCTTTGAGGTAGACTGGCGCTACATTACGCTTGCCGTGCTCGCTTCACTCACGTGGGAGAAAAAGATTAAAACGGACATTGTAGAGAAAGCTATATTAGAGCTTGAAATTGATCCTGCAAAAGCGAACCCCATAATTTCATAATGGGGGACGGAGGCGAGCGCCTC
>DEIM01000134.1:3853-4277 GCA_002352485.1 Candidatus Dadabacteria bacterium UBA2774
GTATAAAGTAAACATGGGGACGGAGGCGAGCGCCTCACAGCGATGCCGGGGCAGACATAAAATCAGTTATGACAAGGCGGACATGAAATGACAATTGAATACAGACTGCCGGAGCTAGGCGAAGACATAGAAACAGGGGACGTAATAAGCGTATACGTGTCTGCAGGCGATACGGTATCACAAGAGCAGCCCCTCATGGAGATTGAGACCGATAAGGCCGCTATCGAAGTCCCATCTCCGGCTGCGGGAGTGATTAAAGCGCTCCATGTGTCAGACGGCGAAACCATAAAAGTAGGCCAGCTGCTCGTGACTATAGATGACGGCGAGGGCAACGAGAAAGAAGCTCCTTCAAAAAAAGCGCCAATAGAGGAACAAGCGCAGGCTGCTGAGCCGGAAGTTCAAGAAGAGACACAGGAAGAACCCG
>DEIM01000146.1 GCA_002352485.1 Candidatus Dadabacteria bacterium UBA2774
CTGTGAGGCCTCAGGCTCCATATAGGTCTGGACGAATGTAGCGAGGTTTAGGCGTGAATTCCCGTCCAAAAATAGTTCATCTTTAATTAAGTTATAGGCAATGTCTGCCCGCATGCTCTGCTTTGGCATTTCATATTTCGGCAGTTGCAAATTCGATTTAGAGGATTCATACACAGATCGCAGTGAGTTATTAATACTCAAGCTCGATTTATCATTAATTTTTTTGCCTAGCAATTTTGGCCTCCTTACGAAAAAAAAGATTCTACATCTTAGAAAGTAGAGAAATGATCATAGCCTGCTACAGATAGCTGTAGGGCTTATCATACATACTAACTCACTTTAAATAAAGAGGAAAATCCTAACCATAACAGAGCGCATGCTCATTAGAATGGAATCAATCGTATCCCTCAGATAAAACCGAAACCGGGCACTTCTCGTATATCTAACCAGTAACAAACATAGGACCTGAAGCCGTTTGATTATATGCGAGCGACATACTTACTGGAGGTCACACAATGAGACATTCGGGCGCAACCGTCAAAAATACAGAAGATATTTACCAATCTACTTTAAATTCACAGAAAGCCGCGGAAAATCTCGGAGAGCACACTCGATATTCCAAAGGAGACTTAATTCCACTAAACTACGAGACCGTCTCTGACGAGGTACTGGTAGAGCTCTATAAGAAGAAGAGGGACGAGACAGCTTTGACAAATATCATAAGGAGATACAGAGATACGATACTCGGTTTTGCTATTAAAATGACCAAGAACCACTCAGACGCAGAAGACATAGTGCAGGAAATTTCACTCATACTGGTGAAGAAACTACATACCTTTAAGGGCAATTCTAAATTCTCGACATGGCTATACAAAGTAACTTTAAACAGCTGTTATATGGTGCTCAATAAGGCAAATAAGTCCGGTCAGCATGAAGTAACAAGTAACTATTTATATGAAAACGCACCGGCGTCCGAGGCTTCCTGGGGCAAGTGGACGCAGAGCCCGGCTCGTATTTCGCTGTACCGGGAGAGCGCTGGGGTTATTGCAGATGCAGTAAACGCTCTTTCGGAACATAACAGGGAAGTTGTAAGATTAAAGGATATGGAGGGATATTCTAACGCTCAGGTGGGTGAGATAATGGGTATATCCATATCCGCAGTTAAATCGAGACTTTTAAGGTCAAGACTAATTTTAAGAAAGAGGCTCGGCTGCTATTTCCCGGAAATTGTCTAACTCACAATTTGCATCGTCTTAGTATTAGAAACTTTGAATCTCAGGAGGTGCCGCCATATAAAACTCCGGTATCAAGATCTCCATAATAATCTTGATACCCTAAATTGGCTTTTATATCCCCCCGGCTGGAACGCATTTGGGTATTAATGGGCAATAAAAAGTAGTAATTGACAAACATTTTGGTTTAACTACAATGGTTCAAATACATACAGCGCTTGGGTTCAAATAGATACGGCCCCAAATATGTAAAACTTGTAAATTGCCCGTATTCAAATGCTCCAAACGCCTTTATTACGCAGGTAGAAATGCGAGAAGAACTTCGAGCCGGAACAGATCAGGAATTAATTGACCTTATAAAACGGGGAGATAAAGAAGCGTTAAGAGAAATTTACTCCCGTTTTTCTCAGGCTGTATACAACATGGCCTTCAGGATGCTCAGAGACCGTGAAGACGCCGAAGAGGTAGTGCAAGAAATATTTCTTCAGGTATGGAATAAAGCCCAAACATACGAACGAGGAAGGGGCGCGGTATCGACCTGGATAATCAATATTGCACGCTCAAGATCCATAGATAAGCTCAGAACTCTCGGCTATCGTGACAAAAATACCGAGCTTGACGAAGAAAAATTGAACTCAAACACCGATTTCTCTCGTATATTAGAAGATAGAGAGGAGAAAAATAATGTTATATTCCAAGCCCTCAGCGCCCTCCCTGAAAACCAAAGGGCGGTAATAGAGCTTGTGTACTTCGAAGGTTTCACACATGTGGAAGCGGCTGAGCAGCTTAAAGAGCCTGTAGGAACTATTAAAACGCGCCTAAGGCTTGGGGTTATTAAGCTCAAGGAAAAAATGGCACCTTACATAAAGGAGCTTAAATAGATGGACCAGAACCATAAGACAGAATATGAGGATCAGATAGCGCTTTTTGCGCTCGGTCTTCTAACAGGATACGAGCTCAGAAAGATTGAAGAGCACCTGGGGACAGGGTGTCAGATATGTACCGCCCTTTTAGAGGACAGTGAAACTGTATTTACTAACCTCCCCTACGTGCTCAAAGACAACCCCATCTCGCCCGATCTTGAAGACCGCATCCTGGACAAGCTGGATGATATTGAGGAGAGACACCGTACGCAAGGCAAATCGTTCTTACAAGATTTCTGGAAAGGGCTCAGCCCCGTTTGGCTCAATATCGGAAGCGCTGTCGCTGCTGCTGCAATAATTTTCCTATTTATCTCTACCCTGACGCTTCAGCAGAGGCTAGATACTCAGGAAAAGAACATGGAAGCCCTGCACGCAGCACTTGAAAAAGATGAAGAGATGATGGATTACGTAAAGAACCCGGCGGTAAGCGTCATTAACCTTGCGGGAACGATGTCGGACTTGGAATCCTCCGGCAGATTACTCTGGGATACCGACACAAGCAACGCTATCTTGCTCGTCTCTAACGTGCCCGAGCTTGTTCCGGGCCAAACATATCAGTTCTGGGTCGTGGAAAACGGAAAGGCACATAGCATGGGTACATTTACGGTTAATCAAAATGGTGAGCACATGATGGAGATTAATTGCATGCCCGAAGAAAAAGGCAAGATTGAATTTGCAGTAACGCTCGAGCCCGAAGGCGGCATGCCCGAGCCGACCGGTGCGACTTATTTGGTAGGCTCTCTATAAAAAAAGATTACAATATAGTACTATAACTTTAGCCCGTTAAATGGGTTCTAAACAGCATTCTACAATCACAATCTTCGGAGGTCCCTTCAAGATGGCAAAAAAGTCCAAGGCAATGACCAAGCTCAACGACCAGCTGAACGAGCACATGAAAATAATAATGGACTGCACAATCGAGCACAAAAAATACGGAAGACTGCTCCTGGCCTCACCCCCTACGTCCCGTTATCCCTATGTCTATCCAAGAGACACCAACTGCGCCGTGCAGCTCTTCAGGAGAATAGCAGGCTCATCCCACGATTATGACTGCAGAGAGCAGGCATTTGAGATCATGAAGTCCATGGCCTATTTCATGAAGGACGCTATATCGGAGGACGGTCATTGGGGACAGCGCTACAGCCTCGAAGGTGAAGATAAGAGTTTATACAAACAGGAAGATAATGTAGCGCACGGGATAGCTATAATCTGCAATTACCTTCTTACCGCCAGGTACTTAAAAAGAGAAGTAAAGGACATGGAGGACTTCTTCGTCTGTATAGATAAGGCGCTTGATTATAGCTATACGACTCTATATGAAAAAGAGCTCAACCTATTTTATTCGACGACGTCTATTCACGAATCGGCGATGGAGGAAGGCTATACGTGCTGGGTCAACTTCTCTTTCCTATACGCTTATTCGCTTGCGAGCGAAGTGTCCAATAAAAAAGACAAGAAAAATATTATAAGACCCGAATTCCTGAATTTCCGTCACCAGTTCCTATATTCGGTAAGTGAGCTCTTCATAGGGGACAACCGCTATATGAGGAGAACAGACCCTGACGGCACAAGGGATATGAGGCCCGACTTTACACTGCTCAGCCCTTTTTACTTCGGATTCCTGCACTATAAGCAGCAAATGGAGAACAGTGTGCTCTATCTGGAAAAGCAGCTCTGGGATCCCGAGCTCGGCATGATAATGCGTTACCTACCGTTTTACAAAGATTTCTCTACCCATGTACA